>JAJPHH010000022.1 GCA_021325385.1 Alphaproteobacteria bacterium
CCCATGCGATAGCCGCTGCGGGCGCGGTCGAGCAGATAGGGCGCGTTGCTCATGCTCTCCATGCCGCCGGCGACGACGATCTCGGCCGCGCCGGCGCGGATCAGATCATGAGCGAGCATCGTCGCCTTCATGCCGGAGCCGCACATTTTGTTGACCGTGGTGCAGCCCGCCGCCGCCGGCAAACCGGCGCCCAAAGCCGCCTGGCGCGCCGGCGCCTGGCCTTGGCCGGCCGGCAGGACGCAACCGAACAGGACTTCGTCGACGGATTCCGGCTTTACGGCGGCCCGTTCGAGCGCCGCTCCGATCGCCGCCGCGCCCAGAGCGGGCGCGGCCAAGTCCTTGAGATCGCCCTGGAAGCCGCCCATTGGCGTGCGTGCGGCGCCGACGATGACGATCGGGTCTTCCTGCGACATGGGCCTATCCTTTCGACTCTTTCGAGCGCTGCGATTGCAAGCCCGGCTGATGGCGATTAAATGGCCGATACGATGACGCTTTCAAGCGAGGAGATCGAGCGCTATGCGCGGCATATCGTGCTGCGCGGCGTCGGCGGTCCCGGCCAGAACAAGCTGAAGGCCGCGCGCGTGCTGGCGATCGGCGCGGGCGGGCTCGGCTCGCCGCTCCTGCAATATCTCGCCGCCGCCGGCGTCGGACGAATCGGGATCGTCGACGACGACGCGGTGTCGCTCTCCAATCTGCAGCGCCAGGTCGTGCACGCGACCAGCGACGTCGGCCGGCCAAAGGTCGACAGCGCGGCGGCGACTCTGCAACGCCTCAATCCCCATGTGGCGGCGGAGAAGATTGCGCTGCGCATCGACGAGACCAACGCTCGCGCTTTGGTCGCCGACTACGACGTCATCGCCGACGGATCGGACAATTTCGCCACGCGCTACATCGTCTCGGACGCGTGCTTCCATGAACGCAAGCCGCTGGTCACTGCGGCGATCGGCGAATATGACGGCTCGCTCACCGTGCTGAAGCCCTATGCCCGCAACAAGAACGGCGCGCCCAATCCGACCTATCGATGTCTCTTTCCCGAGCCGCCGCCGCCGGGCATGGTCCCGGCCTGCGCCGAGACGGGCGTGCTCGGCGCGCTGGCCGGGCTGGTCGGATCGCTGATGGCGTTGGAAGTCATCCGCGAGATCGTCGGCGGGTTCGAAGAGGGCGACGAAGGACTGGTCGGCAAGTTGCTGTTGATCGACGCCAAGGCGATGCGCTTCGAGACGCTGACCTATGCGTGGGACGAGAATAATCCTCTGAGCGGGAGCAGGGCGGCGTCCTCGCTCTCTCGCGCCTGATCGACGCCGTCCTCTCGTTGGCGGGAAAACCGTGACGACCCATATTGCGCTGCTGCACAGTATCGGGCTCGGCGGCGGCCGTCGTCTCGCCATGGCGGATCTGCGCCGGATGGCCGAGGCGCTCGGCTTGAAGAATCCGCGTACGCTGATCGCGACCGGCAATCTGCTGTTCGAGACGAGCGCGACAAAGGCGGCGCGGCTCGAGGCGAAGCTCGAAGCCGCCTTCGCCGAAACGTTCGGCCGCCATGTCGATATTGTCGTGCGCAGCGGCGCCGAATGGCGGCGGCTGGTCGCGGCCAATCCCTTCTTGCGCGAATCCGCGCGCGACGGCAGCCGCGTGATGGTGCGCGTCTCCCGCGAGCCGCTCGAGGCGAAGCTCGCCGCCGCGCTCGCGCAGCGCAGCTTCGACGGCGAGCGCGTCGAGGTCGTCGAGGGCGATCTCTGGGTCTATTTCCCGATCGAGCCGGTTCGGTCGAAATTGATCGGCGCGCTGACGACGAAGAAGCTTGGCGTCGGCACGTTGCGCAATTGGAATACGGCGCGCCGGATCGGCGAGATGATCGCCGAGTGAGCGCGGGGCCGCTTTCCGCCACGATGCGCGAAAGCGCGGCGCCGTCGGCCTCCGCCGGGCCGTCCAGGCCGACAATCGGCAATAACCCATCGCGACATCCTTCGCCATGCCGCGTTGACCTTCAGCAACAGCCGATCATGCCGCGATAAAACGACGCGACGCTCTCCTCCAAAGGCCCGTACGCAGCGAGAAAAGCGGCGCGGTCCGGCGTCGCGCGCCGGGCCGATTCGCGCAATTGCGCATGAACGCGGTCGAGATCGGCGCCGATCAGCTCGCCGTCGCGCACGATCGTCTTTCCGGCGACGATCAGGTGCGCGACATGCGCCTGATTGGCGCGCGCGAAGATCAGATCGATGGGGTCGACCGGCATGACGGCGTCGCGATCGAGCCGATCCATATCGAGGACGAGAATATCGGCGGGCGCGCCGATATTCAGCCCGCCGCTTCCAGGCGCGCCATTGGCTCTGCGGCCATTGGCGATGATTGCGGCGAGATAGGGCGCGCGCTCGATCGTCTTGTCGAAGCCCCAGCCGCCATGCAGAAAATGGCCGAGCCGCATCTCGCGCAACGCGTCGTCGTCTTCGTCCAGCGCCGAGCCGTCGACGCCGCAAGCAACGCGCAGCCCGGCCTTGATCGCTTCGCCGATCGGGGCGACGCCTGACGCAAGATGCAGATTGGAGCTCGGATTCGTGACGATCGTCGCGCCCGCCTCGGCCATCAGCGCCAGCTCCTCCGGCCTGGCGTAGACGCAATGGGCGAAAGCGATGCGCGGCGACAGCAGGCCCAGCTTTAGCAAATGCGGCAGCAAGCCGTCCGGATAGGTACGATCGGCGAAAGCGCGTTGATACTTCGTCTCGAGCAGATGCATGTGAACGCGTCGACCGGTGCGGGCCGAGGCGTCCGCCACGGCGCGCAGGAGTTCGTCCGAACACCATTGCGCGCCGTTCGGCCCGAATTGCACGGCGAAGGTCGGGCTTTCGACGGCGGCGGCGATCGCCTCGACGCGCGCCACCTGCTCGGCCGCGCTCGGCGCCGGCGCGAAGAAATGCCGTTCGACCGCGGCGCGCGCTTCGGGCGCCAGCTTGCCCAGCACGCCGGCGGCGTCGCCATAAACCAACGGATTGCGGTCGCGCATGGCGATGGAAAGCGTCGCGCGAACGCCGATATCGGCTGCGGCTCGCGCGACCTCGCGCGCCTCCTCGATGAGCGACATCGGTCCGTGCGGCCGCGTATAATGGGCCATGACCGAGGCGACGCCCGATCGCGCCGCGCGGCCGAAAGCGGCGCAGGCGGCAAGGTACGGATCGACGCTCGGCATCGCGGCCAGCCGCAGCAACCAGGTCTCCAGCGGCTTCCCGGCGCCGCCGAACGAAGTCGGCGACAGCGGCCGGCAATGGTCATGCGCGTTGGCGAGCGCCGGCATGGCGAGAAAGCGCCGCGATGGTTTCGCCGCCGCCGGCGCGATCGCGGCGATCAAGCCGGTCTCGAAGGTGAAATCGACCGGCGCCGGACCGGCCCCGAGACTCTCGACGCCTAAGAGCCGATCCATCGCCTTGTCGCCCCGTCAGTTGTCACTGCGAGAGGCAATCCGTCCAGAAGGCCGCGCCTTGCGGCGGGATCGCTTCGCTTTCCTCGCGACGACTGCTCGCCGCATGTTACTTCTCGTCAATGACGCTGACATGCGCGGCGACGACGCGCCAGCCTTCGGGAAAACGCGCCCAAGTCTGCATCTGCCGACCGATCTTTCCAGGCGCATTGTCGCGGCGGAAGAGCGTCGAGGCGACCGCGAAATCGCGGCCATAGGTCGTGATCGATGTCCTGTCGAACTTGCGCGCCAGGCCGGCCGGCGAGCGGGCGGCGCGGAACGCCTTGATTGCCTCGTACCCGTAGAGATTCTCGGCGGCGCCGTAGCGGATCGTTTGCGGCGAATCGCGGAAGAACGCGTCGAGCGCGGCGACATCGTTCGTCACCAGGGCGCGCTCGTAAGCGGCGAAGGCCGCTTCGACTTCGGCGAGGACCGTCGGGTCGTTGACGATCATGTCCTGTTCCCGAGCGCTTGGATGGCCGCGGTCTCCATCAGGTGAAACGGGCGATCGGCGCTGCGGCGACGCCGTCGCGCTCCAACGCGTGCGCGACGCGCAGGACGAGGTCCTCGCGCCAGGGCGCGGCGATGATCTGGACGCCGATCGGCAGGCGGTCGCCGGCCGTGCAGATCGGCGCGACCGCCGCCGGCAGACCGATGAAGGAAATCGGCTGGGTGAACAGGCCGAGATTCGGACGGACCAGCGTCTCCTTGCCGTCGAGCGTGAAGGTCTTCTGGCCGATGCGCGGCGCGCGGCAGGGCGTCGCGGGCGCGAGAAGGACGTCGACGCGGTCGAACAGCTTCAGAACCTCGCCGCGCCAGAACCGGCGGAATTTTTGCGCTTGTGCGACCCAGGCGCCGGGCAGCATGGCGCCGGCGACGAGCCGATCGCGCACGTCGGGATCGAAATCCTCGCGGCGCGCGCGCAAGCGCTCGAGATGGAGCGCCGCGCCCTCGACCATCGTGATCAGGTACGCCGCGGCGCGGGCGCGCTCAGCCTCGGGCAGTTCGACCGTCTCCGTCGCGTCGAGCGCCTTGGCGACGCGATCGAGGGCCTCAAGCGCGGCGGGCTCGGCCGATCGCGCAAAATAGCCGCCGAGCTTGGCGATGCGAAGCGATCTCGCGCCCTGTTCGAGTCGGGGCGCGACGGGCTCGGCCGGGATTTTCGCTTGCGCAGGGTCTGCCTCGTCCGGTCCGATCATCGCGTCGTACGCCAAAGCGAGATCGCGCGCCGAGCGCGCCAGCGGACCGAGATGGTCCAGGCTCGCGACGAAGGGAAACGTCCCCGCCCGCGACAGCCGGCCATAGGTCGGCTTCAGCCCGAACAGGCCGCACAGCGACGACGGCACGCGGATCGAACCGTTCGTATCGGAGCCGAGGGTGATCGCGGCCATGCCGCTGGCCGCCGCCGTCCCCGATCCGCCCGAGGAGCCGCCGGACATATGGGCGGGATCATGCGGATTGCGCGAGGGGCCGTCATGTGCGTTCTCGCCGGTGAAGTCGTAGGCGTATTCGCCCATATTGAGCGCGCCGACCAGCACCGCGTCGGCGGCCTCCAAACGCGCGACGAGCGTCGCGTCTCGAGCCGCCGGCGGATTGTCGCGATTGATTTTCGCGCCGGCGCGGGTGACCAGCCCGGCGATGTCGAACAGATTCTTCGCTGCGAACGGCGCGCCGGCGAGCGGCCCGAGCGCCTCGCCGCGGGCGCGTTTGCCGTCGATCGCCGCCGCCTTGGCGAGGGCGCGGGCGGCGGCGATGTCGGTGAAAGCGCCGAGCTTCGAGTTGCGCTCTGCGATGCGGGCGAGCGCGGCCTCGGCGATTTCGCGCGCGCTCGCGGCGCCCGAACGTACGGCGGCAGCGATCTCGGCCGCACTTTTGTCGAGCAGGCAATTGCTCATGCGGCGAAGACCGGCGCCGGTTCTTCGTGGTCGTCGAGCTTGTGCTCGAAGAGCAGCGCAGCCATGCGCGCGGCGATTTCGAGATGGGTTTTGACCTGTGCGCGCGACGCGTCGTCGATGATGAGGTCGAGCAGAGGCGCGAGAGCGTCGATGAACGAGTCGGGTTCGAAATGGTTGTCCGTCATGTCGCCGATCCCACGCGCTGCGCCGCCTGAGCCCCGCTCGCCGCCGAGGCCCTGCGCTTCGCGTCGCGACCCAAAGCGGCGTCCATAGTCGGCGCCGAGGCGGCTCTCGGCGTCAGCCGTCGGAGGCGCCGCGCTCTTCGTATCCGCGCCGCCCTCATCCCGCCGCCCCCGCAAACGCCGCCAGCGGCGTCGTCCATCCCACGATCGCGCCCTGGGCGCGGATCATCTCCATCGCTGACGCCTTGAACCGGGGAAAGTAGCTCGCCGTTGCGTCCTCGATCAACAAGCACTCATAGCCGCGATCATTCGCCTCGCGCATCGAGGTCTGGACGCAGACTTCCGTCGTCACGCCGGCAAAGACGAGATGCGTAATCGCATTCGCCTTCAGGAGGTCGTTGACCCCGGTCGCATAGAACATGCCCTTGCCTGGCTTGTCGACGACGATCTCGCCGGCCGCCGGCGCGCAAGCCTCGACGATCTCTGCGCCCTGTTCGCCGCGGATCAGGATCCGTCCCATCGGCCCTTCGTCGCCGATCCGCAGCGACGGCCGGCCGCGCAGTCGTTTCGCCGGCGGACAATCCGAAAGGTCGGGCTTATGGGTCTCGCGCGTGTGCAGGATCGGCCATTTCTTCGCACGAAAGAGCGCGATGAGTTCCGCGACGGTCGGCACGATCGCGGCGAGGGGCGTCACGTCATTGCCGAGCGTCTCGCCGAAGCCGCCGGGCTCGATAAAGTCGCGCTGCATGTCGATCACGACAAGCGCCGTATGCGCCGGGTCGAGGGCGAAGGGAAACGGCTCGGCGGGGATTTCGATCATCAATGTCCCGCCATGCGCCGCCCGATCGTCGTGCGATCGGCGCCGGCGGCGTCGGTCACGTACGCGATCTTGCCGCCGGACATGACCGCGATCCGATCGGAGAGCTCGAGAATCTCGTCGAGGTCCTCCGAGACGAGCAGCACCCCCGCGCCGCGATTGCGCTGATCGATGATCTGGGCGCGGATGTCGGCGACGGAAGCGAAGTCGAGGCCGAAACAGGGATTGGCGACGATGAGCACGTCGACATCGCCCGAAAGCTCGCGCGCCAGCACCGCGCGCTGCACGTTGCCGCCGGAAAGATCGCGGATCGGCGTCTCCGTCGACGGCGTCTTGACGTTGTAACGCTTGATCAGCTCGCGCGACTTCGCGCGCATCGGCGCGGGATTGAGCCACCAGCCGAGCGAGGCGATCGGCGGCTTGTCGAAACTGCGGAAGGCCATGTTTTCGGCCACCGACATGATCGGCACGGCGGCGTTCTTCAACGGCTCCTCAGGCAGGCCGAAGACTTTGAAGCGGTCGAAATTGTCGCGCGTCGGCTCGAAATTCTGATCATGGACCAGGATCTGCCCCGTCTTGATCGGGCGCTGGCCGGAGAGCGCTTCGACCAATTGGCTCTGGCCGTTGCCAGAAACGCCGGCGACGCCGACGATTTCGCCTGCGCGCACTTGCAAGTCGAAGCCCGCCACGGCGTCGCGGCCTTCGTCATTCGCCACGGTAAGCCCGGCGATTTCGAGCGCCCTGCCGCTTTTCGGCGCTTTGACCCGCGCCGCCGATTGGCGGATCGCCGCATCGCCGATCATCATCCGGGCCATGTCGCGCGTCGACAGCGCGCCGACCTTGCCGCCGCCGACTTTCTTGCCGCGGCGAAGCACGCTGACCTCGTCGCAAAAGGCTTCGACCTCGCGGAATTTGTGCGTGATCATCGCCACCGTGATCTCGCCGCGATGGGCCATGGCTTTGAGCAGCCCGAGAATCTCGTCCGCCTCGCTCGGCGTCAGAACCGAAGTCGGCTCGTCGAGGATGAGGAAGCGCTGATTGAGATAGAGCAGTTTCAGGATTTCGAGCTTCTGCTTCTCGCCCGCGGCGAGCGAGGAGACGGGCCGGTTCAGCGGCACGCGGAAGGGCATGCGCTCGAGAAAGGCCTCGAGCGCCTTCTTCTCCCTCCGCCAATCGATCACCGCCGGCGCGTCGGCGCGGCTGACGACGAGATTCTCCGCGGCTGTCAGCGACGGCACCAAAGTGAAATGCTGGTAGACCATGCCGACGCCGCGCGCTTGCGCGTCGCGCGGATTTTTGACCTCGATCTCTTCGTCATCGAGCCGCAACGCGCCGCGATCCGGCAGGTGGAAGCCCATGACGCATTTGACCAGCGTCGACTTGCCGGCGCCGTTTTCGCCGAGCAGCGCGTGGAAGGAGCCGGCCGCAACCTTGATCGAGACGTCGTCCAGCGCGACCAGCGAGCCGAAGACCTTGGTCATGCCGATCGTCTCGAGCGACGGCGCGCGCTGCGGGATCGTCGGCGCTTTGGCGATCGGCGGTTCGGCGAGGCTCATGCGGCGCTCCCCGCGTCGGCCGCGCTTGCGATGATTGCGACCGGGCCGCCGCCGTCCGGCCCCTGATGCTCAGCGCCGCCAGAGACATAGATTTCGGCGTGACCGACAAGGCCGGCCAAGGCGCCGGCGACGAAGCCGCGCGCGTGGCGGGTCGGCGAAATATCCGAATCGTCGAGCATCGTATGGCGATGGCCGCGCAGGCGCCCGGTCGAGCCGGCCTCGGCTTTGGCGAGCAGCGCGACGAGGCGCTTGCGTTTGGCGGCCGCGAGTTGGCCCTCGCTCGCAAGACCGAGCGCCGCCATCGCCTCGCGCACCGGCTCGACGTCGATCGCGTCGGCCATCACGCCATGGGCGATGCGCAGCGGCCCGGCCCATTGGCGCGACGCGCCGAGCACGACGATTTCATGATCGAGAAGCTCGACGCCGGCCGAGGCCGAGGCGCGCGTCGAATAGAGCGACCAATCGCGGCCGATCGCTTCGTTCGTCAGCTTCCTCCGGTCGATCTCGCCGAGCGCCACGCCGACGCCGAGCGCCGAAGCCGCGCGGGAGAGGCCCATCGATTTCAGCGTATCGCGCGTCGCCGTCGCCCGGCCGCGCGCCTCGCTTTCGGCGATGCGCTCCAGCGTCAGCAGCGGACATTTGATCTGGACGAAGTGGACGTCCTCGGCGTCGTGGATTCCGGCGTCGTCCATGGCGGCCCGCACGCCGGCGGCGACGCTGTCGATCTGCGCGGGGCGGCCGAGATGATCGAACGGCAGAACCGGCGTGCGCGAGCGGCCGAGAGCGAGCGCGCCTGGCGCCGCCGGCCTCTCGTCGGTCTCGCGCGATTCGAAGACGACGATGTGCGGCGACATCGCGCCTTCCGTGCCGCCCGACATCACGATGCAGACCGCGTCGGCTTTGTCCTCCGGCAAACGACGGCGGAGCGCCGCTTTGAGCGAGGCGGCGGCGAAACCGCGGCTAAAGTCATTGACGCAGCCATTGCCCTCGGTCTTGCCGAGAATGGCGACGACGCCTTCGGCCGAGATCGCGCCGGAGGCGAGCATGGCGTCGAACTCAGCCGTATCGTCCGGCCCGCGGGTCGAGAGGCGGTGGACAAAAGCGCGGCGGGTCATGGCAGCCCCGCAATGAAGGCGGCGGAACGGCTCACCGCGCCGAACACGCCGCCCTGCATCTTGATCATCTTGATCGCGGCGAGATGATTGCCGTAATCGGTCGCGCCGCAGCAATCTTCGAGCAGCAGGCACTCGAAGCCGCGATCATTGGCTTCGCGCATCGTCGTATGGACGCAAACATCCGTCGTGATGCCGGCCAGAACGAGGTTGTCGATTCCGCGCGTGCGCAGCATCAATTCGAGATCGGTGGCGCAGAACGAGCCCTTGCCGGGCTTGTCGATGATCGGCTCGCCGGGCTCCGGCTTCAATTCGTCGACGATCTCCCAGCCCCTTTCGCCGCGCACCAGGATTCTGCCGCATGGGCCGGGATCGCCGATGCCCGCGCCGATGCGCTGCGAGCGCCAGCGCTTGTTCGCCGGCAAGTCGGAAAGGTCCGGTCGATGACCTTCGCGCGTATGAAAGACCTGATAGCCTTTGGCGCGCATCGCTTTCAACGTCGCGGCGATCGGCTCGATCGGCGCGCGGGTCAGCGACAAATCGTATCCCATCTTGTCGACATAGCCGCCCGGCCCGCAGAAATCGGTCTGCATGTCGATGACGATGATCGCGGTGTTTGCCGGCCGCAGGTCGCGGTTATATGGCCAGGGATACGGCTCGGACTCGATTGTCGGCATGATCACTTGGCCATCGCGAGTTCGCCGGGAATGTCGCGCGCCGAGCGCTTGGCGCTCGACGTCGCGACCATGATGCCGAGCGTCAGAATGTAGGGCGCGGCGTTGAAGAAATAGTAGCCCTGCGTGACGCCGATCGATTGCAGCGCGGGACCGATCGCGCCGGCGCCGCCGAAGAGCAGCGCGGCGAGGACGCAACGCTCGGGGCTCCAGCGCGCGAAGATCACCAAAGCCACGGCCATCAGGCCTTGACCGGAAGAAAGGCCCTGATTCCACGATCCCGGATAGGACAGCGACAGAAACGCGCCGCCGATTCCGGCAAGAAATCCGCCTGCGGTCGTCGTCAAAAAGCGCACGAGATCGACCGAGATGCCGATGGCGCGCGCCGCCGCGGCGCTGTCGCCGACGGTTCGGACGATCAGGCCCCAGCGCGTGTTGCGCAAAGCCCAGCCCAGCGCGAGGGCGGCGAGCACGCCGACGAAAAAAAGCGGGTTGACGTTGAGCGCGCTGCCGAGGTCCGCATTGTCGGACCAGGCGCCGAGCGGGATCGAGACGAGGCGCGGCGCTGTCGGCTGGATATAGGGCTTGCCGAAGAAGAAGGCGACGCCCGTGCCGAACAGCATCATGGCGATGCCGACCGCGACGTCATTGACGCGCGGCAGCTTGCAGATGACGCCGTGCATCGCGCCGAGGCACGAGCCGGCGAGACCGGCGAGCAGCACGCCGAGCCAGGGCGAGCCAGTACGGTACGATCCGGCATAGGCGACCATGGCGCCCAGGACCAGCGTGCCTTCCAGGCCGAGATTGATGCGGCCTGACTTCTCCGTCAGGCATTCGCCGACTGCGACGAACATGAACGGCGTCGAGACGCGGATCGCGCCGCCCAGCATGGCGATGAGGACGATGGCGAGCGGCGTATTCACGTGCGGTCCTTCGAGGCGGCCGTCTTGAAGATCGCGAAGCGCCCATAGAGCGTCTCCGAGGTCAGCAGCACGACGAAGATCAAGCCCTGCAGGACGAGCACCGTCGCGTCGGGCAAGCCCATGCGGCGCTGGATCAATCCGCCGGCGGCGACCAGGCCCCCGAACAGGATCGCGACCGGCACGATGGCGAGCGGATTATGGCGAGCCAGGAAAGAGACGAGAATGCCGGTAAAGCCATAGCCCGCGGCGAGCGAAGCGTTGGCGCGGCCTTGGATCGCCGCGACTTCGTAAAAGCCGGCAAGGCCGGCGCAGGCGCCGGCGATCATCGCGCAAGCGACGATCAGCTTTCCGACCGGCAGGCCTTGCGCCAACGCCGCGCGCATATTGCCCCCGGTCACGCGCGCGGCGAAGCCGAAGGTCGTGCGCGTCATCAAAATCTGCAGCCCGACGGCGAGGATCAATCCCGCGAGGAAGCCCCAATGCACGTCGGTGCCCGGAATCTTGCCGACCATATAGGCTTCGCCGATCGGCCGGGTCGAGGGCTTGTTCGGATTGCTCAAGTCGCGCAGCGAGCCTTCGACGAAGAAGTTCATGATCGCGACGCCGATATAGGTCAGCAGCAGCGAGGAGATCGTCTCGTTGACGCCGCGCGCATAGCGCAAGAAGCCGGCGAGGCCGATCCAGAGCGCGCCGACGGCGACGCCGGCGCTCGCCATGACGATCAGCGTCAGCCACGGCGCGACGACGCCGACCATCGGCGTGGCGATCGCGGCCGAGGCGAAGCCGCCGAGCACCAGCGCGCCCTCGCCGCCGATCATGATCAGCCCGATGCGGGCTGGGATCGCCACCGCCAGAGCGGTCAGGATCAGGGGCGCCGAGCGCTGCAACGTATTCTGGAACGAAAAGCCGCTGCCGAACCCGCCGCGCCAGATATTGTCGACGAAATCGATCGGCGACTTGCCGATCGCGAGCAAGAAGAGCGAAAAAAGGAACGCCGCGATCGCCAGCGCGAGCGCCGGGATCGCGACATATTCCGAGCCGGCGCGCAGGCGCAGCGCGAGGTCCGACGCTGCGCGCTCGCTCGGCGCCGCAGGCAGGACGGCGCCCGAAACCTCGCCCGCCGCCGGCGCGCCGCTGTCCATGGCCGAGGCCTCGCTCAAGTGATCGAGCCGATCACGCCTTCGAGGAGGTAGTCCATCTGGTCGAGATAGGGATCCAGATTGTCGTACGCCTTGTCGATGACGATCTTGCCGGTCTTGTTGTCCTTCAGCGGACCGACATAGATCGGCTTCTTCGCTTTCAGATCCTCGATCGCGGCGAGCGCGGCCTTTTTCGCTTCATCGCTGGCGCCGGCGCCGAACGGCGTGTTCCGCACCATGTCGCCCTCATAGCCGCCGGCCAGCATGTTCGGCAAAGGCTGACCCTTGCCGAGCTCGGCGGCATATTGCTTGTAGATCGTCTCCCATTTGTATTCGGCGCCGGTGATGAATCCCTTCGGCGCAAGCGGCGCCTGGCTGGCGTTGTGGCCGCAAGTCTTCACGCCGCGCTTCTCGGCGGTCTCGATCACGACTTTCGGGCCGTCGACGTGACAGGTGACGACGTCGCAGCCGGCGTCGACCAGAGCGTTCGCCGCTTCGGCTTCTCGTACCGGCAGAGACCAGTCGCCGGTGAAGATCACTTGCACGGTGGCGTTCGGATTGGTCTTGCGCGCGCCGAGCAGGACGGAATTGATGTTGGAGAGCACGCTGGCGATCGGCTTGGCGGCGACGAAGCCGATCTTGTTCGATTTCGTGCACAGGCCTGCGGCGACGCCGTCGATGTAATGAGCTTGATTCAAATAGCCGAAATAGCTGCCGGCGTTTTTCGGATCCTTGTCCTTGTTCCAGAGCGGCGCGGCGTGGCGGAACTCGACCTTCGGATATTTCTTCGCGACATCGACGACGAAGGGCGTGTAATAGCCGAACGAGGTCGCCAGAATGAGCCCCGCGCCGTCGAGATTGATCATCGACTCCATGGTCTTGGCGCAGGCGTCGGTCTCGGGGACGTTCTCCTCTTCGACGACCTTGACGCCGGCGACCTGCTTCAGCGCGTCCATCGCCACCGCATGCGCCTGGTTCCAGCCGAAATCGTCGCGCGCGCCGACATAGACGATGCCGATGGTCAGATCGCCGGCCAAGGCGCGGCGAACGCCGCCGAAACCGAACGCCAATCCGGCTGCGCCAGCCGCGCTCGAACGGAGCAGCGTCCGTCTGGTGAACTCTACAGATGCCATGGTCACGCCCCCTTCGCGCCGAGCGCCGATCCGTCCGTCGCATCCAGCGCGAATTGAGCGAGCAAGACGCGTGCCGGCTGCGGGTCAATGGAATCTTGCTCGCCGAAGCAGGAATGCGCTTAAGGATTAAGCAGGGCGCCGCGATTCTGAGCGCTATTGTATGCACGATGCTTTGGTTGCATACGTGCTGCGAGCGGCGACTGGCGCGGGCCAGCGGAATGGGGCGTTCATGCACGCGACCGATATCGACGGAGATCACGGCAGCATCGGCGCGATCGGGTCCGTTCTCGCCGCCCATGCCGGCGGGCGGGGGATTGCGGAGACGATCGAGCGGACCTATGCGGCGATCGCCGCCCATGACGATCCGGCCTTGTTCATCGCGCTGCGGTCAAGGGAAGAGGCGCTGAAGCGCGCGGCCGAGCTCGCCGCTGAAGGACCGATCGACAAGCCGCTTTACGGCGTGCCTTTCGCGGTGAAGGACAATATCGACGTCGCCGGGCTGCCGACCACGGCCGCGTGTCCCGCCTTCGCCTATCGCCCGGAACGCTCCGCCTTTGTCGTCGAGCGCTTGGAGCGCGCCGGCGCGATCGCGATCGGCAAAACCAATCTCGATCAATTCGCCACCGGCCTGGTCGGCGTCCGCTCGCCCTATGGCGTTCCGCGCAATGCGCTGCGGGCCGATCTCATTCCTGGCGGCTCCAGCTCCGGCTCGGCGGTTGCGGTCGCCGCCGGCCTCGTTCCCTTCTCGCTCGGTACGGACACGGCGGGATCGGGGCGGGTTCCGGCCGCGCTCAACGGAATTGTCGGCCTCAAGCCGTCGCTCGGCGCGCTGTCGGCGAGCGGCGTCGTCCCGGCCTGCCGCACCCTCGACACGATCTCGATTTTCGCGGGCGACGTCGCCGACGCCTTTCTCGCCTTTCGGATCGCGGCCGGGTACGACCCCGCCGATCCCTTCTCCCGTTCTTTTGCTCCGCCGGCTCTGTCCGCGCCGCCGGTTCGACCGCGCCTCGGCGCGCCGCGCGCCGATCAGCGCAAGTTCTTCGGCGACAGGTTCGCCGAGGCGGCCTTCGAAACCGACCTCGCCCGGCTCGCTGATCTCGGCGCGGACATTGTCGAGTTCGACATCGAACCTTTCTACGCCGTCGCGCGCTTGCTCTATGAAGGCCCGTGGGTCGCCGAGCGCTACGCCGCGACCAAGGCGCTGATCGAGAGCAATCCGGAAGCTTTCTTTCCCGTCACCCGCCAGATCGTCGAAGGCGCGCGCAAGCACGACGCGGTCGCGGCCTTCGAAGCTTCCTACAAGCTCGCCGAGCTGAGGCGAGAAACGGCGCGCGCTTGGCGCCAGTTCGAGGCGATGGTCGTCCCCACTCTGCCGCGGCCTTATACGGTCGCCGAAGTTCTCGCCGATCCGATTGCGCTCAATTCGAACCTTGGAACGTACACCAATTTCGTCAATCTTCTGGATCTCGCCGCCATCGCGGTTCCGTCGGGCTGGCGCGCCGATGATCTGCCGTCGAGCGTGACGTTGATCGGCCCGGCGGGTTCGGACGGCTACCTCGCCGGCCTGGCGCAGCAGGTCCAATTGCGATCGGGCGTGCGCATCGGCGCGACGGGCGCGGCCGTCGCCGCGCCCCGGCAAAGCGCCCGCCGCGCCCCGCCAGGGCGGATCGAAATCGCCGTGGTCGGCGCGCATCTCTCCGGCTTGCCGCTCAATCGCGAATTGATCGAGCTCGGCGCGATCTTCTTGCGCGAGGCGGAGACGGTCCCGGCCTACCGGCTCTTCGCGCTGCCCGCGGCGAACCCGCCTAAGCCGGGTCTCTTGCGCGTCGCGCCGCGGGAAGGTCGGGCCGTCGCCGCCGAAATCTGGGCGCTCGACGCCGCGGCTTTCGGCCAGTTCGTCGCCAAGACGCCGCCGCCGCTGACGATCGGGACGATCGAATTCTCGGACGGCGCGAGCGTGAAGGGCTTCCTCGTCGAAGCGGAGGCGGTGAAGGGCGCGCAGGATATTTCTGTTTTCGGCGGTTGGCGCGCCTATCCGGGCGCAAGCCGATGAGGCGCCATGGCCGCTACGATTATTCGCCCATTCGCTTCCGGCCGCGCTACCGCTGGCCGAACGGCGCCGGCCTTGCCGTTTACATCGCCGTCAATCTCGAACATTTCGCCTTCGGCGAAGGTCTCGGCGCCGAACTCGCGCCGGGCGGGCCGCAGCCGGACGTGCTCAATTACGCTTGGCGCGATTACGGCAATCGCGTCGGCGCTTGGCGGCTGCTCGATCTCTTCGACGAGCTGGACCTTCCCGCATCCGTGCTCGTCAACTCCGAAATTTATGACGGTGCGCCGGGCCTCGCCGACGCCTTCCGCGGCCGGGGCGATGAATTCGTCGGCCATGGCCGCACCAATTCCGAGCGCCAGGGCGTCCTCGACGAAGCGGCCGAAGCGTCGCTGATCGCGGAGGCGACAGCGACGATCGCCGCCCGCGAAGGCGCGCCGCCGAGGGGTTGGCTCGGTCCGTGGATTTCCGAAAGCCAAGTCACGCCCGATCTTCTCGCCGAAGCCGGCTACGAATACCTTCTCGATTGGTGCATGGACGATCAGCCGATTGTCCTGCGCACCCGGAGCAAGCCGATTCTCGCGCTGCCTTATCCGCAAGAGATCAACGACGTCCCGATGATCGTCGGCCGCAAGGTCGAGGGGCCGGCCTTCGCGCGGATGATCGTCGACCATTTCGACGAGATGCTGGCGCAAAGCGCGGCCGAGCCTCTGGTGATGGGCGTCGCGCTCCATCCTTACATTGTCGGCCAGCCGCACCGCCTGCGTCATCTGCGCGGCGCGCTCGCCCATATCGCCGCTCGGAGGGAGCAAATCTGGCTGACCCGGGCGGGCGACGTCGCGGCCTATGCGCGCGCCCTGCCGGCGGGGATTGTGCCAGGAGCATGAGGCGACAGACTCCGTCGGAGAAGGACGCCGGCGCGATTGCTTGGCGCTCGGCGCCGCCGCGATAAAGCCGCTTCGCCTCATCCGCCATTTCAACCATGCGCCGCTCCGGCGGCGCCCGATTGCGGAGCGTTTCGCCTCACGCCGTCGCCGGCTTGAAGCTCAAGGCGACGCCGTTCATGCAATAGCGCAGGCCGGTCGGCTTCGGCCCGTCGTCGAACACATGGCCGAGATGGCCGCCGCAACGGCTGCAATGGACCGCCGTGCGGGTCATGCCGAAAGACGTATCCTCGGTCGTGCCGACGGCGCCGTCCAGAGGCGCCCAGAAGCTTGGCCAGCCCGTGCCGCTGTCGAATTTCGTGTCCGAGGAGAAAAGATCGCGGCCGCAGCCGGCGCAGGCGAAAATCCCGCGGCGGTGCTCGTTCAAGAGCGGGCTGGTCCAGGCGCGCTCGGTCGCCGACTCGCGCAACACCGCGTATTGCTGAGGCGTCAACATCTTGCGCCACTCGGCCTCGCTATGCGTGACCTCGAACATCTCCGCAGCGCGAGCCGCGACCGGCCGCCACGCCGACCCAGCCGCCGCCAATCCCGCGGCGAGCCCGGTCAAGAGAGAGCGCCTGGTGACCATGAAGACCTCCCGTCCTAAAAGCCTACGCGCCATCGAATACGCGCCATGGGGCGCTTTTGTTACGCCGGTTTCCGCCTTCGCCCGCCCAAATTTCGGCTTCGCGCTATTCCTAACCGCTGCCGGTCTTGACCGCTGTCGGTCACTCGCTTGCCTTCGCCCAGCGTCGCCGATATAGAAGCCCGCTCCGCTTGAAGCGCCCGCTCCCTTCGTCTAGCGGTCCAGGACGTCGCCCTCTCACGGCGAAAACAGGGGTTCGAGTCCCCTAGGGAGCGCCAGGAACTCGATGGGTTGGCGGTTATTAACCTGCCGACCGCGTCGAAACCCACGAATCCCCAAATACCGAAGCGCCGCCTCCACCTTTTGCGTCAGCGTTCCCCCGCATGATCGGCTGTCATGCCGGCGTTGCGTATTCGCGCCGCGGGCGGACGAGGCTGATTGACCCGCTACGCGAGTCGCGTGAGAACGGCGCCGTCCTGAATCTGGGCTCGGCTGACCTTCGCCAAAAAGAGGCGGCGCCGCTCGCTGCCCGGCGGGCAGGCCGGACCGGCTGTCGCCGCTGACCCGGTAGGTCAGCGCCCTCTGTTCTCGCTTCGTATGGCCGAGGATGATGGAACAGAGCTCGCGAGGGCGACCGCCATCCTCGCAGACAATCCGCTTTCCTTCGCGCGTCGCTTGTTCGAACAGATTGTACGTCGGGCTTGGCGGGGATCCCCTCGTTTCGAATGGCGGCGTCCTGAGACGGCCGAGAGGGCGATCGCGTTCTATGGCCAGTCCGGGACTTGGACGCCGAAACAAGCGGGAAACTCGCAAGAGCGCGCCGGCAAACCTGAAAAGACTGGCCGAAGCGATGAGCCTGGCCAGTCTTCACGCCGATCCCGCGCCCTTGTCTTTGGCGAGCGATTGGCGGCGTTAGGCGACCGCGTCCTTGGCGGCCTTGACCGGCCGGGCTCGGATGATCTTACGCGCCGGCTTCGCCTTGAAGACGGTCGGCTCCTTGGTGAACGGGTTGATCCCCTTGCGCGCCTTGGTCGCCGGCTTCTTGATGACGACGAACTTGGCCATGCCGGGCACGAGAAAGGCGCCCGCCTTCTTCAGCTCCTTGTGGCCGATTTCGGCGAGCGATTCGATCACGGCCTTGACGTCCCTCCGGGACAATCCGCTCGGATGCGCATCAGCGATTTTCTGGATGAGCTCCGACTTCGACATCAGCTTGGTAGCCATTTTTTCTCCTTTTTGGGGCGAATCAGCGAAATGACGTTATGCAGCGGCGAGGCCGCTGTATAGGCCGGCGCGCGATACTTTTCCCCAGCGCGCAGCGCCAAAACAGCCTAAAATAGGCTATTTGGCGCTTTCGCGGCCGCCGGGGGCGACGCTTCGGGTTCAAGTCCGGCGCGCCGGCGGCTGGGGGGGCGTTTTGAATTGCCGAGATACAAAGATGGGTGCGATGGGACGCGAGGCGTCGTCGATATTGGCGTTTGCGCGAACTGATTGCCTCGCCTTCCGCGCGAAGAAGCCAACTCCGTCACTGAAGGAGCGACGCGCGCTGTGCGGCAGGAATTCCCTCGACTTTCCCTGCCTGACGTCCCTATCGATCTAATGTATTTGCTTCGCCGAGTTGGACTCGACGGGCGGTCAAAGGGCGGTCGAGCAGGCGTGGGATTGAACCTGCGCGCCAACATTGCCGACGTTGGCGGCTCCGCGGTGGTAGTGTCGTGTGGCCGCTATCTGGAAATTTGACCGGGCTCGAGACCCTGCTTCGGTACGATCGCGCCGATATGGCGGCGATGGGCGCGATCTTCGATATCGCGACCAATCTCTTGGGCCTCGAGCCAGACTTGTTCGGAACGGTTGGAACTTTTTCGTCGTGGGCTGCGTCGGTCGGCTGGCGGGAATTGCACTTGAACCAGCATCGCCGGAATTATTGTCAGCCGGCGGCTTCAAGCGGAAGGGCCCGCGCCGAGACCGGCATTATGCGTGCGAATGTGAACGCGAACTGAAAACGCGGCTTCAACCTTACCCCGTATCTTCTTCCCAGTCTGCAAAAGCTGACCGACAGGGGAATAGAATCGCCAATTATCGAGAGAACGAGGCTTGCCCGTAAGCGAAAATTATCCCGGCGCAGCGCAAGACATCATGCGAATCCGCGGAAAGGGCAGCAATTGAATGGCTGAATCGAGGGCCTTAGGAATTTCGGCGTCGGTCGTCCGTACGTCGATGGCGATGTCGCTCGTGACGAATTGGACGTAATTGCGTCTGCGTTGGATCGGCGCTTCCGTTTGGCTGGGCTCGGAAGCGCCGGGGACCGACCAAGAGCCACTGCCGATAATTCATCAGATCAGGTCTTCGCCGCGGCGGGCCGTTATCAGCATGAGCGGTCGTACTACTAGCGGCAAGACGGCAGGACTGCTGCGCAAGCTTTCCAGGGGTCACAGATCTGTTTTTCGAATTGTTCAGGGCGACATCGCTCTCCTGCGTGCTATCCGAGGCGGGGCTCAGCTTGCTCGATGCCGATACCGTTGCGATGGCGCTGCGCTCGCTCCGATTCGAGCGGCGGGCGATTCTGGTCATCTGCGAAGCGAAACGACTTGGTCGGAATTGCTGCTGCGGCCGGAAGAAGTACGATATCCGAGAGTTCGCCACAGTCTCGAACCGGTCGTGTCCCCTGCGGTGGGGTAGCACACGCGGAGCAAGCCGCTCGCGAAGCGCGCTCTCCATAGCGCCGTAGCGAGCGAGCGGCTTGCGGCGGTCATTGGCGATTCTCCGGTACGGTCGGGTTGCTGAGCCAACCTGAGTCGAGGAACCCCAATGACCGACGAGATGATGAACCTTCGCGCGTTCGTGGAGACCCCGACGCGGATATTCGCGACATGATCGGTCTTGCCGAACGGCTGATCGAACTGGAGGTCGGCGCCAAGAGCGCCGCCGGGACGCCTCGCCGGACAAAGGACTGTCGGGACAAAGGACTTTCTAAAAATCAGAAATCATGATAGATTTCTAGAACGGCTCTGCCAGCGGGCGGGCGCGCGAGGAAAAGCTGAGACGGGGAATCGAGCGTCGTTGCGTCCCGAGACCCTCGATTTTGCGAGGTCAACACGACTGGCGAGTCCAGGCTGTAAACAAATCAAAGACTTAGCGGCGGTCCGGCGGGGCGCTTTCTCGTCCAATTCCGCAAGAAAGGAAGAGAAAGGAAGCCCGGAGGAAGAAAAAGGAAGCCGAAGGGAAGGAGAGGGAAAGGCGAATTGCCCTTTTTCGTGTCCGAGCGGCGCTTGCGACGGGCGCGATCGGACCTGCAAGCCGGCTTGCCGGCGTCTCTATTTCGCGATCGACGACGTCACGTCGCCTTCCTGCAGCACGCCCTCGATCGAGGCGGGCGGCCGCGGCGTCATCGGCGCATAGGCGGGCGGCGGCGCGTAGGCGTGGACCGGCGGCGGCAGCGCGCCGCTCGGCGCGTGCAGGTCGATTGGCGCGGCGTCGGCCGGCCGGTCGAGGCGGGCGACGTCCTGCGGCTCGTCGATATCGGGCGCGGGCGGCAAATTGTCGCTCGGCGGCGGCGCCGGCAGAAGGTCGGGGCTCGGCGTCGGCTTGCAATAGCGGCGCAGGCCGGTGTTGGTCGCGCCGTGCATGGCGAGATCGAGGTGGAAGTGATTGTAGTGGAAGACGTCGGCGCCCGGCCCGAGCACGGTGGTGAAATGCTGGCAGGCGCCGGCATGGACCTCATGCAGGAAGGCCGAATCCTGGCTGTCGCGGTCTTTCCATTCCTTGACGATGCTGATCAGCCGGCCGTCGGCGAGCCGGAAGCCGCTGACGTCGATCGCGTTGCCGAAAGCGTGCTCGGAAAGGCGCGCGCCGGCCATATTGTCGACGGTGCGGCAAGTATAGGCGCCAAAGGCGGTCAGCCCTGTGACATTCTCGCCGAAACGCGCTTGCGCGCGCGGCTGCACGACGTCGGCGAGCCAGTCCTCCAAGGCGGCGATCATCGAACAATCGATCGTCACCGGCCCTTCGACGCTGACCGCGCCGCCCGACAGGCCCG
The DNA here is from genome assembly GCA_021325385.1 of Alphaproteobacteria bacterium. Taxonomy (GTDB): domain Bacteria; phylum Pseudomonadota; class Alphaproteobacteria; order Rhizobiales; family Beijerinckiaceae; genus Roseiarcus. Next base: position 20,478 of record JAJPHH010000022.1, read on the forward strand.
AAAGCTTGAACGGATGGTAGAGGCCGCAAATCCCGGGCCCGTCGATCTCGTTCAGCGGCTCGATATAGGCGGAAGGCTGAACCCGCTTGCTGGCGAGGCAAGCCTCCTCCGCCTGCATGCGCCAGGCCGGACGCTCGGCCCGCTGGTAAAAGCCGCAGCCGACGAGGGAGACTAGGGCCGAGCAGCCCACGAGCCATGGCAATACGCGACGCGCCATTGATAAGTCATGCGCGCATCCCGCTTAATTAAGAGTTGAGAGGTCGAGAGATACGCCTTTCCGCGCCGACGGCGAAAGCGAGCGGGCCATTTTCGCGCCAAAGTTCGGCGTCATCAGCGGCAGGATACGTTCGCATTCGCGAAACAAGAACGGCAGGAGCGGACGGAATGGGGCGATTCTGGCGCGGGCTGAGAGCAGGCGCCGCTCTTCTTGCGAGCCTTGTTTCTCCCACTGTCGTCTCCGCCCATCCCCATGTCTGGGTCACGGTGCGCAGCCAGATCGATTTTTCGCCGGACGGATTGGTGACCGGCGTGGTCCATGACTGGGTCTTCGACGAAATGTATTCCGCCTTCGCGACGCAGGGACTGGGCAAGCCCGGCGAACTCGTCAAGCGCGAGGATTTCGCGCCGCTCGCCAAGGAGAACGCCGGCCAATTGGCTCAGATCGGCTATTTCACGGTCATGAAGATCGGCGGCAAGCAGGTGGATTTCGGCGAGGTCGCCGATTACTGGATGGAGGAGCGGCCCGACCATCTGGTCGCGTTCCATGTCGCGCTGCCGTTGAAGACGCCGCAGGCGCCGGGGAAATACGTCACGATGATGGTCTCCGACCCGGAATTTTTCATCGACTTCGAATTCGACGACAAGGATCCGGTGACGCTGCAGACCGCGCCGCCTGGCTGCTCGCTGTCGATCACCCATCCCAAGCCCCTCGACGTCGAAGATTCCAAGAAGCTCAACGAATCCTTCTTCACCAATCTCTCGCCGGGAGTCGGGTTCGGCTTCAAGCTGGCGAGCCGCGCGATCATCGCCTGCCCATGAAAGTCAGGACGAAGTCTCGAATCGTTTTGCTTTTCGTCGCCGCGGCCGGGCTCGCCGCGCTGACCGCCGACCCGGCTTTGGCGCAATTGGCGCGCCGGCCGTTCGAGGTCGCCGGCGGGGAGGGCGGCGGCCAAGAGGCCGGGATCGCCGGCTGGATTCTTGCCGAGCAGGCCCGCCTCGTCCATCTCATGACCGCTTGGATGAAGGCGCTGCATGAGAACGGCTCCGCCTTTTGGGGCCTCGGCGCTTTGAGCTTTCTCTACGGCGTCGTCCACGCGGCCGGGCCAGGGCACGGCAAGGCGCTCATCGCCTCCTACATGCTCGCCAACGAGCGCGCCTTGCGACGCGGGATCGTCCTCGCCTTTTTCGCCGCGTTGCTGCAAGCCGGCGTCGCCGTCGCGCTGGTCGGCGTCGCGGCTCTGGTCTTCCGCGCCACGGCTTCGGAGATGAACGATGCGGCCATGGTCGTTCAGATCGCTAGCTACGCCGCGATCGCCGCGATCGGCGCCTGGCTCGTCTGGGTCAAAGGCCGCGGGCTCGCCGGCGCGTTTCGTTTGAGCCTTTATCGCCGCGCCGCGCTCGCCGGCGGCGCGCTTTACGCCGAGGCGCCGTGGCGGCCCGCTTTGGCGGCGGGTTCGGCCGGCCAGTTCCGCGTCCAAGCCGCAGGCGACGGCGGGCTCGCGGCCGATTGCGGCCATGTCCATGCGCCCGACCCGCGCCAATTGGGCGACGGTTTTTCCTGGCGCGGCGCGGCCGCGACCGTGTTCGCGGCGGGCGCCCGTCCCTGTTCCGGCGCGATCCTGGTCCTGGTCTTCGCCCTCGCGCAGGGCCTTTTCCTCGCTGGGATCGGCGCGACTTTGGCGATGGCGCTGGGGACGGCGATCACGACCGGCGCGCTCGCGACGCTGGCCGTCGCCGCCAAAGACTTGGCGCTGCGCCTGACGAAACAGGAATCCTCGTTCGCGGGCCTGATCGCCCGCGCCTTCGAATTCGCCGCGGCCCTGGCGGTGCTGGCTTTCGGCGTGCTGCTGCTGCTCGGCTACGGCTCGACGCTTGGCGGAGCGTGACTGCGGCGAGACTTGTCGCCGCGCGCGGCGCCGGCTAAAGGCCGGCGGCCATGAACCAGCCCGCAACGCCCGAAGACTTGTTCGCCCGGCTCGACGCGCTCGGCGTCGCGCACGAGACGATCGAGCATCCGCCGCTCTTCACGGTCGAGGATTCGCAAAATCTGCGCGGCGAGATTCCCGGCGGGCACACCAAGAACCTGTTCGTCAAGGACAAGAAAGGCCGGCTGTTTCTGCTCGTGCTCGGCGAGGACGCGGTCATCGACCTGAAGCGCGCGCACGAGAAAATCGGCGCGCAAGGCCGCGTCTCGTTCGGCTCGGCCGAATTGCTCGAAGAGGTCTGGGGCGTCAAGCCCGGCGCGGTGACGCCGTTCGGCGCGATCAACGATCGCGACGGCCAGGTCACCGTGGTTCTCGACGCGGCGCTGATGGCGCATGAGCGGCTCAATTTCCATCCGCTGGTCAACACCCGGACGACTGGTCTCGCCAGCGGCGACTTGGTCAAATTCCTGCGCGCGACCGGCCATGAGCCGATGATCGTCGCGCTCGCAGAAGCGGGCTGAATCTGCGGCCCGACATTGCGAAAAGCCTGGGCTAGGCCCATCTTGGCGCCAGCAAAGGCTTTTCTTTAAGATTGGAGCGAATGATGGCGGGCGGACCGACACAGGGCGGCGCGGCGGTCAAGGACGTGACCACGGCCTCGTTCCGCGAAGACGTGCTTGTCGCCTCGACCAAGCAGCCGGTTCTGGTCGATTTCTGGGCGCCGTGGTGCGGCCCCTGCAAGCAATTGGCGCCGGCGCTCGAGAAAGCGGTCGCGGCGGCCGGCGGCAAGGTCAAGCTGGTCAAGATGAACATCGACGAGCACCCGCAGGTCGCCGGCCAGCTCGGCATTCAGTCCATCCCCGCGGTCATCGCCTTCGAAAAAGGCCAGCCGATCGACGGCTTCATGGGCGCGTTGCCGGAGACGCAGGTGCGCGGCTTCATCGAGCGCCTGGTCGGACCCTTGACCGGCGGCGCCGACGAATTGATCGCCGAGGCGGAGGCGGCGCTCGCCGCCGGCAATCCGGCCGGCGCAGCGGCGCTCTACGCTCGCGTGCTCACCGAAGACGAGGCGAACGTGAAGGCGATCGCCGGCCTCGCCAAAATCCATATCGACAATGGCGACCTCGAACAGGCCAAAGGCGTGCTGTCGCTCGCTCCGCCGCCTCCGCCCGGCCGCGACGCCGATCCGCTGATCGCGGCGGCCAGAGCGGCGCTCGAACTCGCAGAGCAAGCGGCCTCGCTCGGCGACGTCGCGCCGCTCGAAGCGGCGGTCAAGGCCAATCCCGCCGACAATCAGGCGCGCTTCGACCTCGCCCTCGCCCTCAACGCCCGCGGCGACCGCGAGCGCGCCGCCGACCAATTGCTGGAGATCGTCAAGCGCGACCGCCAATGGAACGACGATGCGGCGCGCAAGCAATTGGTTCAGTTCTTCGAGGCCTGGGGGCTGATGGACCCGGCCGCAGTGGCTGCGCGCCGCAAATTGTCCGCCTTGTTGTTCTAGAAGTCGCCGTCCCGCGCGACGTCGATACGATGAAGCTTAATCGCGTCTACAAAACGCCGGCCGATCTGCCCCGGACGGTCCCGATCTTCCCGCTGGCCGGGGCTTTGTTGCTGCCGCGCCGACCCTTGCCGCTCAACATTTTCGAGCCGCGCTACCTGGCGATGATCGACGACGCGCTGAGCGGCGAGCGGTTGATCGGCGTGATCCAGCCGAGCGCCGGCGAAGCGGCGGCCGAACCGCGGCCCGAGCTTTATCCGGTCGGCTGCGCCGGCCGCATCACGCAATTCGCCGAGACCGGCGACGGCCGCTGTCTCGTCACCCTGACCGGAATCGCCCGGTTCCGCGTCCTGGACGAGCCTGCGACCTTGACCCCTTACCGCTTGGCGCAAGTCGATTTTTCGAATTTCGCCGCCGACTTTCACGAAGGCGAAGGCGAAGACGATGTCGACCGCCAGGCGTTGCTCGACGCGTTGCGCGAATTCGCCGAGGCCAACCGCTTCAAAGTCGATTGGGACGATATCGAACAGGCTTCGAACGAGGCGCTGGTCAACGGCCTGTCGATGCTGAGCCCTTACGGGGCGAAAGAGAAACAGGCTCTGCTCGAAGCCGCGACCTTGCAGGCGCGGGCCGAGATGCTGGTCGCGATCACCCATGTCGAACTGGCGCGCGCGGCGGACGCGCCAAGGGTGCATTGAACGACGCCGCAACCCGGGAACCTCGAAACGGCGCGCCGAGCCACAGAGGCGTCCAGAACGAAAGGCGTCAGCGGCCGTGGCCTTCGTGACGGGCCGAAAGAATTTCATCCAGCGACAATTGCGGCATCGATTGTCGGAACGCTTCGATCTCGCGCATCACGCGCGCCGTGTTCGTCGCGCGAAGCTCCGCCTCAGGCACAAGCCGCGCAATCGGCCGGCCGTGCCGCGTAATCACAAGCGTCTCGCCTCGTTCAACTTCGTCGAGCAGGCTCGGCAGTTGGGCTTCGGCTTCAGAGGCTTTCACCGTGCGCATCGCGTTCTCCTTCGCCGAATCATGAGGCTGCTGCTCGACGATAGCAATTGGCGCTACATTGGCGCTGGAGCCTCAAACGGCGACGCCGTTCACCGCGAGCAGCGCGCTCATCCGTTTCCCCGCCCGCTCGGGATCGACGATCAGCCCCGCCCGATCGGCCAGGCGAAAAACGTCCGCGTAATGCAAGATGGCTCGCGCCGACTGCATCCCGCCGAGCATCGCAAAATGGTCTTGGAAGCCGTTAAGCCAGGCGAGGAAGACGATTCCAGCCTTATAATACTGCGTCGGCGCCTCGAAGATTTTGCGCGACAGCGCCACGGTCGGCGCGAGGATTGCGTCATAGCCGGCGCGGTCGCCGGCGCCGAGCTTGACGAGGGCCGCCGCGGCGGCGGGCGCGATCGGATCGAAAATGCCGAGCAATCCGTGCGAATGACGCGCGCCGTCGCCGGCGATGAGCTCGGCATAGTTGAAATCGTCGCCGGTATACATGCGCAGATTCGGCGGCAGTTTCTTGCGCATGGCGATTTCCTTGTCGGCGTCGAGCAGGGAGATTTTGATCCCGTCGATGCGCGCGGCGTGACGCTCGATGAGATCGAGCACGACGCGCATCGCGGCCTCGAAGCCGTCGACGCCCCAATAGCCGGCAAGCGCCGGATCGAACATCTCGCCAAGCCAATGCAGGATGACCGGCCGGCTCGCTTGCGAGAGCACGCGATCATAGACCGTCGCGTAATCGTCCGGCCCGCGCGCGACGCGCGCCAACGCCCGGCTCGCCATCATGATCGCGCGGCCGCCCTGGCTCTCGACATAGCCGACCTGCTCCTCGTAAGCCGCGATCACGTCGGCGAGCGAGCGGGTACGGGAAGGATCGAGGTGATCCGTACCTGCGCCGCAGGCGAGATCGGCGCCCGGCCGCGCCTTCGCCTCGGCGAGCGCGCGCTTGATCAGCTCCTTGGCGCCGTCCCAATCGAGGCCCATGCCGCGCTGGGCGGTGTCCATGGCCTCGGCGATTTTGAAGCCGAGATTCCAGAGATGATGGCGGAAAGCGAGAGTGCGATCCCAGTCGACTTCCGTACGGCGCCACGGGTCGGACTCGCCGAACGGGTCGGCGACCACATGGGCGGCGGCGTAGACGACGCGCGGGAAAGACGCCGCCTGCTCCAGCGGAAAGGGCGAAGGCGGCGACAGTTCGAACTCTTCGAGCGACTTGTCGGCTCTCGGCAAATGCAGCTTGGGCACAGGCGCTCCTCCCCTTCAAGCCCGCAATCTTCATCGGCGGGCATGCGCGGCCGGCTTCTTCCGCCAGCCGCGCGGGCTGAGCAAGGTCACTAGAACGTTCCAAAGTCAATGCTTGCGCGGCGAAAACAGAAAAAACCATATAATTCAAGGAACAGTTATGCCGCTTGACAAGGCGGCGGCTCGGTCATAGGAACGTTCCAATAGAAGACGTCGCGGCAGCGGTCGCGATGTGGACGGGAGGGGAGCGCCTTTGGGCGACCAGAAGCCGACGCGGCGTTCGACGACGATGATCGACATCGCGCGCGCCGCCGGCGTGTCGAAATCGACCGTCTCGCTCGTTCTCAAAGGCTCCGGTCTGGTCAAGCCCGACACGCGCGAGCGCGTCGAAGCGGCGATCGAGCGCCTCGGCTATGTCTATAATCGCGGCGCCGCCAATTTGCGCGCCGCCTCGAGCAGTTTCGTCGGCGTCGTCATCGGCGATCTCACCAATCCGTTCTTCGCCGAACTCGCGGTCGGCATCGAGGACGC
>JAJPHH010000062.1 GCA_021325385.1 Alphaproteobacteria bacterium
AGCCCGGCTGCTTGGCGGCGGCGGAAGAGAAAAAGATGCGCAGCTCCACGCCCGGCGTCGGATTGCCGCCAAAGGCGGCGGTCACCACGTCGAAATCGAAATTGTCGAGGCGAGCCTTGTACTGCGCGGCGTCGACGATGCGCGAACGCGCGTCGATGCCGAGCTTGCGCAGATTCTGCTGAAACGGCGCCGTGTGCGGCTGCAACGCTTCGGAAGAATCCAGAAACTCGATCACGAAGGGCTTGCCATTCGGCAGGCTGAGCGCGCCGCCTTCGCGCTTGCAGCCGGCCGCGAGGAGAAGCTCGTTCGCCTTGCGCAGCAATTGCCGGTCGCTGCCGGATCCGTCCGAGGCCGGCGGGACATAAGGGTCGCCGAACGCCTCGTCGGGAACCTTGCCGCGGAATGCTTCGAGCAAAGCGAGTTCGTCCGGGCCGGGCTTGCCCTTCGCCTCCATGTCGGAATTCGGGAAATAGGACACAACACGCTTATAAAGCGAATACATGATGTTCTTGTTGGTCCATTCGAAATCGAAACAAAGGCCAAGCGCCTCGCGGATGCGCGGATCCTTGAATTGCTCGCGCCGCGTGTTGAGGTACCAGCCTTGCGAGGGCGTTAGCGCGCCGTTATGCAGCGCCTCCTTCTTGACGCGTCCGTCGCGGGCGGCGGGGAAATCGTAGCCGACGGCCCAAAGCCGCGACGTGTACTCTTCGTGAAAATTGATCGCGCCGGCTTTGAACGCTTCGAAGGCGACGTCCCTATCGCGATAATATTCGAAGCGCAGCCGGTCGAAATTGTTCATGCCGATATTGACCGGCAAATCCTTGGCCCAATAGTCCTTGACCCTCTCGAACTCGATGAACCTCCCCTGCTCGAAATGCCCGACCTTATAGGGGCCCGAGCCGAGCGGCGGCTCCATGGTCGACGCCTCGAAATCGCGGCTTGCCCAATAGGCTTTGGAGAAGATCGGCATGCCGGCGACGACGAGATGGGCGTCGCGGCTGCGCTCCTTGATGAAGGTGACAAGGAAGACGTCGTCCGCTTCGGCCGCGACCCTGTCGACATCGGTGAGGATTTGCCGATAGGTCGGGTACCCCTTGGTCTTCAGAATCTCGATCGAAAAAGCGACGTCGGCGGCGGTGAGTTTCGAGCCGTCATGGAAACGCGCCTCGGGGCGCAGCAGAAAACGATAGGAGAGCTTATCGGCGGAGATGCGCACGGCGCGGGCGGCAAGACCATAGACCGAGTCTGGCTCGTCGCCGCTCGCGCTCATCAGCGTGTCGAAGGTCGCGGTCATGCCGGCCGCGCCGTCGCCCTTCTGGGAGAACATGTTCAGCGTATCGAACGTATCGAAATTCTGATTGCCGCCGGTCGCGGTGATCTGCAACGACAACAGGCCGCCCTTCGGCGCGTCGGGATTGACATAGTCGAAACGCTTGAAGTCGGGCGGCAAAGCGAGATCGCCGAAGGACGATAGGCCATGCGTCTCGGTCTCGCCTTCGGCGGCGTAAAGGCGGCGCGGCGCGGCCAGGACGGCGAGGCCGAAGGCGGCCGCCCGCAAGGCCGAACGCCGGCTGATCGGGCGCGCGAAATTCAAGTCGATGAGGGTCAAGGCCGCTCCTGATTCCCGTTCACAGTAATCTGCTTGCCGGTCGCTTGACCAGCGTGGCCGCTCGTGCGTTTTCTGCCGGTCAGCCGCGCCCCGACGGGGGTTGAACGAGGAAATAAGGGCATGAACAAGGCTTTGTTCCAAGCGCCGCGGCCGCCTCGTTTCGGCTTCGCCGTCAATCCCTTGGACCGATTGTCGGAGCGGCGCGAGGACGCGGCGTTTCTCGCCGAGTCGCGGGCGAAGGCCGAAGCGCGCGCGGTCGTCTTCTGCCGCGACATGCCGGTGCTCAAAAAGACGGCCTCCGGCCTCGATCCGCTATTTTCGCTGAGCGAAGCTCATGGCCTTGGCGCTGCCCGCGAGAGCGTCCTTCTCGGCGCTGAGGAGGACGGCGCGCCGATTTTCGGCGAATTGCTCGACGATTCAGCCGTCGAGTTGCGCGCCGACGGCAGCGACGGGTTTCTCGACAAGCGCCTGCTCGTCCTTCCGGGCCGCGACGATTTGAGCCTGATCGACATGCGCTCCATCGCTGTCCAGGGCCTCGTGCCGCCGCCGATCGTCGGGCTGATGGGCCAAGCCAAGGCGATCCTTTCCTGGCATGCGCGTCATCGCTTCTGCCCGAATTGCGGCGCGCCGACGCGGCTCGCCGCCGCCGGCTGGCGGCGCGAATGCGACCGCTGCAAGGCTCAGCATTTTCCGCGCACCGATCCGGTCGTGATCATGCTCGCGGTGGACGGCGACAATTGCTTGCTCGGCCGGCAGCCGCGCTTTCCGAAACTGATGTATTCGTGCCTCGCCGGCTTTGTGGAGCCGGGCGAGACGATCGAAGACGCGGTAAGGCGCGAGATCCGGGAAGAGGCGGGCGTTGTTTGCGGCCAGGTCTCCTATCTCGCGTCGCAGCCTTGGCCGTTTCCGAGCTCGCTCATGATCGGCTGCATCGCGGAAGCCGCGGGCCGCGACCTCTATGTCGACGGGCTGGAGCTTGAAGACGCGCGCTGGTTTTCGCGCGACGAGGTCGTCGCCATGCTCGAGGGCCGCCACCCCGACCGCCTGACCGCGCCCAATCCGATGGCGGTCGCGCACCACATTTTGCAGACATGGGTCGACGGGAGCTCGCCGCTTCACGCCTAGCGGACAAGGAACGCTTTCCTATCCCGCCACCGCCGCCTTCTGCAGTTCGATCAGCTTGGCGACGCCGCCGCGCGCCAAGGCGAGCAGCGCCAGGAATTGCTCCTCGCTGAACGGCGCGCCTTCGGCGGAGCCTTGCACTTCGATCAGCGCGCCCTTCCCGGTCATGACGAAATTGGCGTCGGTCTCGGCGGTCGAATCTTCGGCATAGTCGAGATCGATCACCGCCTGGCCCTGATAGACGCCGCACGAGACCGCCGCGACATGCTCCTTCAGCGGATTGTCGCGGATGATCGAGCGCTGCGTCATCCATTTCAGGCAATCGTGCAAGGCGATCCATGCGCCGGTGATTGCGGCGGTGCGGGTGCCGCCATCGGCCTGGAGCACGTCGCAGTCGAGCGTGATCTGACGCTCGCCGAGGCGCGGCAGATCGACGGCGGCTCGCAATGAACGGCCGATCAAGCGCTGAATCTCCTGCGTGCGGCCGGAGACTTTGCCGGCGCTCGATTCCCGCCGGGTCCGCGTCGCGGTGGCGCGCGGCAGCATGGCGTATTCGGCCGTCACCCAGCCGCGGCCTTGGCCGCGCAGCCATTGCGGCGGCTTATCTTCAAGCGAGGCCGTGCACAGGACGTGCGTCTCGCCGAAGCGCACCAGGCAGGAGCCTTCCGCGTAACGCGCCACGCCGCGCTCGAAGCTGACCTTGCGCAATTCGTCGGGCGCACGGTTGGAAGCACGCATGGACGCTCCTCAAGCTCCCTGCCGTCATTTGCGAGCGAAGAAAAGCAATCCGGTCGTAGGTCAGCGTCCTACGGCTGGATTGCTTCGTCGCTTCGCTCCTCGCAATGACGGTCAAACGGTAAATCCGATAGCGTCCCGCTGTAACGCCGGTCGCAGCCCGGCGCAACAATGTCCAGGCTCAATCCGGCGTCGGAACCGTGTAGTTCAAAGCGAGCCGACCGCCATCGGGATAGATCGTCTGGCCGGTAATGTAGGAGGCGTCGTCGCTGGCGAGGAAGGACGCGACAGACGCGACCTCTTCCGGCTCGCCGGCGCGGCCGATCGGGGTGCGCGAGAGAATTTTCTTGCGCGCCGCCTCGTCGCTCAGCACGGCTTTCTTGGCGAGCTCTGTCAGGATCGTGCCCGGCCCGATGGCGACGACGCGGATGTTGTGTGGCGCGAGCTCGACCGCGGCGACTTTGGTGAGCTGGTTGAGCGCGCCTTTGGTGCAGGCATAGGCGGCGAGGCCCGGAATCGCGAGCAGCGCGTTGACCGACGACATATTGATGATGACGCCGCCATTCTTGGCCTCGATCATCTTGCGCGCCGCAAGCTGCGTGCCGATGAACGCGGCGCGCAGATTGATCGACAGGACCTTGTCGAAAAGCTCGTCGCTCATCTCGACGATCGGCGCGCTGAGCGCGACGCCGGCATTGTTGAGCATGATGTCGAGCCGCCCGAATTCGCTCGCCGCGCGGTCGATCAAAGCCGCCAAGGCGGGGCGCTGCGCCACGTCGGTCGCGACGAAAATCGCCCGCGCGCCTTGATCGCGTAGCGCCCCGGCCGCCGCTTCGCCGGCTTCGGCGTCGATATCGGCGAGGGCGACCGAAGCGCCGTCCGCGGCGAGGCGCCGGGCGCAGGCAAGGCCGATTCCATGCGCCGCCCCCGTGACGATGGCGGCTTTTCCGGATAGACGCGTCATTTCATCGCCCTTTCTCCATCGCTGCGCTCGAGCTTGGTCCTAGCACGAAACGCGCGGCGGCTGGAAAGCGGGCGGCAGTCGGGAGATCGGGTTCGGCATGAGCGAGTCCTTCGACGTCATCATCGGCGGCGGCGCCGTCATGGGCTCCTCGATCGCTTATCACCTCGCCGCCCATCCGGGATTTTCGGGCCGCATTCTCGTCGTCGAAAAGGACATGACGTATCAGCGCTCGGCCAGCGCGCTCTCGCTGAGCTCCATCCGCCAGCAATTCTCGACTGCGATCAACATCAGGATCGGCCTTTACGGCGCCGGTTTCCTGCGCCGCGCGAAGCAGGCGCTGGCGGTGGACGGCGTCGAGCCCGATCTCGCCTTCCGCGAGAACGGCTATCTCTACATGGCGAGCGACAAAGGCGCGCCGGTCCTCGCCGAAAATCATCTCGTCCAGAGCGCCGAGGGGGCCGATATCGTCCTGCTCGAGCCCGCCGCTTTGGCGGAGCGATTTCCCTTCCTCAATCTCGACGGCGTCGCGCTTGGCGCCTGGGGCCGCAAAAACGAAGGCTGGTTCGACGGCTACACGCTCATGCAGGCTTTCCGTCGCAAGGCGAAGAGCCTCGGGGCCGAGTATCGCGAAGACGCGATCGTCGCGATCGAGCGGGCCGGCGCGCAAGTTACGGCGGTGCGCCTCGCCTCAGGCGAACGCCTCGCCTGCGGCGCCTTCGTCAACGCCGCCGGCGCGTCGGGCGCGGCCGAGCTCGCGGAAATGCTCGGCGTCGCCATTCCGGTGCGCCGGCGCAAGCGCTCCGTCTTCGTCTTCGCCGCCAAGCAGCGCCTCGCCGATTGCCCCCTCCTCATCGACAAGACCGGCGTCTACGTCCGCCCCGAAGGCGAGAACTATATTTGCGGCGTTTCGCCGCCCGAGCAGGACGATCCCGACTGCGACGATTTCGACGTCGTCTGGCGTCATTTCGACGAGACGATCTGGCCGGCTCTCGCCGAGCGCGTTCCAGCCTTCGAGGCGATCCGGCCGGGCCGGGCCTGGGCCTGCCACTACGATCTCAATATTTTCGACCACAACGCCATTGTAGGCCGGCTCGGCGAACACGAGAATGCCTATATCGCCGCAGGCTTTTCCGGCCACGGCATGCAACAATCGCCGGCGATCGGCCGCGGACTGGCCGAGCTCATCGTCGAGGGCCGCTATGCGACGCTCGACCTTTCGCCGTTCGCCTTCGAGCGTATCGCCGCCAACCGGCCGCTCTTAGAGCGGAACGTAATCTGAGTTGAAGCTCGTCGTCGCGCAGAAGAGCGAAGCGGCGAGCGGCTCAGCCTGCTCGCAACGATAGGAAAAGGGAGCTTTGCTTCAGCTTTGGCGCGCGTCCTGGCGCTGAAGGATCTCAACGCCGTCGACCGTCCCGACAAGCCTGTAACGCTCCAACGCCGCCGCCAGTCGCGGCGAGCCTGCGATCCACGCATTGAAGTCGAAGCCGGGCGTTTCCTCGATCAGCAGGACATCCGGCCGCTGCGCCTCGATGTCCTCCGTCGTCGCCAGGCGATCTCGCTCGAAATAACCGTCGGCTTTGGCGCGCTGGGCGGCGTCGTCTCCGGCGCGCTCCCTCATCAGCACCGCGAGTCCGGTCGGCCACAGGCCCCAGGAGCGGCCGATCCAAACGGCCCCAATATTCCGCGCCAGAGGGTGGCCCAAACTCTGGCGGAATGAAAGCGCGAGCAGCTTCGGATGCGGCCTCAGCTTAGCGACCGCCGCCGCGAGCGCGGCGTGCTGTTCGTCGCGACGAAAGAAGCTTGGCGCGGGGATGATCATCGCCGCTGCGAGCAGGGCGACGCCGAGTTTCGGCGAAACGCGCCCGGCTTCTTTCGTCCCGATCGGGAGCGCCCAAGCGGCAGCGAAAAAACCGAACGAGAGGACAGGGTACGCGTGATAGATCCAGCCTTTGCCTTGCAGGAAATAGGCGGCGAGAAAGCCGGCCGCCATCAGCAAGAGGACCTGCGCTCCGGCGCTGCGCTGCTGGTCGCGAAACGCCCAGCAGAGAAAGAGCGGCAGGATCAGCGGCGGCGCGATATGGGCGATCAGTTCGCCTGCGCCGAGGCGAATCGGCAGATAGAGGTCCCTGACCATCGGCAAGACATCGGCGAAGAAATACGGAAAGAAGGCGAAGCTCGCGGCCAGATAGCCAAGAGCGACCGCCAGGGCGGCGAGATTTTCGGTCCGAACGAAGGCTGCGAGGGAGCGCGACCTCAACGCGGCCCAGCCGGAGACGAACAGCGCGCCAAAGGCGAAATGCGGTTTGATCGCCACACAGAGGCCCATCGCCAGGCCAGCCAATGCAGATTCGACGAGCGAAGGTTTTTTGCCCGTTGCGCGGACAATCGCGGCGAGCGCATAGGGCAGCGCCAGAACCGTCGCGAAATGCTCGCGCTGCGCCATCTCGTCGAACGGAAGCACCGAGAGGATTAGCGCCGCGACGACGAGAAAAACGATGCGATTTGCGTCGCCGACCTCGCATCGCGCCAAGGCCCAGCGGGCGTAAGCGAGCGCGGCCCCGATCAGCAGCGCCAAAAAGGCGATGACCGCGATTTCGGCGCGGATCGAAAGCCAATGGGCGACCACAACCGGGATTCGATAGAGGAGTATCGAAGCCGGCGGATTGAGTTCGACAATGTCCTTATACGGCGTCGCGCCGGCGAGAATCCGCTCGTTGACGGTGAGCAGCCACGAAATATCGGTATTGGCCGGCCGCGCCACGCCGGTCGCCAAGGCCGCAAATACGGCGAAGGCCGGGATCAGCCGCTCGGCGAGCCGCGTGCGCCTTTCGCTCGGCGCGGCCGGCGCAACGGCGGAGGGTTCGGTGATGATCGCTGACAAGGAGGCTTGGCGGTTCGCGGAAGCAGAACCCCTGCTTCAGCCAGTTCTGCCAAGCTCCGGTTAATAACGAGTTGATCCGCAGCCGCCTGGCTTCACAGCCACGATATCAGCCGCGCGACATTGTCGCGGACGAAGCCGACCGGCGCGAAGAGCCGCTTGCGGAGATCGAACGGACGATCAGCTTGCGGCGCCGGCGCGACATAGGCTGCGGCGACGACCTGCTGCGGCGCCGGATCGGCTGGCCGCGGCCGTGGCGAAGGCGCAGCCGCGAGGCGCTGCCGCGCAGGCTTGGACGCCGACGCCAGCGTGACCGCCGGCGGGGGTTTGACGGCGGCCGGCTCGGCCGTAGGCGCTTCGGCGATCACGATCGCTCGGGTGGCGATCGGCTTCTCGAGAGTAGCGGTCGCCGCTGCGCGACGCGGCTCGCCCGGCTGCGCGCTGAGGCCAGCGAAAAGCAAGACGGCCATCGCCGCCGCGACCATCGCCTGGCGAACCAAACCCGCGGTCAAGCTGCGCATCGACCCCTCCTCGACGATCATCGCAAGTCCGATTGAGCCGAAGCTTTGCGGCCGGATCGGGGACGACCTGCGGCAAGATCGCGCTCCCTGCGCGGCGAAGCGGGGCCGCCCGAGCCGGAAGCGGCTGGTTTCTTGCATCAAGTTTGTCTCGCGCCGCAGCGGCGTTCGGCTTATGCTGCGACGCAGCATGCCGGCGCCCGCGCGCCGACGATCAGGACTGGGGAATTTGCGTGTCGATCGCCGCTTTAGAGGGAGCTGCGCCTGCCGCGGACCCGACCGGACTGGAGGGCCCGGACAAGGATCTGCCGCTGCGTGAGGACATCAGGCTGCTTGGCCGCATCCTCGGCGACACGGTGCGCGAACAGGAAGGCGGCGCGATTTTCGACATTGTCGAGCGCATCCGCCAAGCCTCGATCCGCTTCCACCGCGACGGCGACATGAGCGCGCGACGCGAGCTGGAGGCGATTCTCGACAGCCTCTCGGCGGATCAGACGCTCATCATCGTGCGCGCCTATAGCTATTTCTCGCATCTCGCCAACATCGCCGAGGATCAGCATCACACCCGCCGCAATCGGGCGCATGTGATCGCCGGGTCGGCGCCCCGGGCGGGCACGCTCGCTCACGCCTTGAGACGCGCCCGGCAAGCTGGGATCGACGAGAAGACGCTGCGCGCCTTCTTCGACAAGGCGTTGATGAGCCCGGTCCTGACCGCGCATCCGACCGAGGTGCGCCGCAAGAGCATGCTGACGCGCGAGATCGAAATCGGCGAGATCGTCGATCAGCGCGAGCGCATGGCCGGCAATGCGCCGGAGCTCAAGGACAGCGAAGAACGCCTGCGCCGCGCCGTGCTGACGCTCTGGCGCACGAGCATGTTGCGTCAGACCCGGCTGAAAGTGGTCGATGAGGTCGCCAATGGCCTCTCCTATTACGACTATACTTTCTTCGCCGAATTGCCGCGCCTTTACGCCGCCTTGGAGGACGAGCTTTCCGCTGGCGACGGGCGGGACAATCAGCCGCTCGCTTCGTTCCTGCGCGTCGGCTCGTGGATCGGCGGCGACCGCGACGGCAATCCTTTCGTCACGGCCGAGGTCTTGCGCGAGACGATGCGTCTGCAAAGCGCGGCCGCGATCCGCCGCCTTCTCGACGAATTGCACGAGCTCGGCGGCGAGCTTTCGCTCAGCGCCAGCCTGACCCGCGTCAGCCCGGCTTTGGCGCAACTCGCCGAACGCTCGACCGATCGCTCGATGACCCGAGCGGACGAGCCCTATCGCCGCGCCATAGCCGGCGTCTATTCCAGGCTGGCCGCGACCGCGCGCGATCTCGATCAGGTTGTCGCTTTACGCCGGCCGATCGGGGATGCGCCGGCCTACGCCTCGGCCAAGGAGCTGGCCGCCGATCTCGACGTCATCGCCCGCTCGCTCGAAGAAAACGGGGCTGCGATCCTCGCGCGCGGGCGGCTGCGCCGCCTGCGCCGCGCCGTCGACTGCTTCGGCTTTCATCTCGCGCCGCTGGATTTGAGACAGAATTCCGACGTGCACGAACGTACGGTCGCGGAGCTCCTCGCCCGGGCGATTCCGGGTCTCGACTATTTTACTATGAGCGAGGACGCGCGCATCGCGCTGCTCCTGAAAGAGCTGTCCAATCCGCGGCCCCTGATCTCGCCTTACCTCGCCTATAGCGAGGAGACGCAAAGCGAACTGGCCGTCTTCAAGGCAGCCGCGGAAATTCGCCGCGTCTATGGCGAGGACGCGATTCGCACCAGCATCATCTCCAAGACCCAAGGCGTCTCGGATATGCTGGAATTGGCGCTGCTGCTCAAAGAGGTCGGGCTCGTCTCTGCCGACGGCGTGAGTGCGCTCCATCTCGTCCCGCTGTTCGAGACGATCGAGGATTTGCGCAATTGCGTCGGCGTCATGGACGCGCTCCTCGCCCTCCCCGAATACAGAAAGCTCGTCGACAGCCGGGGCGGCGAACAAGAGGTGATGCTCGGCTACTCGGATTCCAACAAGGACGGCGGCTTCGTCACGTCCGGCTGGGAGCTTTACAAAGCCGAGATCGGACTCGTCGACGTGTTCAAGCGCCATGGCGTGCGCATCCGGCTGTTCCATGGCCGGGGCGGCTCGGTCGGCCGCGGCGGCGGCCCGAGCTACGACGCCATCCTCGCCCAGCCCGGCGGCGCGGTGCAGGGCCAGATCCGCATCACCGAGCAGGGCGAGATCATCTCGTCCAAATACTCCAATCCGGAAGTCGGGCGCCGAAACCTGGAGATTCTGGCTGCGGCAACGCTCGAGGCGAGCCTCCTACAAGAGGAAGTCCCGGCGCCCGATCCGGCTTATTTGAGCGCGATGGAGCAGCTTTCCGAAAGCGCCTATAAGGCGTATCGCGGCCTCGTCTACGAGACGGAAGGTTTCGAGCGCTATTTCTGGTCCTCGACGGTCATCACCGAGATCGCCACGCTGAACATCGGCTCGCGCCCGGCGTCGCGGAAGAAGACGACCCGCATCGAGGACTTGCGGGCGATCCCTTGGGTCTTCTCCTGGGCGCAATGCCGCCTGATGTTGCCCGGCTGGTACGGCTTCGGCGCGGCGGTGAAGGACTTCGTCGCCGCCCATCCCGACGGCTTGAAGCAGCTTCAGGACATGCATCGGCATTGGCCGTTCTTCCGCACCCTGCTCTCCAATATGGACATGGTCCTCGCCAAGAGCAGCCTCGCCATCGCTTCGCGCTACGCCCAGCTCGTGCCGGACGTCGCGCTCCGGGAGGCGATCTTTTCGCGCATCAGCCGGGAATGGCGCGATTCGGTCGACGCGCTGCTGGCGATCATGGGCCACAAGAAGCTGCTCGAAAGCAATCCGCTGCTCGACCGCTCGATCCGCAATCGCTTTCCCTATCTCGACCCCCTCAATCACGTGCAGGTCGAGTTGCTGAAACTCCATCGCAGCCAGCCGGCCAACGAGAAGGTGCTCACCGGCATTCAATTGACGATCAACGGCATTTCGGCCGGCCTGCGAAATAGCGGCTGAGCCGGCTGCTCGAAGCCCCTGGAGGCGAGGTTAAATTATTGTAATAAAACAGAGACTTCTTGGCGCCGCAGGGACCGCTCCCTTGCGCCGGGCGGGGCGGGGGCCATATGATAGCGGCGCGCGGCGCGCCTCCAACTGCTTGGCGAGTCGCGCGAGTCACATTCACGAGGTCTTCAATGTCGGACTATGACCGCTTTGCGAACGCTCGTTACGGCGCCGGCGTCGCCCGGTCCGGCGTGGGCGTCGTCGATCAGGGCCTCA
>JAJPHH010000057.1 GCA_021325385.1 Alphaproteobacteria bacterium
GAGCGATCGCGGTCACCCGGAAGGGGCGGAGCGCAAGCGGAGCACCCGCCATGGCGCCGCACGGGCAGACATCGTGTTGCGCGTACCTTCGAGGCGCCATGGCGGGTTGACGGCGATCGGGCGGCGTGGCCCCGCGCTGTTGAAAACAAGCCAAACCGCCGGACCGAGGCGCAGTCCTTTCCCCGGACAGCCCTGCGCGCAAGCGGGAATCCAGTACGATCCATCCTTTATGCGCGGCGGCGCCTGGATTCCCGCTTGCGCGGGAATGACAAGGTACGGAAGGAAAGTTACTCCCTCTCTTCGTCGCCCAGCGGGTGCAAATCTCTCACCATCGCCTTGGCGCGTTCGTCGAGCACATGCGTGTAAATCTGCGTTGTCGAAATGTCGGCATGGCCGAGCAGGTCCTGGACGACGCGCAGATCGGCGCCGTTCTGCAGGAGATGGCTGGCGAAGGCGTGGCGCAGCGCGTGCGGGCTGATCCGCGCCGCGCTCAGGCCGGCCGCCGCCGCCGCGGTTTTCAGCTCGCGGGCGAAGACTTGCCGGGTGAGGCGCCCGCTAGCGCCGTCGGCGGGAAACAGCCAGGGGCT
The DNA here is from genome assembly GCA_021325385.1 of Alphaproteobacteria bacterium. Lineage (GTDB taxonomy): Bacteria > Pseudomonadota > Alphaproteobacteria > Rhizobiales > Beijerinckiaceae > Roseiarcus. The sequence continues at coordinate 588 of JAJPHH010000057.1, forward strand.
CTTGGCGAGGCCAGGCTTTTCCGCTTCGAGCAGCGCGCGGTAGCGCGCGATCGCCGCCCGCCCCGGTTCGGAGATCGGCACGAGCCGCTCCTTGCCGCCTTTGCCGCGGATCGTGAGCGCCGGCTGGCGCGTCTTGGCCGCGGCTTTCGGCAAGCTGATGAGTTCGGAGACGCGCAACCCCGACCCGTAGAGGAGTTCGAGCAGGCAGGCCAGGCGCGCCGCACGCAGGCGCTCCGCCGCCGGACGCGCGGGATCGTCGAGGCCTTCTTGGGCGACGCGCAGCAATTTGTCGATCTCGGCGACGCTCAGCACTTTCGGAACCGGCCGCTGGCGTCGCGGCCCTTCGATCGAAACGGTCGGATCGTCGCTCCGTCTTCCCTCGAGGTACAAATGCTTGTGGAATTGCCGTATGGCGGAGAGTTGGCGGGCCAGCGAGGAGGCTTTCAATCCCGCCTCCGACCGGTGGACGAGAAACGCCCGCGCCTGCTCGGCCGTGGCGGTGAGCGGATCGGCGCCGTTCTCGACGAGGAAGTCGACATAATCGGAAAGGTCGCGGCGGTAAGCCGCGATCGTGTTGGCGCTCGCCGCCCGGTCCGATGCGATGGCGTCAAGGAACGTCTCGACCAGGCGCGGCGCGCTCATTGCTCCTTCTTTTCCAGTTTCGAGGGAGGGACGGTCTGAATGATCTCGCGCGGCTGCACGTGCACGTACGTCACCAGAGCGATCATCGCGCCATAGACGAGGCCGGCGATCACCGCGATGACGAACAGCAAGCGAAATAGAGTCGGCAAGAACGTTCCTCGAAGACGCGCAAACCCTCTAAACCCCGGCGCGCCCTCGCCGATTTATGGCCGGAGCGAAGGTAAGCCGTGGATCAACTCCTTTCTTCCCAAATTTCGTACCCGCAAGCCCCCGCCTCAATCCTCCTCGAATAATCCTGCCTGAATCGGCTCGCGCGCGGGCTCTTTCAGCCCGAGATGCTTGAAGGCGGCGCCGGTGAGAATGCGTCCGCGCGGCGTTCGTTGCACGAAAGCCTGCTGGATCAGATAGGGCTCGATGATCTCTTCGATCGCGTCGCGAGGCTCCGACAAGGCCGCGGCGATCGTCTCGACGCCGACGGGGCCACCGCTGAAGCCGAGCGCGATCGTCTCGAGGTAGCGACGGTCCATCTGATCGAGGCCGCTGGAATCGACGTCGAGCAGGCGCAAGGCCTTGTCGGCCACCTTGCGATCGACTACGGCCGCGCCCTCGACCACGGCGAAATCGCGCACCCGGCGCAGCAGCCTTCCGGCTATGCGCGGCGTGCCGCGCGCCCGTCGCGCAATCTCGTTGGCGCCGTCCGGCGACAGCGCGAGCCCGATCACCCGCGCGCCGCGATCGACGATGCTCTCGAGCTCGCCGACCGTATAAAAATTGAGCCGGATCGGAATGCCGAAGCGATCGCGCAGAGGGGTCGTCAGCAGGCCGGCCCGGGTCGTCGCGCCGATCAACGTGAAATGGGCGAGGTCGATCTTCACCGAGCGCGCCGCAGGACCTGCGCCGATAATCAGATCGAGCTGGAAGTCCTCCATCGCGGGATAGAGGATCTCCTCGATCGCCGGATTGAGGCGATGGATCTCGTCGATGAACAGGACGTCGCGCGGCTCGAGATTGGTGAGTTGCGCAGCGAGATCGCCGGCCTTGGCGATGACCGGCCCCGACGTCGAGCGGAAGTTCACGCCGAGCTCGCGGGCCATGATCTGGGCCAATGTCGTCTTGCCGAGGCCGGGCGGGCCGACGAAAAGCACGTGGTCCAGCGCCTCGCCGCGAGCTCTCGCCGATTCGATGAACACCTTCAAATTGCGCCGCGCCGCCTCCTGGCCGATGAAATCGGCAAGGACCTGCGGCCGGATCGAAGCGTCGATATCCTCGTTGCGCTTCTCGGGCGAGACGAGGCGGCGCGGCGCGCTCGTCATTGCGCCAGCTCCTTCAGTCCCAGCCGTATCAACGCCGCCGTCGTCGCCTCGGCGCCGAGTGAGGCGGCGCTTTTGGCGACGGCTTGCGCCGCTTGCGGCCGGGCGTAGCCGAGATTGACGAGCGCGGCCACGGCGTCGTGAGCGGCGCCGGCGAGTTCAGGCGCCGCGGCGGCGTGGCCCGGCAGACCGATCTCCGCCGAGCCGGAAAGCGGCGCCTTGTCCTTCAATTCGGCGACGATGCGCGCCGCGAGCTTCGGCCCGACGCCTTGCGCCCGGGCGACCGCCGCCTTGTCTTGCAGAGCGACGGCTTGCGCCAGATCGGCGGCCGAGAGCACGCTCAGGATCGCCAACGCCACTTTGGCGCCGACCCCTTGCACGCTCTGCAGCAGCCGAAACCAGTCGCGCTCCGGCTCGGCGAGAAAGCCGAATAGCCGGATCGAATCTTCGCGCATCTGCGTATCGATATGGAGCACGGCCGGCTCGCCGATCCGCGGCAGATTGCGCAAGGTGCGGGCCGAGGCCGAGACGACATAGCCGACGCCGCCGACGTCGAGGATCAGCTCGCCCTCGCCGATCGCATCGACAACGCCCTTCAGCTTGCCGATCACGCCGCGCCTCGCCGCTTGAGACCGCGATGCTGGGCGTGAGTGATGGCGAGAGCGAGCGCGTCGGCGGCGTCGGCGGAGGCCGCGGCAGACGCCGGCAGCAGCATTTTCACCATCGTCGCGATCTGGCCCTTCTCGGCATGGCCGACGCCGACGATCGTCTTCTTCACCACGTTGGCGGCATATTCGGCGACGGGCAGGCCAAGCAGCGCCGGCGCCGCAAGCGCGACGCCGCGCGCTTGGCCGAGCTTCAACGCCGATTGCGGGTCGCGGTTGACGAAAGTCTCCTCGATCGCCGCTTCGTCCGGCCGCTCCCTTTCGATCAATTCAGTCAGGGCGCGATGGATCGCGGCGAGACGTTCGGCGAGCGGCTTCCCGGCGCTTGTCTTGATCGCGCCGCAGAGCACGTAAGCGAGGCTCGAGCCGCGCTGCTCGATCAGGCCATAGCCCGTGACGCCGAGGCCAGGATCGATGCCGAGGATGCGAATCGGGTTCGAGCCCATAGGCTCAGCTTTACGCCAAAGCCAGCCGGCCCCGCCAGCCTGACAAACGGGCGTTGCAATCATTCCGAATACTTATAAACCGTCCGGCGGCCGTTCGTCGTCGCCATCCGCGGCGAGCCAGTTCTTCGGAGGCGCGACTTGGCGATTGAGGATGCGATCGCGGCGCAATCGGAAACCCGTCCCCGCCTCGCCGCTGCGGGCCTCGCGGCGCTCGGCGTGGTCTTCGGCGATATCGGCACCAGCCCCCTCTATACGCTGAAGACCGTGCTCGATCTGACCGGCCCGAAGCCGGACGCCGCCACCACGCTCGGCGCGTTGTCGCTGATCCTGTGGACGCTGTTCATCATCACCAGCGTCAAATACGTCAGTTTCGCCATGCGCGTCGACAATGACGGCGAGGGCGGCATCATCGCGCTGATGACCCTGCTCGGCGTCAAGAAGATGCATCGCCCGGCGATCGTCGCGGTCGGCCTGTTCGGGGCCGCCCTGATCTATGGCGACGGCGCCATCACGCCGGCGATCTCGGTTCTCTCGGCGCTCGAAGGCATGGAGCAGGCGGCGCCCGCTTTGCAGGCTTACGTCCTCCCGGTCGCCGTTCTCGTCCTGCTTGCTCTCTTCGCCATTCAGCCGCTCGGCACGGCCAGGATCGGCCGCGCCTTCGGACCGATCATGCTGCTCTGGTTCGTCGTCATGGCGCTGCTCGGCCTCTATGGGATCGTCAAGCATCCGGGCGTGTTCGTCGCGATCAATCCGCTTTATGGGCTGAAATACCTCGCCTCCGGCGGGGTCGGCGGCTTTCTCGTCCTTGGCGGCGTGTTTCTCTGCGTCACCGGCGCCGAGGCGCTCTACGCCGATATGGGCCATTTCGGCGCGCCGCCGATACGCCTCGCCTGGAGCGCCGTGGTCTTTCCCAGCCTGATCCTCAACTATGCCGGCCAGGCGGCGCTGGTCCTCGACGGCGCGCCGACCGACGGCAACATTTTCTACCGCCTGTCGCCGGATTGGCTGCTGACGCCGCTGATCGTGCTGGCGACGATCGCGACGATCGTCGCCAGCCAGTCGATCATCACCGGCGCCTATTCGATGACCCGCCAGGCGATTCAGCTCGGCTGGCTGCCGCGCCTGACGATCAAGCAAACGTCGGAACAAGGCTACGGCCAGATCTATGTCGGCGCCGTCAATTGGCTGCTGATGGTCGTCACGCTGGGCCTAACCATCGGCTTCGGCAAGTCCGACAATCTCGCCGCCGCCTACGGCATCGCCGTGTCGCTGACGATGCTGATGACGTCCGCGCTGCTGTTCATCGCGATGCGCGAAATCTGGCTGTGGAGCCTCCCGGCGGCCGGCGCGGTCTCGGCCTTGTTTCTTATGGTCGATGGCGCGTTCTTCGTCGCCAACATGGCCAAGGTGTTCGAGGGCGGCTATGTTCCTCTGGTCCTCGCGATTCTCGTCTATGGCGTGATGTGGATATGGCACCGCGGCGCGGCCTCGGTGCATGACCGGGTGGAAGAATCGCTCGAGCCGCTCGAGAAATTCGTCGCGAAAATCGAATCGGGCGGCGTCGCCCGCGTGCCCGGCGCGGCGGTGTTCCTGACCCGCGCCAAGCATGGCGCGCCGCCGGTCATGGTTTGGCACGTTAAGCACAATCGCTCGCTGCACGAATATGTCGTGGTGCTGACGCTGACGGTAATGTCGGTCCCGCGCCTCGACGCGAAGGACCGGCTCGTCCTGACCAAAGTCGCGCCGAAATTCTGGCGCGCGGAAGTGCGCTACGGCTTCATGGAGCATCCTGACGTGCAGGGCGTGCTCGCGGAGAGCAAGGCGCTCGGCTGCGAGATCGATCTCGACGACGTCACCTACTATGTCGGCCACGAGACAATCGTGCCACGCGAGGACGGCAAGGGCCTGCCGCGCTGGCAGGAGGCGCTGTTCGCGATGATGGGTCGCAACGCGGCAAGAATCAGCGATTTCCTGGCTCTGCCGAGCGATCAGGTGGTCGAGATCGGGCGGCAGATTTCGATTTGAGGCGGCTCAAGTCCGTTTCGGTTGCGGACCTCCCTGCACGCGGCCACGAACCTGGATGAAATTGAGATCAGCTTTCCCGGCCAGATCTCACCCGTTGGAAGTGTTCTACTGCACCACGACCCTAAAATCTTCTATGCGCTCACTTTCAAAAATGCGATTTCGCGGCTTCCCTTATTTCGCCGACTACCGCCCAGTCCACGTCGGATGGCATGAGTTCGAGCATTTGGATGCACTGCTGCTCCAATCCCACGTCAACTCCGTACCGCTCTTCGTGCATTGTAGCGAACACCAGGAGCCAGTAGTAGCTATTATAGTACGCGACCGTTGACGACATCCAGCCAAATCCGGCTCGACGCCTGATATTGTCATCCCCAAAGAGAAAGTGAAGGCCAAGCGCGCGTCTTGAGTCCGGCTCCTTCGGCCGCAGCCAGCGATCTCCTTTCGCTTTGAAAACTTCTTCAATTTTCAGGTCATCGAAAGCAAGCTCCCGCTCCGGGATCAGCACTTTGTTTATGCTCATTCGAGCCGCTCCCGTATGGCGATACCCGGACCCGCGCTGCTTTCATTGCAGCGACGCTTTCAGATACTATATGTTCGTGTTTTGTTCTAGTCAACAATCTTTGCGTTTCTCGTTTTCCGGTGAGACGAAAGTTCGCGCTCAGCCGCGGTGGCGGTCCAGCACGTCCCTCACGCGGGCGACAAGCTCCGCTTCCGGGACTGTCTGCTGCGCGCGCTGGCGCAATTCCAGATAGTCGGCGCGGTCCTTGGACGCTTTCGCCAGTTCGGCGCCGAGCACGAGATCGCGGATCACCACCTGGCGTCCGCTGGGCGCGTCGCGTTCGTTGGAGCCCTGGATGACGGCGCAGAGGCTGCCCCGGCGGTCGGCGTATTTGAGCTGGGCGTTCATGCCGCCCTCGCCGAGGTACAATTCAGCGGCGATGCCGGCGTTGCGCAATTCGGAAACGAGTCGCTGGTAGTCCGCCATATGGTCCTTGCGGTCGAGCGCGACGACGACGACCGGGCCGGCTTTAAGCGCCGCGCCGACAATCGGGCTCTTGATCGCGCGGAGCGCCGCGAGCAGGCGCGAGACGCCGATCGAGAAGCCGGTCGCCGGAACCTTCTCGCCGCGAAAGCGCGCGACCAGCCCGTCGTACCGCCCGCCGCCGCCGACCGAGCCGAAGCGGATCGGCTTGCCGTCCTCGCCGGGCGTCTCGAAGGTGAGCTCGGCTTCGAAGACGGGACCGGTGTAGTATTCGAGGCCGCGGACGACGGAGGGGTCGATGCGGATGCGATCGTCGCCGTAACCTGAGACCCTGACTAACCGTTCAATTTCGGCTAACTCCGAAATACCTTGAATTCCCAGGTCGTGACCTAGTGGGAGATCGCCCTGACTGGTGGCGTTCCCAATGACCATTGTTCCGCCACGACCCCCAACATCACTGCGCACGCCGAACGCAATTCGGTTTAGGACCTGAGTCGCTTGGTCCGAACTTAATCCTGCCCCCTTTGTGAAATCTCCGCTATCGTCCTTGCGGCCTGGGCCGAGAAGCGCACGTACGCCTGCTACACCTAGCCTATCGAGCTTGTCGATCGCGCGAAGTACGACGAGCCTCCGCCCCGCATTCTCCTCCCCACCTAGCCCGATCGCCTCCAGCACGCCATCCAGCACCTTCCGGTTATTCACCTTGATGACGTAATCCCCCCGCTTGATCCCCAGCGCCTCGAGGCAATCAGCCGCCATCATGCAAATCTCGGCGTCCGCCGCCGGCGAACTCGCCCCGACCGTATCCGCGTCGAACTGCATGAACTGCCGGTACCGCCCCGGCCCCGGCTTCTCGTTGCGGAACACCCAGCCGGCGCGGTACGAGCGGTAGGGCTTCGGCAGCCTTTCGTAATTCTCCGCGACGTAGCGGGCGAGCGGCGCCGTCAGGTCGTAGCGCAGCGACAGCCAACGTTCGTCGTCGTCCTTGAACGAGAACACGCCCTCGTTCGGCCGATCCTGGTCGGGCAGGAACTTGCCGAGCGCTTCGGTATATTCGATGAACGGCGTCTCCACCGCCTCGAAGCCGTAAAGCTCGTAGACGGCGCGGATTTTCGCCATCATCGCCTCGGTCGCGGCGATGTCGGCCGCTTGCCGGTCGATGAGGCCGCGCGGCAGTTCGGGGGTGACGAGGGCAGTCTTTTGTTCTTTGGTCATCTAAGCATTTCGGATTGGGCGCGAATGAGCGGCGCCGTCGCTTACCCCCATCCGGCGCTTTACGCCACCTTCTTCGAGCGCTACGTCGCCCAATAGCGCCAACGTCACGGGCCGCCATTGTTTGGAACGGTTGCTGAAACGCGCCGGCCGGAAGGCTTGTCAAGGATGCAAAGCACCGCCTTCGGCGGCGGCTCGCGACACGTCGCGAGTCGTCCTTGACAAGCCTTCCGGCCGGCGCACGTGGCCTCCGTTCCAAACAATGGCGGCTTGCGCCTCCCGTCGAGAAGGGCGGTTTCGGTTCAAGTTCGGCGCTTTGGATCCGGCAAAGCCCTTGTGACAAGCGCCTCAAACCAGTCCCGCGCCGATATTGATGGTCAGCGCCAAAATCACGGTGTTGAAGAAGAACGATACGATTCCATGCGCCAGGGTCGTCCGGCGCATGACCGGGGAGACGGTCTCGACGTCGGCCGTCTGCGACGCGCAGCCGATGACGAAGGAGAAATAGAGAAAGTCGCCGTATGTCGGGTTGCGGTCGCCGGGAAACTTCAAGCCCTCGCGGACGTCGGGCGTCGAGAGATCGTCGTCCTCGTCGCCGTAATATTCATGCGCGTAATGGATGGCGAAGAGCAGATGGATGAAGGTCCAGGCGGTGAGGATCGTCGCCGTCACCAGGGCGATATGGGCGGCCTTGCTCCAGCCGGTCATGTCCTTGACCACGCCGAGTTCGGAAACGATCGCCGCCAAAGCCGCGCAAGCGGCCGCGGTGCCGACGATCAGCAGCACCCATTGCTGCTCGTCCTCGATCGCGGCGTGAGCGCGGATCGATCGTTCGCTCGACCGCGCCATCATCCAGCCGACCAGCGCGATGAACAGGAGCGACGCGAGGTTCCAGGCGAGGAGGGCGCGGGTCGCAAAGCGGATGTCGTGCGGCAGCGCGAAATAAGCGAGGACCATCGCCGCGCCGCAAATATAGATGCGCGGCCGATGCCGGATCGCGTCGAGAAAATGCCGGCGGCGCGGCTTCTTATTGTCGGCCGGCGAAGCATGAGCCATGGGATGATCTCCGCGCGTGACCTGCCCCAGCCGCGATGGAGGGTCAAGCGCTCGCCCGAGCCAATTTTCCGTCGCAAACGAACGAGCGCCGCCGCGGGTCAGCCGAGGGCCTGGCGGAAGGAAAGACAATCGCCGCGCCTTGTGCTTTCTCGGGTCGAGCTTCGACAGCGCTTTGGCAACAGAATCAGTTGCTTACGCTCTTTCGGCGCATTCTTGACACGGTGCGGCGCCGCCAATATGGTGCGCGCTGCTTGCCGGGGCGGTTGACTTCAATCCGATTTCACTTCACGGCTTTTTTCGGGCCGTTCGTCCCAAGCTCGTCTCTTTCGGACGTTGCGCCAGTCGATCGCCGCCGGCCGCTGTAAGAGGCGGAAGGCGCGATGGCGGAACGCGGAGGCGGCGAGGACGAAGATCGGGATTTACGGGCGAGGCTTGAGAAGCTCTCAGGCGCGCTCGAGGCGCAGCGCAAAGCGTCGCAATTGCGGCGCGGGGCGGGCGCGGGGGATCAGCCCTCGGATAGGTCCGGCTCCGCGATGGCCTCTGGCTTGCGCGCGGCCAGCGAACTTGTGGCGGCGGTCGTTGTCGGCGGATTTATCGGCTGGCTGCTCGACGCCTGGTTGGGTACGAAGCCTGGCTTCCTGATCGCCTTTTTCTTTCTGGGCGTGGCGGCCGGGTTCGTGAACTTGGTCCGCGCGACGAGCCCGTCGCGCAGGCAAGGGCAAGCGTCCGGCGGCGAAGGCGCGCGGACGGATAGAAACGAGGGTGAAGGACGTGGCGGCTGAAGCGGGGTCTGCGATCAATCCGATCGAGCAATTCTCGGTCGTGCCGATCGTGCCGATTCACATCGGCAATCTCGATCTCTCCCTCACCAATTCCTCCCTTTACATGCTGATCGCGGTCGGGATCGTCTCGGCGTTGATGCTGATCGGCGCCAACGGCTCGACCGGCGCGCCCGGCCGCCTGCAGGCGCTCGCCGAAATGGCCTATGAATTCATGGCCGGCATGCTGCGCTCGGCCGCCGGCGATCATGCGGAAGAGTTCTTTCCCTTCGTCTTCTGCATTTTCATGTTCGTGCTGATTTTGAACCTCATCGGCATCATCCCCTACACGTTCTCGGTGACGAGCCACATCGTCATCACCGCCGCCTTGGCGCTGCTCGTTTTCTTCACCGTGGTGATTGTCGGCATCGCCAGGCATGGGGCGCATTTCTTCAAGAACTTCGTGCCGCCCGGCGTCCCCGTCTACATCCTGCCTCTGGTCGTGGCGCTCGAAGTCGTTTCGTTCATGACCCGTCCGGTCAGCCATTCGGTCCGTCTCTTCGCCAACATGCTGGCCGGCCACATCACGCTGAACGTGTTCGGCGGCTTCACCATCATGCTGCTGGGCGCGGCCACCGTGATTTTCAGGCCGCTGGCGGTGCTGCCCCTGGTGATGAATGTCGGCCTCGAGGCGCTGGAAGTGCTCGTCGCCTTCCTGCAGGCCTATGTCTTCGCCATGCTGACTTGCATGTATCTCAACGACGCGCTTCACCCCGGCGGCCATTGACGGCTCGCTTTAAAGAAAAACCAAGCCATCAGACAAGGAGCATTCGATGGATCCCGTTGCAGCCAAATATATCGGCGCTGGCCTCGCCGCGATCGGAACCGGGGCCGCCGGCATCGGCGTCGGCACGCTGTTCGGCCAATTCCTCAACGGCGCGCTGCGCAATCCGTCGGCGGTCGAAGGCCAGTTCGGCCGGTTGATTTTCGGCTTCGCGGTGACCGAGGCGCTCGGCATTTTCGCGCTGCTGATCTCCTTCCTCTTGCTCTTCGCGATCTGATCGGCGGACTGAAGGACGAACGACGCGGAGAAGAGAGTTTTAAAGCTCTTTTCCGCCGATAAGGGTTCGAGAATGGCGCAGCAACCGGCCGCGACACATACGGAAGTCCAGCAGGAGGCGGGGGGACACGAAAACTTCCCGCCTTTCAACGCCCATACCTTTCCCTCGCAGCTGCTCTGGCTGGCGATCAGCTTCGGCGCGCTCTATCTCGTCATGGCGCGCGTCGCGCTGCCGAAACTCGGCGGCGTGATCGAGGCGCGCAAGGCGCGCATCGCCAAGGACCTCGACGACGCCGCTTCGATGCAGCAAAAGGCGGACGCCGCCGCGGCGGCGCATGAAAAGACCATCGCCGAAGCGCGCGCCAAGGCGCTCGCCTTGGCGCAGGAAGCGCGCGACAAGCTCGCCGCCGAGACCGCGGCCAAGCGCAAGATTCTCGAGGACGAGCTCGCCGCCAAGCTCGCGGCCGCCGATCAGCAGATCGCGGCGACGCGCGCCCAGGCGATGAGCAATGTCGAGACGATCGCGCGCGAGGCGGCGGGCGCGATTTTCGAGCGCATTCTCGGCCGCACGCCTGACTCGCAAGCGATCGCCCAAGCGGTCGCCGCGACCAAGAACGGTTAAGGCTCGAGGCTCATGTTCTCCAGCGCAGAATTTTTCGTCACCATCGCCTTTCTCGTTTTTCTGTGCCTGCTTGGCTATATCGGCGCGCACCGGATGGTCCTCTCCGCGCTGGATAAGCGCGGCAAGGACATCGCCGACGAATTGGCGGAGGCGGCGAGGCTGCGCGACGAGGCGGTCGCCTTGTTGGCGAGCTTCGAGAAAAAGACGGCCGAGGCCGAGGCGCACGCGGCTGAAATCGTCGCTAACGCCAAGGCCGAAGCCGAGGCGCTCGCCAAGGAGACGGCGGAGCGTCTGGCCGATTTCGTCGCGCGAAGGACCAAGCAGGCCGAGGCGAAAATCGCCATGGCTGAAGCGCAGGCCGCCGCCGACGTCCGCGCCGCCGCCGCCGATCAGGCGGCGAAAGCCGCCGAGATCGTGCTGCGCAAGGAGACGCAAGGGCCGGTCGGGGCGGATCTGGTCGCGCGCGAAATATCGGGGCTCAAGGGACGCCTGAACTGAGTTGAGTTTCGCCGAGCGGCCGCTGGAGGCGGTCAGACCTCGGTCAGTCGCGCCACTTGCTCGACGAGTTCGGCGATCCTCGCCCGCAACTTCGTATTGGTCGCCTCCAATTCGCGCACACGCGCCTGAAGGGCCTCCACGGTCGGCGCCGCCTCCTGTTCCGGCGCCTCGAACTCGACGCCGGCTTGGTCGCCCCTCCGCCAGACGAGTCGCGCGCGATAGATCGCGCCGCGTTGCGGGATCGAAAGGTCGAATCGGTCAGGCACTGTGACGCTGGCCGGCACATTGAGCTTCGCTCCAATCGGCGAGAGCTGCGTCACCGTGCATTGCGTCGACAGCGCGCCAGATTCGCCAAAGGAAATCCGCGCCGGCAGAAAAGTTCGCTCACGCTGAACGCGCCGCTCCTCGACTGGCTTATCGGCGGGCGCCGAACTCATTTGGTCACCTCGGCCCATCTCAATTCAATAGCGCGTCTGCTCGCGCCGCCGCCGAACCTATCTCAGGAACCTTGATCAATATTAAAGGAAGACGATTATGCACTTGACTGAACAAGCAGCCTATGGCATGGTTTTGACCATAGGAGCCAGCAAAAATGTCCGCCGATCTCAACAATCCCGCCTTTACTGACGAAGAGAAAGCCCGCGAGGTCATAGAGGCTACGCGCTGGCCGCACGGCGCGACTTGCCCATTTTGCGGATTGCCGGATCGCGTGAAGAAGCTCGGCGGCAAATCCATGGGTGCCGGCTGGTATCATTGCGGCCAATGCCGCGAGAAGTTCACCGTTCGCACGGGAACGCTTTACGAGCGCAGCCATATCCCTCTTCACAAGTGGCTGCTCGCGACGCATCTGCTTACGTCGTCGAAGAAAGGCATGTCGGCACATCAACTGTTTCGGATGCTCGGCTTCGGCTCTTACAAAACCGCTTGGTTCATGGCGCATCGAATTCGTGAAGGGATGCGCTCAGGCGAACTGTCACCAATGGGCGGCGAAGGGCAGACTGTCGAAATTGACGAGACCTTCATCGGCACGAAGGAAGGCAAGACCAAGAAGCGCGGCTTTGGTCACAAGCGCGCTGTTCTCTCGCTGGTTGAGCGCGGCGGTTCCGTTCGCTCTTTCCATGTCGATAGCACGCGCAAAGAGGACGTTCTGCCGATCGTGCGCGCCAACATCGCGCGCGAAACGCATGTGATGACTGACGAGGCCGTTCAATACGCTCAGCTTCGCGACGACTTCGCCAAGCACAGCGCGGTTGACCATGGCCGCGAAGAGTGGGGTTATACCGATCGCCGCACTGGCGAGAAAATCAACATCAACAGCGCCGAAAACTACTATTCGGTTTTTAAGCGCGGTATGAAGGGCGTCTACCAGCATTGCGGCGAGAAGCACCTTCATAGATACCTCGCTGAGTTCGATTTTAGATACAACAACCGCTCGGCGCTTGGCATTGAGGACGGGGAACGTGCGGCCAAAGCCCTTAAGGGAATTGAGGGCAAGCGCCTCACGTATCGCATACCTCACTAAACCAATGATGCCGCGCGAAAAGGAGCGGTCAATCGCCCGATGGATTCGCCGCCGGTCTACTTTTTGATCGGCGGTTTTTTTTCTCTTTCTCTCGATTCGCTTTTGCCTTCTCGGCCTGCTTATGCTCGTCCGCAAGCGATTCGTGATGACGCGGCGGCGTCGTCACAAAATGACGTATCACCTTCTGAAATTCAGGGTCTTTCGTCGGATCGGATTTATCGGCCATGACTTTGCCGCGCTCTAATCCTTTCTACAGCCCCTATCGTAGGCTACTTCGCGCACAACATCACCTTGTCGATCTTGACCAGGGGATCAAGGGATTCTTTGGCGAAAAGCCACACACGCTCATGGTCGAGCTGGAGCCGGATGGAATTCACGAGATTCACAAATTCAAGTTCACTAAGGAAATCCCGGACGTTTGGGAGGATTTGGTTTTTGACGCTCTTTTCAACATGCGGGCTGTTCTCGACCAATCCGCCTACGCTGCGGCTGCCTGTTCTGGAACCACTCGGCCCAAGAGGGCCGCTTTCGCGATCGGCGACGACGAAGACGGGTTCGAGAACGGATTGAAGGGATGGAGCGGCGATGTTCCTGAAAAGATTAAAACGCTCTTTCGCGGGTTCAAGCCATACAAGGGAGGGAATAACACCATCTGGGCCCTTAACAAGGTGCGTAATTCCGCTCATACATCCCTGATTACGATAGGACTCGGCGCAAACGTCTCCGTCAAACACTTTAGCTTTGAGAGCTTCGATAATTTCGACGGACTCGCTCCGCTTTGGGATAGCACAAAAAACGAGATCAAATTCATGCGCGGCAAACGAGGCCAGCCGTGCAATTACGATGCAAGCCCGTCCTTTATTGTAGGACTCAACGCAACTGAGTTCATTGGCGGCGGCCAAACGGCGGTTGGCTTCCTCGACGCTGCGTTCGGCGAAGTCAAGAATGTCCTGATAGCTACCGAGAGCGCTTGTCGGGCGCTCGGTTACTTCTCCTGATTTTCCAAATTCTACGGGCGCGCCAGCCGCTTTTTCAGAAGCGACGGTGCCTGCGGTATCAGAATACCTCTGTTCAGTCAACGGCATAATTGTCTAAAGGAAATCGGCCAAGGCGGAGCGAAGCCCCTCCGGCGCGCAAATCTCTTGCCTCTTGCCGCTTGACGTTAGGCCGACAGCTCCTCGGCCAACCGCGTCAAGAAGGCGATCCCGGCGTCGATCTGGGAGAGACTGATGAATTCGTCCGGCTTATGCGCCTGCTCGATCGAGCCGGGTCCGCAGACGATGGTCGGCAGGCCGGCGGTTTGGAACTGGCCGGCCTCGGTGGCGAAGGAGACGGCCTTGGTCTGATTGGAGCGCGTCAATTTCAGCGCCAGGGTCTCGGCCGCCGAGCCGGGCGCGGCGGCGAGCCCAGGAATATCGACCTCGACCACCGTCTCCACGCTCGGCCCTTTGACGTAGCGCGTGAGGCGAGGCAGGGCGACCCTGTCGACATAATCCTGAACACGGGCCAATGCCGCCATCGTTCCGTCGCCGGGCAAGCCGCGAAACTCCCAGTGGAAGGCGCATTGCCGGGCGAGAATGTTGCGCGCCGTGCCGCCATGGATCGTGCCGACATGCAAGGTCGAATAGGGCGGGTCGAAGCGCGGGTTGCGTTGCGCTTTCTCGTAAGCCTCTGCAAGGCGCCCGATCTCCCCCACGATCTCGCAAGCCGTCTGGACGGCGTTCGCGCCGAGGGCCGGATTGGAGGAATGCGCCTCGAACCCGCTCACCGTCGTCATGAACGTCGCAATGCTTTTATGCGCGTCGACGACCGCCATCATCGTCGGCTCGCCGACGATGATGGCGGCCGGGCGCGGCAAGTCTGCGCCGAAGCGGGCGATGAAATCGAGCGAGCCGATGCAGGTCGTCTCCTCGTCATAGCTCAGGAGGATGTGCACGGGTTTGCGGAGATTCGCGGCTTGAAAATGCGGGACCATGGCCAGCGCGATCGCGTCGAAGCCTTTCATGTCGCATGCGCCGCGGCCATAGAGCCGCTCGCCTTCGGCGCGCAGCGCGAACGGATCGCCGGTCCATTTCTGCCCGGCGACCGGCACCACGTCGGTATGGCCGGAAAGCACGATTCCGCCGTCGGCGCTGGGGCCGATCGTCGCCAGCAGCGCCGCCTTGTCGCCGGCGCGATTTGGCGCGCGCGACACCTCGACGCCGCGCCGGCGCAGCCAATCCTCGACGAAGTCGATCAGCGGCAAATTGCTTTTGTCGCTTTCGGTGTCGAAGGCGACGAGCCGCTCCAGCAGCGCGATCGCCTCGGCTCTGACCTCACCGTTCAAATGGCTCTCCTTTAACGATCGCGGCGCGGCTGCAGGACTCGACGCGCCCTCGGCTCTTGCTAGACTGTGGCCCATGTATAGCGCGGTCAGCAACAACATCCGGGTGACCGTCGAGCCGAAATTCCTCCCGGAGCAATCCGACCCGGAGGAGGGCCGCTATTTCTGGTCGTATACGATCGAAATCGCCAATGCCGGCGAGGTCACGGTGCAGCTCACGCATCGTCATTGGCAGATCACCGACGCAGCCGGTCGGCGCGAAGAGGTGCGGGGCCCCGGCGTCGTCGGCGAGCAGCCGACGCTGCGTCCCGGCGAGGCCTTTCGCTACACGTCCGGCTGCCCGCTGACGACGCCGAGCGGCATCATGGTCGGGACCTATCGTATGGTCGACGAGAGCGGCCGCGCCTTCGAGGTGCAGATTCCGGCCTTTTCGCTGGACAGCCCTTACGCCAAGCGGGTGGTGAACTGAGACGAGAGACCACTATTCCGCCGTGATGTCATTCCCGATTTGTCGCAGGCTGTCGGGGAAAGGCCTGCGCCCCGGTCCGGCGGTTTGGCTTGCTGTCAACACCGCGGCGCCACGCCGCCCGATCGCCGTCAACCCGCCATGGCGCCACAAAGGTACGCGCAACACGATGTCTGCCCGCGCGGCGCCATGGCGGGTGCTCCGCTTGCGCTCCGCCC
>JAJPHH010000117.1 GCA_021325385.1 Alphaproteobacteria bacterium
CCGAAAATGCGCGGCTGCATCGGGCCGACCAGCCAAGGCAGGTCGCGCTGGCGCCAGATGTGATGATGCGCGTCGATGATCTGGGTCATGCCGCCCTCGCAAGGTCGAGGAGACGCGCGCATAAGGCTTCGGTCGAGCCGCCGTCGGCGATCGCGTCGAGATAGGGCGCCGCCGCCTTGAGGCCGGCGGTGCTCAGCGAAAAATCGGGGTCGGCGGCGAGCGGCGTCAGCCAGACGATCCGCCAGGCGAGCCGGGAAAGGCGCTGCACGGCGTCGCGCATCGCGCCCGGATCGCCGCGTTCGAGCCCGTCGGAAATCACGACGACGGCTGCGCCGCGCGCCAAGGCGGCGAAGCGCGGAACGGCGAGAAAAGCGTTGAGCGCGTCACCAAGCCGCGTGCCGCCGTCCCAATCGGCGACGAGTCGCGAGGCGGCGTCGAGCGCGCGCGACGGCTCCTTGACGCGCAGCGCGCGGGTGACGCGGGTCAGGCGCGTGCCCATGGTGAAGATTTCGGCGGCGTCAGCCGCCTGGGTCACGGCATGGGCGAGCGAAAGATTGGCGCGGGTGCGCTCCTTCATCGAGCCGGACACGTCGATCAGAAGGACGATCCGGCGCTGGCGCGGCCGCCGCGCGCGCCGGCGCAATCGCGCCATTTCGCCGGCATGGCGCATCGCTTCGCGGAACGTGCGCCGCGCGTCGAAGCGCTCGCCGGAGCGCAAAGCGGCGAAGCGGTAGCCGCGCCGCCGCGGCAGCCGGGCGGGCAGCGCCCGGGCGAAGCGGCGGAGCGCCTCGCGATCGTCCCCGGCGACAAAGCGACGCTCGGCCAATTTTTCGGCCGCGGTCGCGCGCTGGCCGGACGAGAACGCATCGTCCCCGAACAGCGGCTCCGGTCCGCCGGACGAATCGTCGGCGGCGCGCGGCGGCTCCTCATCGCTCGGCGCAACCTCCTCCCCTCTCTCGACCGCGCCGAGAAAATAGGCGTCGAACAAAGCGTCGAACTCGGCGAAGCGCTCGGGCGGCGGGGCCAACGTGGCGCGAGCCGCGCGGCGAATGTCCGCGACGCTACGCGGCCCCAGCAACTCGACCGCATCGAGCCACGCGATGGTCTGGTCCGGCGCGACGGCGAAGCCTTCGCGCCGCAAGGCGGCGGCGAAATCGAGGAAAGGCGCGAGCGCTCGGCCGCTCTCGATCACGCGCCCGCCTCCATCAAAATCGCGTCGATCTTCGGTTCGACGTGAAGGAGATCGTCCTCGTCCTTGAGCACGACGCCGAGCGAGCGCCTGAACGCCTCCGGCCAGCGCGCGCCTTGCGCGTTGAGCAGCGTCGCCGCCTCCGCCCATTCGACCGCCTCGGCGACGCCGGGCCGCTTGGCCAACGGCTCGCGCCTGAGCCGGCCGACGGCGGCGACGACCGCCCGCGCCGTCCGTTCGGCGACGCTCGAAGCGCGCATCGTGATGATCCTCATCTCGCGCTCGGGCGAGGGATAGTCGATCCAATGGTAGACGCAGCGCCGGCGCAGCGCTTCGTGCAGTTCGCGCGTCCGGTTCGAGGTCAGAACCACGACCGGCCGCTCATAGGCGCGGATCGGCCCGCGCTCGGGAATCGAAATCTGGAAGTCGGACAGAAATTCGAGCAGGAACGCCTCGAATTCATGATCCGAGCGATCGATCTCGTCGATCAGGAGCATGGCGCGATCCGGCCGCCGCAGGCACTGCAGCATCGGCCGTTCGATCAGGAATTCGTCGCTGTAAATATCGGCATGCTCGCCGCCTTCGCGGCGCAGCGCCAGCATCTGACGCGGGAAATTCCATTCATAAAGCGCGGCCGCCGCGTCGATGCCCTCATAGCATTGCAGGCGAAGCAGGGCGCGGCCGAGCACGCCCGCCAGCGACTTGGCCGCCTCGGTCTTGCCGACGCCGGGCGCGCCTTCGAGCAGGAGCGGCTTGCCGAGCGCCAGCGCCAGATAGGCCGCGGTCGCGATCCCGTCATCGGCGAGATAGTACGCCGCGCGCAGCGCCTCTTCGAGCTCGCGCGGGCTGCTGATGCCGACAATGGTGCGGCGGACCGGCATGTCGCGTCACCGAAACCGCGACGCGGGCGCGCCGTTCTTGGCCTTCAGCGCGCGCAAGACTTTTTCCGGCGTGATCGGCAGCTCGTTGACGCGCACGCCGACCGCGTTGAAGATCGCGTTGGCGATCGCCGGCAGAACCGGATTGGCGCACATTTCGCCTGGTCCCTTGGCGCCGAACGGCCCGTCCGGCGCCGGCCGCTCGAGCACCGTGATGTCGTGCGGGCAGATGTCGCCCGGCCCTGGCATCAGATATTCGTTGAAATCCCGCGGCCCGTTGCGCGTATCCGGATAGTACGGCTCCGGCGTCTCATAGAGCGCATGGCTCATCCCCATCCAAGCGCCGCCGACAAGCTGCTGCTCGACAAGCTTCGGATTGAGCGCACGGCCGAGCTCGTACGCGCTCGTCATCTTCAGCACGGCGACCTCGCCGGTCTCGTCGTCGACCTCGACCTCGGCGATCAGGCAGGCATGGGCGTAGCAGGTCGCCGGCGACATTTCGCCAGTTTCCGGATCGACGTCCGACAGCGGCACGAGAAAGATGCCGCGGCCCGATATGGTCTTGCCTTGCCGGAACTGCGCCGCGACGGCGACGTCCTTGACCGAGATTGATTTCTGCGGCGCGCCTTTGACCCGGATATTGCCGCGCCCGTCCGTCTCGAGATCGCCGGCATCGACTTCGAGCTCCTCGGCCGCCGCCTCCATCATCACGGCGCGCGCTTCGCGCGCCGCGGCCATCACCGCATTGCCGACGCGATGGGTGCCGCGCGAGGCGAACGAGCCCATGCAATGCGGACCGGTGTCGGAATCGGCGGTGTCGACATAGACGTCCTCGATCGGCACGCCGAGCGTCTCGGCGCAGATCTGCCGCGTCACCGATTTCATGCCCTGGCCGAGATCGATCGACGACAGAGCCACGGTGAATTTGCCGCTCGGATTGGAATGGACCAAAGCCTGGCTCGGATCGCCGCCAAGGTTCATGCCGATCGGATAATTGATCGCGGCGACGCCGCGCCCGCGATGCTTGGCCATCTCAGCGTCTCCTTGTGCCGAACACCGACGAGAAGCGCGTCGCGCCATGCGACGAGCCGGCCGGCGGCGGCGCCGGCGGACGCGGCGGCGGCGCGTCCGGCGCCGGCGGCTCGCCCGCCCGGTCGTAAGGGATGCGCTGCTGAACGGGCGCCGGCGCAGGCTGCCGCCGCGGCGCTTCCGGCCGCGCCGAAGCATGAGGCGCAGAAGCTGCGCCGCGCCGGGAGGACATGCGCCTGTACTCCTCGCGGATCGGCCAGTTCGCCTTTTCCGCCGCGACCTGGCAGCATTCGATCAGGGCGCAATTCTTCGCCTCGCGGCGATGCGCCTTCATGTCGCCGTCGCGGTACGCATTCAGGATGCGAAACTCGATCGGGTCCATCCCGATCGCCGTCGCCAGCTTGTCCATCTGGCATTCGAGGGCGAAATCGAGCGCGGTGACGCCGAAGCCGCGCATCGCCGTCGCCGGCGTACGATTGGTGAAGACGCAATAGACGTCGCCATAGACGTTCGGGATCGTATAGGGCCCCGGAATGTGCGCCGCGCACTTCACCGCGGCGTAGCTCGACAGGCGCGTATAGGCGCCGCTGTCGAAATAGGCCGTCACCTTGCGCGCGACGATCCGCCCGTCCCTCATCGCGCCGTCCTTGACATAGATGCGCTCGGCGCCGCGCGGCGAGCCGAACTGCATCTCCTCGTGCCGGCTGAGCCGATAGCGCACCGGCGCGCCGGTCAGGCGCGCCGCGAGGATGGCGAGCGGCTCGGTCAGCGTGTCGACTTTGCCGCCGAAGCCGCCGCCGACCGTGCCGCCGATGAAATGGAGCTGGTTCGACGGCATCGCATTGATCTTCGCCGCGGTGTCGAGCGAGAAGAACAAAGCCTGGGTCGAGGTATAGACGACGAAACGGCCATTGGTGTCGGGCACGGCGATCGAGCCGTTGGTCTCGGTCGGCGCATGCTCGATCGGCGACATCTGATAGCGATCCTCGACGATCACGTCGCATTGGCCGAAGGCGCTGTCGACGTCGCCGTAGCGCAGTTTCTGGTGGTCGTATTTGCCGTAATATTCGAACGTGTTCTTCGGGTAGGTCGCATTGACCGAGACCGCGCCCGGCTTCAGCGCCTCCTCGACGTCGAACACCGCCGGCAGCGGATCGTAAGAGACCCGCACCAAAGCGAGCGCCTCCCGCGCCGATCGTTCGCTCGTCGCGACAATGCCGAGGATCGGCTCGCCCTTGTAGCGCACGACGTCGCTCGCCAGAGACGGCTCGTCGTCCTTGCCGAACTGGATCAGGCTGAGCAGCGTGTTGAGGTTGACCGGCACGTCGGCGGCGCGAATGATCCGCTTCACGCCGGGCGCGCGCTGAGCCGCGGCGTCGTCGATCGAGCGGATGCGGGCATGGGCGTGCGGACTGCGCAGGATTTTCAGATGCAGCAGCCCGGCGAAGCGGTGATCGTCGTAGAAAGCCGAAGCGCCGGTGACATGGCCGAGAATGTCCTGGCGCTGCGTCGGCCGGCCGACCTCTTTGAGATTGTCGTCGCGTTCGTCGGCGAAAATATCTTTGCGGAACTCCAGCATCGAGCGAAGCTCCTTAAGCGCTGCGACGGTCGCCGGCGCGCGAAGCGGCGAGGATCGCCTCGATGATCGGCTCATAGCCGGTGCAGCGGCAAATATTGCCGCCGATCGCCTCGACGACCTCTTCGCGAGTCGGCGATGGCTTGCGATCGAGCAGCGCCTTGGCGGCCATCAACATGCCCGGCGTGCAATAGCCGCATTGCGCGGCGAAATGTTCGATGAAGGCGGTCTGCAACGGGTGAAGGTCGGGTCCGCGCCGCAGCCCGGCGACGGTCTCGATCGAGCGGCCGGCGCAAGTCTCTGCGAGCGTGATGCAGGCGAGGCGAGGCGCGCCGTCGATCAGCACCGTGCAGGTCCCGCAGGTTCCTTGCCAGCAGCCGCCCTTGACGGTGAGGTCGCCGACCGTCTCGCGCAAAGCATCGAGAAGATTGGCGCCGCCTTCGACGAAGGCGGCGACCTCCTCGCCGTTGAGGGAAAATTGAACCGGAGTCCTCATCGGCGTCTCTCGTTAAGCGCCCGCGCCGAGCAGGAGCCGGCGCAGATGGACGGGAAGGATTTCGCGCCGCCACCAGGCGCTGGCGATGGCGTCGTCGACCGGCGCCGCGCCTTCGGCCGCGACGGCGACGGCCGGCGCGACGCCCGCGGCGTCCAGCGTCCGCCCTTCCAGGGCGCGCTCCGCCGCCTTCGCCCTGACCGGCGCACGGTCCATCGCGCCATAGGCGATCCGGGCGCCGCTGATCCTGCCGCTGGCCAGCGGCAGCTGCGCGGCGATCGATAGAACGGCGACGCCTTTCGGCCGGATTCGCGCGACTTTCACGAACCGAAACGAGTCGGCCGCGGGCCTCCTGAACGAGACGCCAGTGACGAGTTGCCGCCCGCCGCGGTCGCGGCCGGCGAGGAATTCTTCGATCGGCTGTTCGCGCTGGCCGAAGCCGCCGGCGATCGCCACAATCGCATCGAGCGCCAGCAGCGCGGTCGCGAAATCGCCGTAAGGACTATGGGCGAAGAGATTGCCGCCGATCGTCGCGGCCTCGCGGATCGCCGGGCCGCCGATCGTGCGCGCGACGGGATGCAGAAAGGCGAGATCGCGCTCGGCCAGGATCGCGGCCATGGTCGCGCCGGCGCCGAGCTCGATGCGGCCGGACGAAACGGCGAGCCGCGCCAGCGCCGGGTCGGTCGATCGGACGATCGTCGCGACATCCGGATCAGCCTCGTTGACCATCCGCATCAGGATCGTGCCGCCGCCGAAGAAGCGGGCGCCGCGTTCGGCGGAAAGCGCCGCCGCCGCTTCGCCGATACGGCCGAACGTTTTGACCGCGACCGTCATGCGCTCGCCTCCGCGCCTTCGACGCGCGCGCGGATCGCGGCGAGCCCCGCGTCATAGATGTCCTCGCCGACCATACGCGCCATTTCCGCCTCTTCGCCCCGCCGCGTCGAGAAAGTACATCGCCAATCGCAGAAGGTCCGGTCGCCGTCCGTCACCGGCGCCAACCGCATATGCGCGACATAGTTGAACAGCGGCACGGGCGTGTCGAGCAGGCAGTAGGAGAAGCTCTGTTCGAGATCGGAGAGCGTGAGCAGGCGCTCGCGCAATTCCGATCCGTCGCGCAAGAAGAAGCGGCGCACGCAGCCGAGCCGATCCGACGAATAGCCGCGCTCGATCGCGCTCTTGGCGACGGCCGGATGCCAACGATCGTGGCCGTTGAAGTCGCGGATCACCGCCCAGACCCGATCAGTCGGCGCGTCGAACACGGTCGAGCGGACGAGGCGGATCAATGTTCAGCCTCCGAAATGCCGCTTCAGGGCGTCGAAACCGCCCTGAAAGACGCCGCCGCCGATCGACGAAACGAGCTCGGCCTCGCGATCCGGCGCGCAGTCGAACTCGGCCGTCCACTCGACGAAGGTCCTGTCGCCGTCGGTGATCGGCGTCAGGCGCAGGGTCGCGACGTAGTTCTCGACGCCCATCGGCGATTCCAGGATCGAATACGTACAGAACAGATCATAATCGGAGAGGCCGAGCAGCTTTTCGCGAATCCGGTCGCCGTTGCGCAGGCGGAAATCGCGCACGCAGCCGATCTTGTCCGAGGCTTCGCCGTTTTCGATCCGGCTCTCGGCGATGGAGGGGTGCCAGGACGGCAGGCCGTTGAAGTCGCGCACCCGCGCCCAAACGCGATCGGAGCGCCCGTTGACCACGCTCGAGACATAGACGCGCGCCATCGCCGCTCAGCCCTCGCTCTTGCCGCCCGAACCGCCGCCTTTCGGCGCTTTCGGCGGCGCATCTTTGCGGATTCCCTGGAGGTCGCGCGCTTCGCGGATGAGACCCGGCATTTTCGACAGGCTGCCGCCTTCGATGCCGATCTCGGCGAGGATCGCGTCGATCATCGGCGCCTGGACGCGATACCGCAGCGCCGAATCGATGACTTCGTCCGTCGCGCTCCGCCCGCCATTGCCGCCGGCGCCGTTCAAACCGTCGACCTGGAGAATGCGAATGCCTTCGATCTTCTCCATCGGCTTGACGCTTTCGCGGACGATGCCCTCGATCCGGTCGAGCAGCTTGCGGCGGAACAGCGAGGCGCGGGCCGCGTCGGACAAGACGTTCTCGGCCTCGTTGAGCAGACGCTGCGCCTCGGCCTCGACCGCGGCCCGCGCCCGCTCGGCGACGGCGGCGATCTTGATTTCCTCGGCTTGCTTTTCGGCGATGAGAAGCTCGACCGTGCGCCGCCGTCTTGCCTCTTCGCTCTCGCGCACCGTCTTGACCAGCTCCTCGGCTTCGACCGCGCGAGCCCGCGCCGCCTCCGCCTCGGCCCGCGCGGCCGATTGCTCCAAGGACTTGCGGTGCACCTCGATCGCGCCTTCCATCCGCGCGGTCTCGACCGCCGTCTCGCGCGCAATTTCGAGCCGACGCAATTCGCGCTCGCGGACGATCCTCGCCTCGTCCAGGCCCCGCTCGGAGGCGAGGCGAGCGCGTTCGATCTCTTCGCGGGACGCGATCTCCGCCTCCTGCAGCGCCTGAACGCGGGCGATGTCGGCCTGTTCGACGACGCGCCGCCGCTCCAGCTTGGCGACGTCGATCGTCTGTTCGCGGGCGACGCCGGCGCGCTCCACCTGCTGCTCGGCGACGATCGTCGCCTCTTTCACGCGCCGATCGGCGTCGGCGCGCTCGGCGAGCTTCGCCGCGACTTCGATGACGCGATCGTATTCGGCGATTTCGACGACCTTCTTGCGCTCCACGTCGAGGACTTCGCGTTGCCGGGACGAGGCGATGCGCTCCTCCTCCAGCGCCAATTCCGTCGCGATGCGGACCCGCTCGACCTCTTCGCGACGCTTGATCTCGGCGTCCTCGATCGCGCCGGCGCGCTCGATGTCGCGCGTTTTCGTCTCCTCCTCGGCGGCGATGCGCTCGGCGGCGAGCCGCTTTTCCTGCGCGATCCGCGTCAGCTCCACCGCCTCGCGCGCCGCAATCTCCGCCGCGTCGACGGCGCGGTTGCGGGCGATCTCCAGCGAACGGATCTCCTCGTCGCGGGAGATGCGCTCGCCCGCGACCTTGCGGTCATGCAGAATGCGCGCCGATTCGACCAATTGCCGCGACGCGATTTCGGCCGATTCGACCGCCTCGTTGCGGGCGATTTCGAGGCCGCGCGTCTCTTGATCGGCGCCGATCCGGTCGGCGGCGATTTTCTTGTCGAGGGCGATGCGCGCCGTCTCTGTCGATTGCCGCGCGGCTATTTCCGCCGCCTCGATCGCCTTGACCCGGGCGATCTCCCGCGCCCGCGTCGTCTCCTCGGCGACGATCCTTTCGATCGCGATCTTCTTTTCCTGAGCGATGCGCGAGGCTTCGACCGCTTCGCGCGTCGCGATCTCGGCTTCTTCGACGACGCGGTCGCGGGCGATCTCCAGCGCCCGCACGCGCTCCTCCTGCTGGATGCGCGCGGCGCTCGTCGCCTCGCGCGCGGCGATGTCGGCCGTCTCCAAGCTTCGCGTGCGATCGATCTCGAGCGTCCGGGTGGCGAGTTCGGCCTCGATCCGCTCGGCGGCGAGCGCCTTCTCGCGAGCGATGCGCGCCGCCTCGGTCGCCTTGAGCGAGGCGATCTCTTCTTCTTCGACGGCGCGGTTGCGGGCGATCTCGCGACGGCGGATCTCCTCCTCCAGCGCGATGCGCTCGTCGGTGACGATCCGCTCCTGCGCGATGCGCGCGCGCTCGGTCGCCTCGCGCGCCTCGATCTCGGCTTCCTCGAGCTTGCGCGCCCGTTCGATTTCGAGCCGCCGCGATTCCTCCTCCTTGGCGATGCGCGCCGCGGTCACCGCCAATTCCTGGGCGATCCGCGCTTTCTCCGTCTCTTCTCGCGCGGAAATGTCGGCCTGTTCGACGTTGCGCGTGCGTTCGATCTCGCGCCGCTGATCCTCTTCTTCGCGGGCGATGCGCGCCTCGGTGACGACGCGCTCCTGCGCGATGCGCGCCGTCTCGACCCGCTCGCGGGCGGCGATCTCGGCCTCGTCGATCGACCGGGCGCGCTCGATTTCGCGGGCGCGAACCTCGCGCTCGGAGGCGATCCGCGCTTCCGCCAAAGCGCGTTCATGGGCGATGCGCGTCTTTTCGATCTCCTCGCGGCCGGCGATCTGCGCCTGCTCGGCTTCGGTTTCCCGCAGCGCCCGCTCGCGCGCGAGCTCGGCTCGCTGCACCGCGCGCCTGACCTCGATGTCGCGCTCCTGATCGAGCCGCGCGCTCTCGCTTTCGCGATCGATTTCCAGAGCCTGTTTCTCGGCTTCGAGATTGCGGCTCCGGATCAGGATCATCGTCTCCTGCTCGATGTCGTTGCGCAGCTTGCGCCGCGTTTCGATGTCCTCGATCAGCTTGGTGAGGCCCTCCGCGTCGAAGCGGTTGGACGGGTTGAAATGTTCGAGATCGGTTTGGTCGAGATCGGTGATGGCCACCGATTCCAGTTCGAGGCCGTTTTGCTGCAGGCCTTCGAACGCCGCCTCTTTGACCTTGGCGACGTATTCGCCGCGTCGCTCGTGCATTTCCTCCATCGTCATTTCGGAGGCGACGGAGCGCAGAGCGGAGACCAGCTTGCCGGAGAGCAGCGCTTCGAGCTCGCCGACATTCATCGTGCG
Source organism: Alphaproteobacteria bacterium (assembly GCA_021325385.1). GTDB lineage: Bacteria > Pseudomonadota > Alphaproteobacteria > Rhizobiales > Beijerinckiaceae > Roseiarcus. Next base: position 9,785 of record JAJPHH010000117.1, read on the forward strand.
CCGGCCGAGCGTCGCCGCGGCGATCGTCACCGCCTCGCGCGTCGGCGGCACGCGGACATAGAATTCCGATTCGATGTCGACGCGCATCCGATCCTTGGTGATCAGGGCGTCCTTCTGGTTGCGCACGACCTGCATGCGCAGGACGTTCATATTGACCGGCGTGATTTCATGCACGAACGGCAATACGAAAGCGCCGCTGTTGATGACGACTTTCTCGCCCCAGAAGCCGGTTCGTACGAAAGAAACTTCCTTGGTCGAACGGCGGTAGAGCCAATTGACCAGATAGACGGCGATCGCGATGACGATCACCGCGACGATCAGCCAGAGAATCAGGCTGCCGACCAGCGCGACTGACATCTTGAACTCCCTCCCCTGCCCCGCTTCACGAGCGCGGGCGGACTTTATGTTGTTCTTTGACCCTGATGTTTGTTGATCGCTTTGAACTTTGCAACCTGCTCTCTGAGCGCGCGCTCGACCGGCAGGCGCTCCATCGAAGAGGCGCCGTAGAAACCGTGGCAATGGCGAGCGCGCGCCAGGACATATTCCGCATCGCCGGGCTCGGCGATCGGGCCGCCATGGACGAGGACCAGAATGTCCGGATTGATCTGCAGCGCCGCCTCCGCCATCGCGTCGGTCAGCGCTGGGCATTCCTCGAGCCGCACGGAGGTCTGCGCGCCGATCGAGCCGCCGACCGTCAAGCCGAAATGGCAGACGACGACATCCGCCCCGGCCCGGGCCATCGCCGCCGCCTCTCCGGGATCGAAAACGTAAGGCGTGGTCAGGAGATCGAGACTATGGGCTTTGGCGATCATCTCGACCTCCAAGCCATAGCCCATGCCGCTCTCTTCCAGGCCCGAACGAAAGCGCCCGTCGATCAGGCCGACAGTTGGAAAATTCTGCACGCCGCTGAAGCCGAGGCGGCGGACTTCGCCGAGGAAATCCTCCATGCGGCGGAACGGATCCGTGCCGCAGACGCCGGCGAGGACCGGCGTCCGCTTGACGATCGGCAAGACCTCGCGCGCCATCTCGACGACGACGCTGTTGGCGTCGCCATAGGGCATCATGCCGGCGAGCGAGCCGCGCCCGGCCATGCGATAGCGCCCGGAATTGTAGATGACGATGAGATCGGCGCCGCCCGCCTCCTCGCCTTTGGCGGAGAGGCCCGTGCCGGCGCCGGCGCCGACGATCGGCTCGCCGCGCGCCTTCATTGCGTTGAACTTGGCGAGAATGTCGGAGCGTTTGAGGGCCGGCATGCGCTATCCTCTCGCCTGCCGGCGGGCGGCGCGAACGCCGACCAGCCGGCGAAATTCGGCGACGATTTCCGCCGCGAAGCGCGGGTCGTTGATATGCGCCGGCGTGCGGATCAGGCGCCGCGCGCCGGTCTGGCGCGTCGTCGCTTCCAGCGATTTGAACAAAGCTTCGTCGGCGGGTGGGTCATGGAAGGGACGCCCGGGCGCATCCAGCGCCGAGACGCCGCCGGCCGGCAGGAAAAAGCGCGTCGGCCCCTCCATCCGGTTGAGGCGCTCGCCGATCCATCGGCCCATCTGCGCATTCTCCTCCGCCGTCGTGCGCATCAGCGTGACATTGGGATTGTGCGCGTAGAGCGTGCGGCCGCGATAGCGCTCCGGCACGCTGTCCATGGCCCCGAAATTGACCATGTCGAGCGCGCCGCACGAACCGATATAGGGAATTTTCGTCCGCGCGATCGCGCCGAACCGATCCTCGGTCGCAGGCAGGACGCCGCCGAAGAGAAAATCGCAGACTTCGGTCGTGGTGATGTCGATGACGGCGATCAGCGCGCCGGAATCGACCAGCTTCTCCATCGATTGGCCGCCGGTTCCGGTGGCGTGGAACACCAGGCATTCGAAATCGTCCGCCAACGCCGCCGAGACCGCCTGCACGCAGGGCGTCGTCACGCCGAACATGGTGAGGCCTATCGCCGGCTTGACGCTGCGGCGCGACGGCGGCGGCGCCCGTTCGGCGCTCGAAGCGCGCGTCTTCACCATGCCGACGAGCGCGGCCGCGCCATTGGCCAGAATTTGCCGGGACACCGAGTTCAAACCGGAAACGTCGGTCACCGAATAAAGCATCATGATGTCCGACGGCCCGACGTACCGCGAGACGTCGCCCGAGGCGACCGACGAAATCAGCACTTTGGGCACGCCGATCGGCAGCGCGCGCATCGCCGGCGCGACCAGCGAGCCGCCGCCCGAGCCGCCGGCCGAGATGATCCCGGCCACCGGGCCCTGCCGCTTGATCCAGGCTTCGAACGCTTCCGCCATCGCCGCGATCGCCGCGCCGCGGTCGCCGCTGAACACGCCGTTCGGCCCGCCGCGAGAATAGGCGGCGACATGATGCGGCGGCACATCGGCCGACGACGGGGCGCCCGACGTCGACAAATCGACCAGCAAAGTTCTGACGCCCGCCGCGGCGATCTCGTCGCGCAGGAAACGCAGCTCCGACCCCTTCGTATCGAGCGTGCCGGCGACGATCACATGGCCGGGACCGCTGCGCGAAACCGGCCTGATCTCGACGGCCGGCGCCGGCGTCGCCATGGCGGGCGGCTCGGCCGCGGCGGTGCGGGTGCGCGCGGCGGCTTCGATCTGAGCGGCGGGAACGGGCTGCGACCAGCGCGTCGGCGCAACCGGGTTGGAATTGTAGACGCGGAACACCCCGCGCGATCTCGTCGTCGCGCGCGGCGCCGTCCCGCCGGTCGGTTCGGCAGCCTCCGGCGCAACCTCCTCCTCGCCGAGCCGCCCGACGCCGAGCAGCCTTTGCTGCAGCTCGCGGTCCGCCTCCAGCCGCGCCGAATCCATGATCCGGTTGACCCGGCCATTGACCATGATCGCGACTTTGTCCGCCACCGCGCAGGCGACGCCGATATTCTGCTCGATGACGAGAACGCCGACATCGCCCTGCTCGGCGAGGCCCATCAGCATCTCTTCGACTTGCTCGACAATGACCGGCGCGAGGCCCTCGGTCGGCTCGTCCATGATCAGCAATCGCGGATTGAGCAGCAGCGCGCGGGCGATGGCGAGCATCTGCTGCTCGCCGCCGGAAAGTTGGTTGCCGCGGTGGCTGCGCCGCTCGGCGAGGCGCGGAAACGTCTCGTAGATGCGCGCGATCGTCCATTGCGCGCCGTTCTTGCCGGCGGCGAGCCGCAAATGCTCGTCGACCGTGAGCGACGGCCACAGGCGCCGGCCTTGCGGCACATAGCCGAGGCCGAGCTGCGCAATCGCCGCAGGGGCGCGGCCGATCAGCTCTTCGCCCAAAAAGCGGATCGAGCCGCTCGCCGCCGGAGTCAGGCCGACGATCGCCTTGCACAACGTCGTCTTGCCCATGCCGTTGCGGCCGACCAGCGACAGCGCGCCGCTCTCGAGCTTCAGGTCGACGCCTTGCAGCGCGTGGCTGCGGCCATAGAAGACGTTGAGGCTTCTGATCTCGAGCAGGGCGGCTTGCCGGCGCTCAGCCATGGCCGCCTCCGAGATAGAGCCGCTGCACTTCCGGATCGGTCTCGATCTCGGCCGGCGCGCCTTCCTTGAAGATGCGGCCGTTATGCATCATCGTCACGCTCTCGACGACCCGCAGCGCGACGTCCATATCGTGCTCGATGATGATGTAGCCGATATGGGAAGGCAGAGCGGTGAGGATCGCGACGAGATCGCCGCGCTCGGTCGGCGACAGGCCGGCGGCCGGCTCGTCGAACAGGATGAAGCGCGGCGCCCCGGCGAGCGCCAGCGCGATTTCGAGCTGGCGCTGCTGGCCATGCGCCAATTCGCCGACCAGACGATCGGCGACGTTTTCGAGATGGACCAGCGCGATCAGATCGGCGACGGATTGCATGATCGCCTCGCCGGCCCGCGTGCGCAGGAAGGAAAAGCGACCGCGCGAGACGCCGCGACAGGCGAGGTAGACGTTCTCGCGTACTGTGAGACGCTGGAACAGCAGCGAGATCTGGTACGTGCGGCGCAAGCCCCGGCGGATGCGCTCGTGCGGCGGCAGAATCGTCACGTCCTCGCCGAAGAAGCGGACCGTGCCGGACGTCGGCGGGAAATCGCCGGTCACGCAATTGAGCAGCGTCGTCTTGCCGGCGCCGTTCGAGCCGAGCACGGCGCGGCGCTCGCCGGGCCGCACGCTGAGCGTGATGTCGGTCAAGGCGGCGAGCGCGCCGAACAGCCGGGTGACGCCGCGCAATTCGATGGCGGCGCCGGCGCCGGCGGCGGCCATGCGTTCGGCGATCGTGCTCATAGGCGCCGGCTCCCGCCATTGGCGCGTAGGCGCGCCGACCAGCGCCGCCAAAGGCCGATCACCCCGTCGGGCGAGAACAGGACGATGAGCAGAAAGCCGAGCCCGATGATCGTCTGAAAGCGCCGCCCGTCCAACCCGACCGCCAGCAGCGCGTCGAGGGCGAAGGTCCGCAAGATGACGTAGATGATCGCGCCGACAAAGGCGCCGATCGGATGGCCGAGCCCGCCGACCACGGCGATGACCAGAACATCGATCACCCGCTCGAAACTGATCGAGAAAGGCGAGATCTGATTGTTGAGCCAGACCAGCAAAACGCCGCCGATCGCGGCGATCAGAGCCGCGAAGGCGTGGGCGGCGACGCGATGCGCAGCGACGTTGTAGCCGATCGCCTCCATGCGGCGCGGGTTGTCGCGCACGCCTTGCAAGGCGAGGCCGAACGGCGCGCGCGAGATGTAGACCACCGCGCCGTAGCTCGACGCGGCGAAGAACAGGATCAGGTAGTAGAGCGGGACCGGCGCCCGCCAATTGACGCCCCAGAAATGCGGCGCCGGGATCGTCGTGAAGCCGTTGAACCCGTTGAAAATCGGCCAGTTCTGCAGGGTCAGGTAGAAGAAGGCGGCGGCGATCGCCAGCGTGATCATGATCGTATAGATGCCCTCGGTGCGCGCCGACAGCGCGCCCGACAGCGTGCCGAAGACGACGGCGATCGCGATCGCCAGCGGCGTCGCCACCCACCAGGGCCAGAACAGGCTGATCGTCGGCAGCGAGCTCGCGCCGAGCACGGCGACCATGTAGCCGGCGACGCCGGCGATCGTCATCTGCGCCAGGCTGACCATGCCGCCATAGCCGGCGAGAAACATCAGCGACAGCGCGATCATGCCGAGCGCCAGAGACCAGCCGACGATCTGGTCGAGCAGGAATTCATTGGCGACCGCCGGCAGCAGGACGAGGATCAGGCCGAGCAGAAGGATGGCCGCATGCCGCGAGACCCAGCGCGACAGCGCGCCGCCGCGCGGCGCGGCGATCGAGGGGGTCGAGGTCTCGGTCAGCGCCATTCAGCCTCTCCCCAACAGTCCCTGCGGACGGATGGCGAGGACGAGGACCATGATCAGGAAGGTCACCATGGTCGCGTAATTCTGGAAATAGACGAGCCCGAACTGTTCTGAGCAACCCATGATCAGCGCGCCGAGCGCCGCGCCCGGGATCGAACCCATCCCGCCGACGATCACCACCTGGAGCGAGGCCAGGAGAAAGTGCGAATCTTCGCCGAGCGAGATCGATTGGAACGTGCCGCCGACGATCCCGGCCATTCCGGCCAAGCCGGCGCCGAAGGCGAAAACCAGCGCGAACAGGATCTGCACCCGATAGCCGAGCGCCGACAGCATGTCGCGATCGTCGACTCCGGCGCGGATCATCACGCCGATTCGGGTGCGATGCAGCGCGAGCCACATGCCGACGCCGATCAGCACGGCGGCGGCGAAGATGACCAGCCGCACGCGCGGATATTGCAGGAACACCGCCTCGCCGCTCGATTTGACCGCGACGACGATCGGCGTCGGCGTCGGGCCGTTCAGATAATCCGGCGTTGCGATCTGGATGGCGTTGCCGCCCCAGACCCAAACCATCAGATCGGAGAAGATGATCGCGAGGCCGAGCGTGACCAAGGTCTGGCGCAGGTCCTCGCCCTCCATGCGGCGAAAGATGAGGATCTGCATCGCGACGCCGACGACGGCGCAGCAGATGAAAGCGACGATGTAGCTGAACAGCCACGAGCCGGTCCAGTCGGCGGCCTCGTAGCCCATATAGCCGCCGAACAGGTACAGCGATCCATGCGCCAGATTGACGTTGCGCATCAATCCGAAAATCAGGGTGAAGCCGGCGGCGACGAGAAAATAGAGGCCGCCCAGGGTGACGCCGTTGAACAGCGCGTTGACGAACAGCCGTTTGCGGCCGAACCATTCCTCGAATCCGGCCGGCCACGGCGCGAGAATGAGCCAGAGCGCGAGCGCCGCCGCCGCGGCGATGACGAGCGCGGCGAGCGGCCGGCGGGCGATCCACCGCGCCAAGGCGCCGCCCCGCGCCGCGACCGCTTCGTCACCGCCAAAAGCCGTCGTCACCCTGATCCTCCCATGGCCGAGCCTAGCCGAGGGGCGGCGCCGAGACGTGCTCGGCAGTCTGATTTTCTGAGCCTATTCGCTCACCACCCGCGCGATCGTCCGATAGAGCGTCGGCGCGATGCCGACATGGGCGGAAAAGAAATGCGTGAAATGGCTTTGTGAGGAAAAGCCGAGCTCGTAGCCGATGTCGGTGATGGAGGCCTGCGAGCCCATCAGCCGGTCCAGCGCCCGCTCGATGCGCATCGTGTTGGCGTAGAGCGCGGGCGTGACGCCGGTGTTTTCGCGGAACAATTTGAAGAAATGCGGCCGCGACAGGCCGGCGTCGCGCGCCACCGCGTTGAGCTCGATCCCCTGACCAAGGCCGTGATCCAGAAGGTGCAGCGACTTGCGGACGCGATAGTCGATCGCCGCCGCCGGCCGCGCGCGCAGCTCGGCGCGATCGCAATTCGTCCAGGAATCATCGAAGCTTGCGTCGAAGAGCTGGCTGAGGCCGCGATCGACGACGCGATAATTGGCGCCGCTGACGAGCGCGTCGGCGAGGCTCGCGGCGATCGCGCCGATCGTCGCCCCGACCCGGATCGCATTGTCGCCGAAACGCAGCTTGCCGCGGCCCTGCTGGTCGCGATCGAGCCAGCGATCCGAAAGGTAGGCGACCAGGAAGACGGACGGCTCGTCGCCGGGCGACGGGTGAAACGAGTGGGGCTGCCAGGGATTGATCGCGACGCCGCCGATTTGATCGACCCGATGCGGGACCTCGTCGATCGTCACGATCGCCGGCGGGCCGCCGAGATGAAAGGTCAGATGGCCTTCGCGGTGCGCATGCGTGCGCATCGGCCGGCAGAGCCGATACACCGTCACCCGGCCGAACGACCCGTGACAGACCGCCAGAGCGGTGTTCACCAGGTCCTCTCCCATGTACGTCGTTGTTTTGTCTTACGATTAAACGACAGCCTGACCGGATTGACAAGGGCCGCGGCAGCCGCGGCGCCCGACCCCGCCTGCCTCGCCGGCGGCTGAGAATCAGACTGGCAGACACGCGGTCGCGCCCCTTCGCCCGGGAGCCTGGACTTGTGGCGCAAGGCCCGCCGCTGATACGCTCCGGGCAAGGCCGGCGCGGAGCGAAGGCTTTCGCTCCGAAGCGCAACGCCATGAACATCCGGCCGTTTCAGAACGCCGCTTCGCGCGTTCGAACATGAGGAGGGAAGCCCCTATGCGTAAGGGAACTGGTATTGCGGCCGCGGCTGCGATCGCGGTTGCGTTCGCGGGGACCGGCGCGGCCAAATCCGCCGAGAAAATCAAGATCGGCGTCACCGCGACGCTCGAAGGCACATATACCGTGCTCGGCGAAGACGGCATGCGCGGCTACGAGCTGGCGGTCAAAGCCCATAACGGCATGGCCGGCGGCAAGGAGATCGAGACGATCGTCGCCTCGACCGACGCCAGCCCGGATTCGGCGGTGCGCGCCGCCAAGAAGCTCGTCGAGCAAGACAAGGTCGACGTGCTGATCTCGCCGCTCTCCGGCGCCGAGGGCATCGCGGTCAAGGATTACTCGAAGACCCAGCCGCAGATCACCGTGATCAACGCCGCCTCGGGCGCGCTCGAGACGACCTATGTCGATCCCTCGCCGACCTTCTTCCGCTACAATATGGACGGCGCGCAATGGCACGCCGGCCTCGGCGACTACATCTACAACGTCAAGCACTATAAGAAGATCGCGACCGTCGCCGAAGACTACGCCTTCACCTACACGCAGGTCTTCGGCCTCGCCCTCGAATATTGCCAGAAGGGCGGCGAGATCACCAAGCGCTTCTGGGTGCCGCTCGGCACCAAGGACTTCTCCTCGGTGATCTCGTCCCTGCCCGACGACGTCGACGCCATCTATCTCGGCCTCGGCGGCGCCGACGCGGTGAACTTCCTCAATCAGTACCAGCAGGCCGGCGGCAACGCCCATCTGGTCGGCGGCTCGATCATGGTCGACCAGACCGTGCTGTCGTCGAAAGGCAAGGCCAAGGAGGCGCTGATCGGCACGGTCGCGGCGAGCGGCATGGCCGACGCCGATCCGAGCCCGAAATGGCAGGCTTTCGTCAAGGCCTATCAGGACATGCCGAAGGAAGGCTATTTCAAGAACGCCTTCGCCAGCCCGTCCCTGCTCGCGATCAACTACTACAATTCGGCCGACGCCGTCTTCAAGGCGCTGGACGAAGTCAAGGGCGACTTGAGCGACGGCAACAAGAAGTTCCGCGAAGCGCTGAAGAGCATGGTGCTCGATGCGCCCAACGGAAAGATCACGCTCGACGAGAACCGCCAGGCCATCGGCACCAACTTCGTCACCGAAGTGGTCAAGGACGACAAGGGCGATCTCGTCAGCAAGGTGGTCAAGGTCGTGCCCGACGTCCAGCAGCGGCTCGGCTTCTCCAAGGAGGTCTTCGACAAGATCGGCCTGCCCGGCCGCGACAACCCGCCCTGCAAGAAGTCGTACCCTTGATCTGAGGGTCCAATAAGCGCTCCGTCATTGCGAGGAGCGGAGCGACGAAGCAATCCATTCATAGAGCGCAGCGCTTTACGAGTGGATTGCTTCGCTTCGCTCGCAATGACGGAGCGGGACGCGCAAGTTCAGGGCGGCGCGAGCCCCTCGCGCGCGAACGCCTTGCGCACGGCGGGACGCTCCGCCATGCGGCTTGCATGCGCGGTCCAGTTCGGCAAATCGCGCCCGACATCGAAGCCGAGCGTCGGCCCCCGCCCCCAAGTCCAGAACACCAGAAGATAGGGATCGGCGACGCTGTAGCGCCCGCCCAGCGCCCAAGGTCCGCGCCCGATCTTCGCGTCCACGGCGAGCCACAGATCCCGGCAAGCCCGCTTCGCCGTCGCCGCGACGTCCTCGACCGCGCGCGCTTCGCTCGCATAGCGGTGCGGCCGGAAGGCGCGGCCGAACGCGACATGGACGGTCGACGACAGCCAGGCCAGCCATTCCGCGCAGCGCGCCTCTTCGCGCGTGTCCCAAGGCCATAGGCCAGCGCCAGGATAGCGCGCCGCAACGAACCGCAGAATCGCCGGGCACTCGGTCAGAACCCAATCGCCCTCGACCAGCGCCGGCACGCGCCCCTTCGGATTGATCCTGAGATATTCGGCGCTGCTCTGCTGATTGGCGGAAAAATCGACCCGCGCCAGTTCGAACTGCGCTCCAGCCTCCTCCAGCGCGATATGCGGCGCCAGCGAACAGGACCCGGGGGAGTAGTAGAGCTTCAGCATGACGGCTTGCTCGGAAGGGTACGCCGCAAATTATACGCGGCGACGCGAAGCGCTTTCAACAATCCAACACTGAGCGGAGGCTCGGCTTGGCGAGCCTCGCACCGAATGCAGCCCGAGATGACGGGCTACAGCCTCGTTTTCAGCAAGTCGTCCAGAAACTCGGAAACAGGATCGACGCCGGACACCAACAGATGATCGCGCGCTCTTGTGCAGGCGACGTAAAGCAGGTGTCGCTCGGTGTCATAGACCTCTTCGAGATCGGAATCCTCGGAGACGCTTTCGATCCGTTCCTGGAGCGGAACGATCTGGTCGTCGCAGGCCATGACCGCCGCCGACTTGAACTCCAAGCCCTTGGCGAAATGCATCGTGCTCAGCGCCACGGCGCCGCTCGTGACTTCGACTTTGTCGCTGATTTCAACGCTTTCCGCCCCCGCCGCCTTTAACGCCGCTCGCGCGCGCTCCAGTTGGCCCTCCGAGCGGACGAACACGCCGATTTCATGCGGCTGGCATCCCTCGCGCAGGCGCTGAGCGATCCACGCCCCGACTGCGGCCTGTTCCTTCTCTGGGCTGGCGAACGCCTCCACGATAGGCGGCGGGCCGTCGAACATCGACACAGTGCCGAGCCGACTCTCTGCATTTCCGTCGACGTCCGAGACGCTTGCGGGCAATAGCCGATCGGCATGCAGCCGTATTTGGTGCGAGGTCCGGTAGTTGACACGCAAGGTGAAGGATCGCCCGCGCACGTCGAGGCCGAGCGCCTTCCAGGAGAACGGTTGTTGGAAAATGCGCTGGCCGAGATCGCCGGTAAAGAAGAGGCCTTCAGGCCTGCCGCCGGCCAGCGCGGCGAGGAACCGCGCTTCGGCGACGCCGAGGTCCTGCGCTTCGTCGACGATGGCGAAATCGAACGGCCTCTCGCCTCCCGCCAGGCTCTCGGTCAAGCGGCCGAACACGTCGGCCCACGTCACCGCCTTCCTCTCGGCCAGACCCGCGCGCACGCGCTCGAAAATCGCCCAGACGCTTTCGCGCTGCTTGCCGCCGAGCCTTGTTTTCCGGCCGAGACGAGAGACGTCCCGATAGGCTTCCCAGGATTTCAACTGCCAGGCGTCGGCGACGTCGGTCCATTCGCCGTAGAGGAAATGCGCCGAGAACTTGTGTCCGGGAACCGCCGCCGCCGATGTCTCCAGGAGAGTCCTGATCAGCGGCGGCGCGGCGATGTTCGGCCGGCCGAAACGCTCCGTGTAGAGATCGCGTCCAAGCTCGGCGATCGCTTTTACCGTGACCCGCGCCGCGACCGCCGGCTCGTTGCCGATCAGGGTCGTCAGCCTGACGCGCAGCGCGTTGGCGAGCCCTTTCGAAAAGGTCGTCAGCAGCACGCGAGCTTCCGGATTGGTTCGCGCAAGATGCGCCGCTCGGTGCAGAGCGACGATGGTCTTGCCGGTGCCGGCCGATCCGGAAATCCGCGTCGGACCGGAATAACGCCGCTCAACCAGCGCGGCTTGCGACGGGTGCAGGAAGACCGCCCACTTCTCCCATGGGTATTCCAGCGCGCGCTGCAACTCCTCGACATTGCTGAGGATGCGGAAGCGGCGCTGCGCGTCGGGATGCGCGAAAGGGTCGGCCTCCGCCGGCGCCGGCTCGGCGGGCGTAGGCTTCTCGCCGACGGCGAGCTTGAGAAGCGCCTCCTGCGCCTCCTGCGGCAAATGCGCGATGACGTCGAACAGCGTGTCTTCCGTCGCGTCCCGCACATCGTTGACCCATTCTTCCGGGACGCCGAACGCCATCAATTCGAACTTGCGCAGATTGTCGAACAGTTTCGGCTTTGCGCCTTCTTCGTGCTCTTCGTGTCTTCGTGGTTCGATTTCACCACGAAGGACACTAAGAGCACGAAGCTCCACGAGTTGCATTGCTCCCGTCGTCGGGTGGCGCTCGATCTTCCGCCGCTCCGCCCATTTGTAGGCCGCGTCGTGGTGATCGACATAGGCGAGAAGCAGGCTCGAGGCCGTGCGATGGACGATCAGGCGGATGTCGGCATTGACCCGCACCGACCAGAAATTCGCGTCCTTGGCGCGATCGAGCTTGTGGAACGAGAAGCCAGGCGCGGACGGGTTGAGTTGCAGGTCGAAGGCCGTCATCTTCACGGCCTTCTGCTCCTGCGTCGTCAGCCGCCCGAGGCTGTCGGTGAAGGTGTCGGCGATGCGAAATTCCATTCCCCAGCCCTCAGCCCAATCAAGTCGGCCCGCCAGTGTCATTCCCGCGAAAGCGGGAATCCGGACAACCGCCGCGTCTCAAGCCTCCAGTGTCATTCCCGCGTAAGCGGGAATCCAGACAACCGCCGCGTCTCAAGCCTGGCTCAGTCTGGATTCCCGCTTGCGAGCGTGTGAAGAAATCGTTTGTTCTTGGAACGTCCCGGAATCGAACTGGAATCAAACGAGGGCCAACCGGAGAACAAAACCCAGGCAAGGGGGATTTCTTCACACGCTCTTGCGCGGGAATGACACGATCGGCTCACAGGACGCCATCACTCCACCGCGAACACCTTCATCACCTCGTCGCCGAGATGATTGATCACCTTCACCGCGACCCGCCCGGAAGCGGGCTTTGGAAACGGCCGAGACGTGTCCGAGTGCAGGCTCTCCCACGCCTCCTCGTCGATCTCGGCTCTCAGCGTCGTCTTCAGCGCCTTGTAGGGATCGTTCGCGCCGAGGAAATAGGCGTGGCGGACGAAAAAGCTTTCTTCGTTATAATCGGTATCGAGCATCCACAGCGCGATCCCGTCCGTCCCTTCGGAGACGACTTCGCCGGTTTGCGGCTTGAACACGTCGACGCCGAAGACCTTGACGCGGATCATGGGGTTTCCAGAAGAATCTTGGCCCGCGTCCTCGATCTTGATGTCCGGTTCGCCGAAGACGACGAAGAGATTGCCCGCGGCGGTCGCCTTCAAGTCCCCGCCCATATGCAGGTCCGGGTTCATCCGCGCCTTCAGCACCGGCACGCGGCCGAGCCGGTCGAATTCGGAGGAATGGGCGTCGTAATTGAAGGCGCAGGCGATCAGCACGTCGAAGCCGGCGTCGCCCGCCTCGCGCGCCGCGGCGACCAGATCGGGCCGCGAGACCGTGCCGAATTCCGGGCCGATGAAGATTCCCGCGCGCATCTCCCTTAGCGTCCCTTCGTGTCTTTGTGGTGTTTTTTCACCACGAAGGGCACTAAGATCACTAAGGTATGTCCCTTCGGCGCAGATATAATGCCCCGGCCAGCCGGTGAGGCTGTTGAAGACGATCCGGTCCTCCTTATGAGCCTGCTGGACGCCCGCGGCTCTGAGGTTTTCGAGGATCATCTGGGCGAAGTCGGTCGCGACGTCGTCGCGGTCCGGCGCCTCGCGCTGGCCTTCGGACGCTTCGAGAATGTCGATCAGCTCGTCGTTCCAATCGACCGCGAGCGTGCGATGCGGCGACAGGCTTTCGACCGTGAACGGCCCGGCGACGCGGATGCGGGAAGTGTCGACGTAAGGCTTGTCGTAGAGAAACTCGAACTCGGCCTTGGCGGCGATCGAGGCGTCGATCTCCTTCTGGCGCGCGATCCGCGCCTCCCAGAATTGCGCGAGAAGCTTCTTCGCCTCCTCGCTCCAGCCCGCCGGCGCCTCGCGCGGAACCTCCCACTCCTCCAGTGTCCTTCGTGCATCCTTCGTGTCCTTCGTGTTTAAATTTTCAACTCGAAGAACACTAAGTTCTTCACGAAGAGCACGAAGCTGCGGCTCCCACTTCTCCCAGATCACGTCGATCTCGGCATTGTTGGCGATCGACTTCAGCGTGATATGCGGCACGCGCTCATAGACGAAGCCGTGGCGGATGTCGCCGTGCGTCGGCGTCGATTTCGGCGCAGTTCGGGTGACCTCCGCCTCCTTGCGCTGCCCCTCGGGCGAGTCGGCGAGGAGGTAGTATGGATAGCGCGCGCCCATCAGCCGCGAACGGGCAAGCGCGATGGCGACGCGGCTCGTGTCGATGGTGATCCAGCGGCGGCCCCATTGCTCGGCAACATAAGGGGTTGTCCCGGAACCACAGGTCGGATCGAGCACGAGGTCGCCGGGGTCGGTGGTCATGAGGAGGCAGCGCTGGATAATCGTGGCGCTGGTCTGGACGACGTAAATGATGCCTGCCGCTCCGGCCACGTCGGTCCATATGTTAGAAAGAGGATACGCATAAAAATCGTCGATGTACCGGACATAAGCAATCGTGTTCTTACGAGCCTCGATGCGGTCAGCTTTCGCGAGATTTGCAAGGCCGGACAGAGAGGTCTTCCAATTGGAAGTGGCTCCGGAGTGATATTCCTTTCCCTGGAAATTCCAACTCGCTGTTGTATTTGTACGGACTCCGCTCGAGATTAGACTTGTAAGCTGATACGCGCGCGCTCCTTGAGGCAGCTCGAATTCGCCTTCGCGTTCTTCGCGAGTAAGAATTCTCCTCTGTCCGTCACTTAGGGATAACCGATCGTAACGCTGCCCGCTACCTTCACCGACCCCGAGCTCCTTGCGATAGTAGAGTTGCCGGTACTTAACTTTGTCCGCGGCTCTCGCATACCAGAGGATGTAATCGGAGACGTTAGGAATAGCCGACGTTTCTTGCCCTCCCGTTTTCCGAAGGCAAATCAGAGAAATAAGATTTTCATCCCCAAATACCTCGTCCAGCACCGCCCGCACGCGATGCACGTTTTCGTCGCCGATCTGGACGAAAATCGATCCCGATTCGTGCAGCAAATCGCGCGCAACGGTAAGCCTATCCCGCAGATAGGAGAGGTAAGAATGTATACCATCCCTCCACGTATCCCGAAACGCCCGCACCTGCTCCGGCTCGCGCGTGATCTGCGCCTTGTCGCCGTCCTTCACGTCGCGTGATGTCGTCGACCATTGAAAGTTCGAGTTGAACTTGATGCCATAGGGCGGGTCGATATAGATGCATTGCACCTGCCCGCGTAAACCCTCGCGCTCGGCGAGGCTCGCCATCACGGCAAGCGAGTCGCCGACGATCATCCGGTTCGACCAGTGCAACGCGTGGCGATAGAACTCGGTGACGGCGTCGGCGTCTCGGAGGCCATTGAAATCGGCGAAGAGGTTCGGCTGCGCCTCCGCTTTTCCCTCCGCCCGCCTTTTCGTCTCGCGCCGCAGATCGTCGATGATCGCCTTGGGATGCACCTTCTCCTGGGTGAAGATCACCGGCGCCTGGACGACGAGGTCGGACCAGTCCTGCTCGTCCTTGCCGCGCCAGACGAGCTGCGGGTCGAGATCGCGATTGCGCCGCTCATAGGCGATCTGGACCGGCGCCTTTTCCTGCGCCTCCATCACGCTCTCGAACTCGGCCGTCGGATTGTTGAGCCGCTTCGCGCCTTTATGCTTCAGCGCCGCGACCTCGATCGGCTTCTTCCCCATACCCCTGCTTCCTTCGTATTCCTTCGTGTCCTTCGTGTCTTCGTGGTGAAATTTCGCAATCAGCAATTTTCACCACGAAGACACAAAGGACACGAAGTCAGAGCACCATGCGTTTGAGTCCCTGCTTGAACAGCGGGACGTTGAAATTCATCAGGAAGCCGAGCCGGCAGCCGGACAGCTTCAGATAGGTGAGCAATTGCGCCTGATGGATCGGCGCGAGCGCGTCCACCGACTTCACTTCGATCACGATCGCGCCAACGAGCAGGAGATCGATGCGATAGCCGGCGTCGAGCTTGACGCCGTCATAGACGATCGGCAGCGCGACTTGTTGACGAACTTCGACGCCGCGCTGGCCCAGCTCGTACGCTAGACAGTGCTCATACGCCGATTCGAGAAGGCCCGGGCCTAAAGCCGTATGCACCTTCAGCCCTGCGTCAACCGCGCTGCGGGCGATAGCTTCAATTTCCGGGGGGATAGGTTCGTGCTCCATAGGTGCTCTCTTCGTGTCCTTCGTGCCTTCGTGGTGAAATGTCACCACAAAGACACGAAGAACACTAAGTCTTGGCGTCACGCCACACGCGTCTGGCGCAGCGGCAAGGCGATCGTCTCCAGCGTCGTCAAATCGAGATGGCGCGAGGCTTGGTCGATGTCGAAGCCGACCACCTCTCCTTGCGCATTCAGGTCCACATTCAGACCGGCCGCCACCTCGCGCGTCTCCGCGCCGGGCTCGCCCTTCAGTTCGATATAGAGGCTGTCCGTCTCGGGGTAATAGTGAAGCTTCATGGCTCGTCCTTTCGGTAGCCGCGGTCGAAAAAGGCGTTATGAACGGTTTCGCGTCCGATCGCCTGCCACAACCCTCCTCGTCATGCCCGGCCTTGTGCCGGGCATCCACGCCCATCCGCCGGCGCAGACTTGGAACATTTGGCGCGGCCGCCGCCGCGTGGATGGCCGGGACAAGCCCGGCCATGACGCCCCACGTTGCTGCTCCTCGAAATAGCGAGTGGCCTTCATTGTGCCGCCTGCGCTGGCGCCAAAAAAGATGCGATTAGCTTGTCGAACTTCGCTTCGATCTCATAGACCGCGTTGAACTCGGCGAACGCCCAACGCCCGAATTTCTTAAGATTGTTCACGCCCGGTATCCAATAAGCGTTCATCGCCGCGGCCTTCGCCGAAGCGTCCTCGCCGCGAAAGCCCTTGATCTCGACGATCAGATTGAGCGGGTCCGCCCGACCGTCATCGATCTGGACGATGAAGTCCGGCAGGTATTTCCTCGCCGTCGGGCCCCTCAGATACGGAACTTCGAGCCCGAGATTCTGGTTCTTGACATAGGCGCGCACGCGCGGATGCGCCTCGGCCACGCGGCAGAACTCGGCCTCCCAGTCGCTGTCGCAGATCACCCAGTTGACATGGCACTTACGCGGATCGGTCTGCCAGCGCGTCGTCTTCGACGTGGTGAAGTTCACAAAAGCCGTCGACCCCTTGGGATTATATGCGTCGAGAATCGCCTTAACGGCTTTCTCGCCAACCAAGCTTTCGGTGATCGCCGCCTTGATCTTCTCCGTCGCCATATCGAGAATCTCTGGGTAGAGAATCTGCGCCGGATAGGTCCCGCCCGAGCATTTCAGCCCGCCGCCCTCCAGCCATTGCCGCGCGATCCGCTTCAACTGGCCGAAGAGATACAGTTTCGGCTCCTCGCCGAAATCGCGATATTTGTTGGTGACGAGGTGCTGCGCCAAGCGGAACAGGATCGTTGAGGAACGCATATCCTTGAGATGAGCGATCGTCAGATCGATGCTCTGCCCGATAATCCCCTGGTTCTTCGTCACCGATGGTCCGACAAGCTCCGGCGTCAGGTGCAGCACGTGATTAGGCCCGAAGGTCGCCTCAAGCCGCTCCGTCGGAGGCTCCACTCGGTAGCTCTCGACACGCGGGAACACGATCTCGAGCGCGTCGCGATCGGGCTTAACCGCGTGGACTCGCACCGTCTCGCGCGGCGGCGCGGGTTTGACGATGACCGGCTTGGCCGCGAAGTCGAACGGAATGCCGAGCACGTCGGCATATTCGACATTGAACAGGCCGTCGTCGTTCAGCTCGTAGGACTGCCGCCGCAGGCCGCGACCGACGACCTGCTCGCAGAGAAGCTGGGTGCCGAAAGCGCGCACGCCGAGAATGTGCGTGACCGTGTTGGCGTCCCAGCCTTCCGTCAGCATCGACACCGAGACGACGCAGCGGACTTGCTCGCCGAGCCGGCCTTTCTTGCCGACCGTGTTCATCACCTCGCGCAGGAGCGTGGCGTCGCTGATCTCGCCGCCCGTCATCAGGTCATGCGCGTCCGCGCCGCCGCGATCGAGAATGTCGCGGCGGAACCGCTCGATCTCGTCTTCGGCCATGGCGCGGAAATCCTTGTCCAGCGCCTCCCCGGACTCGAGCTGCGCCGAATCGATCAGGATCGTGTTGGGCCGCGCGAGCCGGTTGCCGAATTCATCGTAATTGCGGAACAGCGCGAGGCGGCCGTTTTCCAACGTCGTCGAGCCGTCGTCGTTCTCGCGATGAAAGCCGGAAATGTATTTGTAGACGAGCTCCGACGTCGACGTGTTGTTGCAGACGACGATGAAGACCGGCGGCGTGCCGATCCCTTCCTTCCGCCAAAGCTCGAAGGTCTTTTCGTAATGGCCATAGAGCGCTTCGAGCGCCGACAGAAGAATCGTCGGCAGCGCGAGCGGGTCATAGCCCTTTGCGCCTGACAATCGCCCCTTTTTCGGCAGACCGCGCGGGTTCTTCTTGATCTCCTCCCAGAGGTCCCGGAACTTCGGCGTGTCGCCGCCCGGCACATTGTCGGCGACAGGAACGCGCGGCAACTTGACCACGCCGCATTCGATCGCGTCCATCAGCGAGAAGTCGCTCATCGTCCAGGGGAACAGCGTCCCTTCGAGATAGCCCGAGCCGCGCAGGAAGAACGGCGTCGCGGAGAGATCGTAGACCAGCGAGACACCCAGCTTGCGCTTGACCATCTCCAGCCCGGAAATCCAGACCCGCGCGGCTTCGTTGTTCTCCTTCGCCTCGTTTTTCGCCTCGCCAGTCAGATCGGCCTCGGTCTCGCCGGTCGCGTCCTTCACCCTGGCGCGATAGCAATGGTGGGCCTCGTCGTTGATATGACGATGTTCTTCATGCCCATCAGCTCGGGCATGACGCGCTGAAGCATCTGCCCTTCGGTTTCGAGCGTCTGGAGCTTCTTGCTCGGGTCCTTCTTGGCCCGCCATCCCTCGATCGCCTCCCGCGTCCCTTTTGCGACATCAATGCGCTCGCGCAGCTTGAAAGCGTGATAATTGGTGATGACGATTTTGGCGTGGTCGATATCGGCGAGCATGTCCGCCGGCGCGAGCTCGCGATGGCGATAGTAGCTTTCCGGATCGTTTGGCAGGAGCACCCGTAGGCGATCCTTGATCGTGATGCCCGGCGCGACGACGAGAAAGCCGCGCGAGAATTGCTTGCTGTTGGGACGGCGGACGGCGTTGATCGTCTGCCAGGCGATCAGCATCGCCATGACAGTCGTCTTGCCCGCGCCGGTCGCGAGCTTCAGCGCGAGGCGGAGCAGCTCCGGATTGGCTTTTGCGTTCGCGCCCTCGATATGGGCCCAGAATTTCGCGACCTGTGGTCCCCGCTTTGGGGCGACCTCGGTCAACCAGATCGCCGTCTCGACCGCCTCGATCTGGCAGAAAAACGGCTTGACGCCCTGGAACTGGTGATGGCGCCAATGCTTCAGGAGACGGGCGGTCTCCGGCGTCACCAGCCATTGGTCGGGGTTGGGCAGATTGCGCCATTGATCGACGTAAGTGCGGATTTCGTTGATGATCGGCGTCGGGTTGTATTCCTGCTCCTTCGTCGAATGGCCGGACGCGTCGCCCAGCTTCAGGCTGCCTTGGCGGCGGCTTCCCCGCTGCTTCTTCGGGGCCGGAACAGGCGAGAAATATTCGTCGGCGCGGCGCCGCTGGTCGATGACGCGGTTGGTCGGCTGCTTGTCGACGATCTCCCAGTGCCGGGCGGGATAGGCGTAGGGCGAATTGAGGATCGGCCGCTCGAAGAACTGCTCAGTCACCGCCCCTCCCGGTCGATTTGGGTCTTCTTCGCCATCTCTCTTTCAACGATTCCTGCCCTTGCGTCACGAATATTTTGGCCGACATTCTATAAAACATCGAAATCACGGGGTATATGGTCGCGCACCCGCGCATGGCGCCGCGGCGCGCCCGCATCACTTTGAATTTGCTTCGCTTCTCGCCATTTTGGCTGCGACGTTGCGAACAATTTCTGGCCGCGCGGAGCGTTCGATGGTATGATGCTTCTTTCGGTACAAATCCACGACCGGAGAGCGATAGCCCGCAAGACGTTTCGGCGAATCTTTTTCCAAATTTTTTGCACGATAACCCATTGAAAAAGCTGATTCCGCGGAAATATGGATTTGGAAAAATTTGGAATCGGGGACAGGAAATTGCGAGCGACCATGGGACGCCGAGCGCCGTTCCGCCGGAGCCGTTGACGTTACGTCATCGTACGCAGGCTTGACTTGCGGCTTCGCGGTAGGAGCAAAACGTGCGCTTATCGCCAAAGGTACGCGTGCGGCGATGAGCTATGGGCGTATGGAGTTCGGCGCGCGGCGCGTCAGCTTTCGGCGAGACGCAAATGTTCGAGATCCGCGATCAGGCCGGGCCCGGTCGGCGTCCAGCCGAGCTTTCTCCGCGTTTGCTCGCTCGAGGCCGGGAGGTCGCGCCCGGCGAATGTCGCGAGCCAGCCGAAAAAGGCTTGGGCCTCTTCCGGGGCGATCGACTTGACCGGCAGCTTCAAACGTCGGCCGATTGCTTCGGCGATGTCGCGCATCGACACGCCTTCTTCCGCGACCGCATGGTACTTTGCATTCGGCTCGGCCCTTTCGATCGCCAGCCGATAGAGACGAGCGACGTCGAGAACATGCGCCGCGGGCCAGCGGTTCTGTCCGTCGCCGATATAGGCGCAGACGCCCTTCTCGCGATAAATCGCGATCGCATAAGTGACGAGGCCTTGCCTCGCCGTGTCATGGACCTGCGGCAGGCGCACGATAGACACGTTGACCCCGGAAGCGGCGACGGCGGCGGCCGCCTCCTCCGACGCCGCGCGCGGGATGATTTCGGAGCTGATCGTCGCGCCGTCTTCGGTTGCGGGCCGCCCCGGCGCGGCGTTCGTCATCCCCGTCCCGGACGTCACGATCAAGGGCTTTTCGGAGCCCGCGAGCAGCGAGCCGAGCGCCTTGATCACGCGCCGGTCGTCCTCGCAATTGGCGGCGAATTTCGAGAAATCATGGTTGAAGGCCAGATGGACGACGCCGTCCGACCGGGCGACGGCCTGCTTGAGGCTGTCGAGGTCCTCGACCGATCCGCGATGGACCTCGGCGCCGGCGGCGGCCAGAGCCGGGGCCTTGTCGTCCGAACGACAGAGCCCGAGGACTTGATGGCCCCCCGCAATCAGATCCTTGACGAGGGCCGAGCCGATGAAGCCGGTCGCGCCAGTCACGAACACGCGCATGAGCATGAATCTCCGAGTTTCGCTGGCGACAAATCTCCGCTGGCGGTCTATTGTAGTAAAGTAGTGAGATTATCCTGGTATAACGGCTAACAGGATGAATGCGCCCCTTGCGCGGGAAAACCTGCTCGGAGCCTATCTGAGAGACCGCCGCGCCAAGCTCGATCCGGCCGCCCTCGGCTTTTCCGCCGGGCGCCGCCGCACGCCCGGCCTGCGCCGCGAGGAGGTGGCGCAGCGCGCCAATATCAGCCCGACCTGGTATACGTGGCTGGAGCAAGGCCGCGGCGGCGCGCCCTCGCCCGACGTGCTCGATCGCATCGCCCGCGCCCTCATGCTGACCGATGTCGAGCGCGAGCACCTCTTCCTGCTCGGTCTCGGCCGCCCGCCCGAAGCGCGCTACCAGAAAACCCAAGGCGTCACGCCGCGGCTGCAGCGCGTGCTCGACGCGTTGGAGCCGAGCCCCGCCATCATTCGGACCGCGACATTGGACGTCGTCGCCTGGAACCGGCCGGCGACCCTGATGCTGATGGATTACGGCGCATTGCCGCCGGAGCAGCGCAACATCTTGCGCTTCATGTTCCTCGATCCGCGCGCCCGCGCGGCGCAGTACGACTGGGAAAGCGTCGCGCGTTTCGTGGTGAGCGCGTTCCGGATGGAGGCGGCGCGCGCCGGCGCCGCAGCGGAGATACAGCCTCTCGTCGACGAACTCTCTCGCCGCAGTCCGGAATTCAGGGCGATGTGGCGCGACAACGACATTCGCGGCGCCCATCATGGCGAGGCCGTCAAACACATTCGCCATCCGGTCGTCGGCCCGCTCGCCTTCGAATACTCGGCCTTCGCCGTCGACGGCCGACCCGATCTCGCCATGGTCGTCTACAACCCGGCGACGCCGGCCGACGCCGAACGGATCAGATCGCTGATGAAGGCAAAGCCGTCGCGGCGCGGCGTCGAAGCTGCTTCAGGCCCGGCCGGCCGCAGATAGAAGCGCGGAGCCGGCGCTTGCCGGCAAGGCGGAAACTAACGCAGACTTTGCGTCGGCGACATCGGGTTCAGGGAGGTCGACCATGAGGCTGGCGGGAAAGGTCGCGCTGGTGACAGGCTCCACCCAGGGGATCGGCAAGGCGATCGCCGAGCGCTATGCGGAAGAAGGCGCCGCCGTCGCCATCGTCGCTTCCAAGAGCGTCGCGCGCGCCGAGAGCGTCGCAAGCGCCATCCGGCGGAAGGGCGGCGCGGCGGAAGCCTTCGTCGCCGATTGTTCCGACGTCGGCCAGATCCGAAGCCTCGTCGCCGCAGTGATCGAGCGCCTCGGCACGATCGACATTCTCGTCAATAACGCCGGCATCATGCATACCGCCTCGATCGAGGAGACGACGGAAGAAAAGTGGGATTCCCAATTGGACCTCAATCTCAAGGGCGCCTTCTTCCTGACTCAAGCCTGCCTGCCCGAGTTCAAACGCAAAGGGCGCGGCAAGGTCATCAACGTGACGTCGATATGGGGCATCGGCGCCGGCCCCAATTGCCCGGCCTATTGCGCTTCGAAGGGCGGCCTCGAAAATCTGACGCGTGCGCTGGCCGTCGAGATCGGCAAGCATAATATCAACGTCAACTCGCTCGCGCCCGGCAACATCGCCACGCCGCTCAACGCCCATCTTCGCGGCCCCGACATGGGCGCCTATATAGCGCAGATGCGCGCGCTGACGCCGACGGGCCGGGATTTCCTGCAACCCGAAGAGCTGACGGGAACGGCCGTTTATCTCGCGAGCGAGGATTCGGACGCGGTGCACGGCGTGACCGTGACGGTGGACGCCGGTTGGTCGGCCTGGTGACGTCGGTACGACTTCGCGCCGCCGAAGCGAGGAATGTCCCGAAATGGACGCATGCCGATCGGCGAACTGAGGAAAGGGACGCCCGCGCTCTACCTATTTCGCCATGACCAGCCGATCCGGACGCTTCACCTCGATCTCGACGAAGGCGATCGGCTTGTCGCCGCCATTCATCACGTCATGCGTGACGCCTGCGGGACGCATATAGCTGTGGCCGGCGGACATCGGCGCATCGGTCACTTTCTCCCCATCGTGAATGCGAAGAACCGCGTCGGTCAGGAGAACGACGAAATAGGGCCAGCCGTGCCGATGCCAACCGGTCGCGGCCCCCGGCGCAAAATCCCAGCGCGTGATGCGCGCGACCTCGTCGTCGTGCAACTGGGTGGGCACAGCAGGGACATCGCAGTTAAAAGACATGCTTCGTACCTCCCGTCTTCTCTTCGCAGCGATCCGCGTCGCCGGCCGTGATTAGCCACGCGTCAAACGCAGGCGATCGAGGAAAATCGCGACGATGATCACGCAGCCCAACAGGATTTGCTGGATGTACCCGCCGACCTCCAGCAGATCCATGGAGTTCGACAGCATCGTCACGAACAGCGTTCCCATGATGACCGCGCCCACGCCGCCGACGCCCCCTTGCAAGCTGACGCCGCCAATGACCGCGGCGGCGATGCTTTCGAGCATCAGGCTGCCGCCGAGGTTGGGCTCGCCCGATCCGGTCCGGGCGGTGAGCATGAGGGCGCCGAAGGCGGCGAGCAAGGAGCAGGCAAGATAGGCAAGGCCGAGAAAACGCTTGCTCGGCAAACCGGCGAGATAGGCCGCGCGAGGATTATTACCGATCAGGTAGAGCGATCGTCCGAATACCGTATGGTTCAGCAGGAAATAGAGGCCGAGACATACCAGAATCGCGATCATCAGCGGGATCGAAAGCCCGGGAATGAGTACGCCGTTATAGAATAACAGGCTGAACACGTCGGGCACGTTGAAGACCGGGCGGCCGCCCGAGATCGTCGTCGCCAGCCCGAGGCAAATATTGAGGCTGCCGAGCGTGACCACGAACGGATTGATGCCGAGCCACGACACGAAGAACCCGTTGAACAGCCCGACCAGCGCGCCGAACCCTAGGCCGACGATCAGGCCGGCCGCCACGAGGACAAAATCCGGCGCCCCGGCGGCGGCAAGGCCCGTCATGACGAGAGCGCTGGCGACGCTGATCGCCGACACCGTCGTCCCGAGCGACAGGTCGAATCCGCGCGTCAGGATCACCATCATCTGCGCCGACGCGAAGAGGACGAGGTAGCTCGACTGATTCAAGACGTTGACGATGTTGCGAAGCGACAGCACGCGCGGTTCGAACGCGTAGACTCCCAGCTCCATCGCGATCATGAGCAGAGGAAGGCTCAGGATCAGCAACCAATCGAGCAACCCTCTCCGTCGATCGGCGCCGGCTTTGGAGACGAATATTGCGTCAGTCAACCGACGCCCTCCGCTTCGCCACTTCGTCCAAGGCCACCGCGAGCACGACGATGCAGCCCAAGAAGATCGTCTGGATGCGGGGGTCGATCTTCAAAAGGTCCATCGCGTCGGTCAGGATCAGCAGAAAGAACGCCGCCAGCGTGACCATCTCCACGCGGCCGACGCCGCCCTTCAAGCTGACGCCCGCGATCACCGCCGCCGCGATGCTTTCCAGCGTGAGCTGCGCGCTGATCACCGCCTGGCCGGAGCCGATCTGCGCGGTGAGCGCCAACCCCGACACCGCGGCGAGAACGGAGCAAAAGAGGTATGCCAGAACCAGGTAGGTTCTCGTGCGCACGCCGGACACGGTCGCCGCTTGCAGGTTGCCGCCGATTGCATAGAGATAGCGCCCCATTCGGGTGAAGTTCTGAATGAACCAAACCAGGGCGACAATAAGGGCGGCGAGATAGACGGCGGTCGGCAATTGCAGCCACAAACCGCGGCCGAAGCCGTTCACATAGGCTTGCGGCATTCCATAGACTGGAATGCCGTTGGTCAGCAGCAGGGCGACGCCTGTCGCGATGGAGAGCGAGCCGAGCGTGACGATGAACGGCGAGACTTTGAGAAAGGCGACGCTCAGGCCGTTGATCAAGCCGACCGCCAAGCCGCTGCCGATTCCGGCGAGGACGCCGAGAAGCACGATGATCGCGGTCTGGTCGGGCGCAACGCCCTTCGCCCAGACCATGACCAGCGCGCTGACGACGCTCGCCAGCGGAACGACGGCTCCCACCGAGAGGTCGAAACCGCCGACGATGAGGACGGTCATCTGGCCGGCGGAAAGAATGACCAAGTACGCCGAGCTGCGCAGCACGTTGAAGATATTCTGCACCGTCAAGAAGCGCGGCACGAACAAAGCAAGCGCGACCACCAGGATGACAAGCACCGTCGGAAGGAAGCCGAACCTGGCGTAGGCGCGATAGAGCCGATGGGAAGGCGCGGGATGGACGTCGAGGCTCGACATCGTCAGCGCCCCCCGCTCGACGCTGGGGCCGCGCGTCCTGCAGCGTCCTCCCGAAAGAAATGAGACAGGACCTGCTGCTCGTTGATGTCGGACCCGGTCAGTTCGGCGACCATCCGGGATCGGTGCATGACATAGAGCCGATGCGACAGATGCAGCACTTCCGGCAGTTCGGACGAGACCAGAACGATCGCCGCCCCCGTCGCCAAGACGTCCTTCATCAGATCGTAGACTTCCGCCTTGGCCCCGACGTCGATGCCCACGGTCGGCTCGTCGAACAGATAAACCCGAATATCCCGGGTCAGCCCTCGCGCGAGCAGAACCTTCTGCCGGTTGCCGCCGGAAAGATTGGCGACGGCGCGCTCGATCTGCGGCGGACGCAATTTGAGGCGCTCGACGATCGACTGAATCGCCCGGCGCTCGCTTGCCCGTTGAAGCACGCCGCGACGGGAATAAGCCGGCAAGTCCAGTGCGGTCATCGACGCGTTTTCGCGCACCGACCGGCCGAGCGCCAATCCTTCCGCGACGCGGTCCGACGGAAAATAGCACAGTCCCTGCTTCAAAAGCGTCGCCGGCGAGGGATTGGTCACCGCGGCGCCGCCGACCCGAATGATTCCGGCGGCGATCAACTCCAATCCATAGACCGCCCGAACCAGCTCCGATTTGCCGCAACCGACGAGACCGGCGACGCCGGTGATCTCGCCGGCTCGCGCATAGAAGCTCACATCCGTAACCGTATGGTTGGCGAGCGTCAGATTTTCGACCTCCAAGAGCTTGGCGCCGGGGCGCGGCTCGATGCGAGGAAACAGGACCTCGATCTTTCGCCCCGTCATCATTTCAACGAGCGCGTTCTCGGAAACGTCTCCAGCTTCGACCGTCGCTATCTTTCGCCCGTCGCGAAGCACGGTGATCCTGTCGGCGATCTGCTTGATCTCCCGCATGCGATGCGAGACGTAGATGATGCCGACGCCTGACGCCTTGAGTTTCGCAATGAGAGCGAACAGTTTCGCGGCTTCCGCTTCGGTCAGCGACGCCGTAGGCTCGTCGAGGATGAGAAGGCGGACATCGGCGAGAAACGCCTTCGCGATCTCGACCATCTGCTGATGGGCGCGGGACAGGTCCCGCACTTTGCGATTGGGGTCGAGATCGAAACCCAGCAGCTTGATGAGATCCAGAGCTCTGGTCCTCATCCGCGAGCGGTCGAGGACGCCGCTTCGGCTCAATTCGCGGCCGAGGAACAAATTCTGTTCGACGGTGAGGTCCGGAACCAGGCTGAATTCCTGGAACACCGGGCTGATGCCGAGCAGCCGCGCGGCGTGCGGCGTCAGGTGAACGACCGCCTCGCCTTGATAGGTAAAGGCGCCTTCGTCGGGAGGATAGGTCCCGGCGATAATGTTGATGAGCGTCGATTTGCCCGCGCCGTTCTCGCCGAACAGGACATGAACCTCGCCGTGACGCAGTTCGAAATCCACCTGATCCAGCGCGGTCACGCCCGGAAACCGCTTTGACACTCTGGAAAGTTCAAGCAGCGGACGTGCGTCGCGGGCGGCTGCCGCCGCCCGCGACGCGCCAATCTGGACCGGATCAGCAATGGTCATGAGCAAGCCGCTCGTTCGACCCTCGGTTCAGGGCGCCTTGACCGAATAGACGGCCTTGAAGTCCGCCGGCGCCAGGACCAGGCTCATGTTGATCGTCTTCAGATTGCTCTGGGCGATCATGTCCGGGATGGCCATCAGGCTCTTGGCGTAAGACTGATGCTCCAGCGCGCGCACGGCCGTGTCAATGGCGATACGGCCCTGCAAGACCGGATATTGAGTTGCAAAGCCGAGAATTTCGCCCTTGTTCAGCGCGTCCAGCATCGCCTGGTTCTCGTAAGAGGACATGATCAGGACGTCTTTCTTGCCGGCCTGCGCGACCGCTCCGACCGCCGCCTCGGCGGCCGGCGCGCAGCCCCAGATGACGTTCAAATCCGGATAGGCCTGAAGCGCATTCTGAATCAAGCCGAACTGCACGGCGACGCCCGAATCGCCGAACTTGTCATCGAGCACTTTGATGTTGCTCTGGTCCTTCACCGCCTTCTTGAAGCCGTCGAGGAACGCTTCGGCCCAGCCCGAACCCGATGGGCCGGGGAAGGTGACGACACTGGCCGGCTTGCCCTTCAAATAATCGGAGAGGTACGTCCCGGTCTGGACGCCCATCGCCGTGAAATCGACCGTCATTTTCGAGGTGACGGTCGATTTGGACACGGGATTGACCGTGCTGATGATCACCTTGCCGGCCTTGACGCCCTCCGCGAATTTCTTGTCAAGGCCAGCCTCGGAAATGGGGCCGACGACGATTGCGTCAAAATTGCCGGCCATGCAATCGTCGAATTGCGACAACTGCTTGGGCAGGTTTTCGTAACCGCCGGCCTGGTACAGGGTCATGTTGACGCCCATCCGCTTGGCTTCCTCGACGACCCCATAATCGACGGCGACCCAGAACGTGTCCTTCATATGCGGGAAGAGCACGCAGATGTTCCAAGGTTTCGACGCTTTCGGCAGCGGCGAATATTCGAACACCTTCTGCGAGCCCGAGTCGAAGTCATAGACTTTCGCCGGCCACCAGTCTCCATCCCCTGCTAAAGCGACTCCCGACCAGGCCAAAGCCAGTCCCGAAGCCAACACGCCCGTCATTCGCGCTAAATACTTCATGATCCTCTCCCATTTTGAGCCATCGTTCGAAATCCGTCTTAACTCTCGTCCGAGCTCGCCGCCGCCCGCGGGGACCAATTCACCGATCCTGTCTTTGGCTACCCTCCTTTCCAGCCCAACATGTCGCCGGCCTCGCTCGGAAGCTCGTCCTTCAGCGCTTCCGATTCTGTCTCGTGATCATGTAGGAGCCGCTCCCGTCGAGGCGAGCGGTCCAGCCGGGTTCGACGACAATCGTCGTCGTGATTTCTTCGATGATCGCCGGCCCGTCGACGGCCGCGCCGGCGCCGAGCGCCTCGCCGTCATAGACGGGCGTGCGAACGCCCTTTCCGGAGGCGCTGAAGATCGCCTTGCGATGCGACTTGATCGCGTCGGGCGCAGCCCTGCCCCGCTTCAGCGCCGGCGTCTTCGGCTTGTCGATGAGGCCATAGAGCGTCGACTCGATGTTGACGACCTCAACGGTCGAATGGCGTTCCGAATAGGTGTAAAGTTCTTCGTGGCGACGGTGGAACGCCTCCTTGACCCGGTCGATCGTCTTCTCGTTGATCTTGAACGTGTCGATGTCGACCGTGCATTCGTGCACCTGCCCGACATAGCGCATGTCGAGGCTGCGCCTGACCACAATGTTGTTCTTGGCGAACCCGTCGTCGCGGAGATGTTTGACGCCCTTAGCCTCGATCTCCTCGAACAGTCTATCGAGGCGAGAATAGGCTTCGGCATTGTCGAGGCGGGCCGGCGCGGTCGCCATGTAATTGTATTTGACGTCGGAAATGATCTGACCGAACGCGCACAGGCCCGACGCCAGCTTGGGCAGGATGATCGTATTGACGCCAATTTCCGCCGCCAGCGCGCAAATATGGGCCGCCGTCGCGCCGCCAGCGCCGACCAGAACGAAATCGCGCGGATCGAAGCCGCGCTCGACCGAGACGCGTCGGATGCCGTTCACCATGTTGCTGTTGACGATGGTGAACATGCCATACGCCGCCTGTTCGACTGTGAGGCCCAGCGGTTCGGCGATCCTCATCAAAGCGGCGCGGGCCTTCTCGAGGCTCAGCGGAAGCTTGCCGCCGAGCAGGCCGTCCGGATTGAGATAGCCGAGAATCAGGTTCGCGTCCGACGTCGTCGGCTCCTCGCCGCCCTGGCCATAGCACGCTGGACCGGGCTGCGAGCCGGCGGATTGCGGGCCGACCTGCAGGATGCCGAGCGAATCGATCCAGCCGATCGACCCGCCGCCAGCGCCGAGCGTCTCCACCTGAATCATCGGCACGCCGATCCGGTAACGCAGGAAATCGATGTTCTTGTTGAGATTGGTCACGCCGCCCTTGGTCAAGGTGATGTCGAAGGACGTCCCGCCCATGTCGATCGTGATGACGTTTGTCTGCT
Source organism: Alphaproteobacteria bacterium (assembly GCA_021325385.1). Taxonomy (GTDB): domain Bacteria; phylum Pseudomonadota; class Alphaproteobacteria; order Rhizobiales; family Beijerinckiaceae; genus Roseiarcus. The sequence continues at coordinate 38,737 of JAJPHH010000117.1, forward strand.
CGAACGGCGCGCAAACGTACTGCCCGGCCTGAGGCGCCGAAGCGGGGCCGGAATTGATGGCGTAGACCGAGCGATCGGTCATCGCCTGCCCGACCGCCAAGCCGCCATTCGACTGGAAGTAGCGAACCGGCTGCTTTGCGCCGAGCGATTGGAAATAGCCGTCGACCGCCCGCACATATTGGCGCATGACCGGCGCGAGATAAGCGTTCACGACCGCGGTGGAGGTGCGCGTATATTCTCGAATCTGCGGATAGAGTTCGCAGCCCACGGTGAGGATCGCGTCCGGCATCATTTCGCGGACGATCTCGGCCGCCCGTTTCTCGTGCGCCGGATTGAGCACTGACCAGACGAACGAGATTGCTACGGTCTCGACGCCTTCGGCGATGAACGCCTCGCAGGCGGCGCGCACGTCCTCTTCATGCAACGGCGTGCGCACTTCCCCCGTCGAGAGGACGCGCTCGCGCACGCCCTTACGCCGATAACGAGGCACGAGCATGACCGCGGCGGGATATTCAGGGTCGTACCGGTATCCGTCCTCCTTGTGCCCGTTGCGAATCTCGATCGAGTCTTCGTGGCCGGCGGTGCAGATGAGCCCGGTTTTGCCGCCGCGATGCGTGATGAGCGCGTTGAGTCCGACCGTCGTGCCGTTGATGCAAAGATCGCAATCGGAGACGATCGACTCGGGCGTCCGGCCAAGATCGTCCGCGATCAGCTTGAGGCCGTTTTCGATCGCCTTGGTCGGATTGGACGGGGTCGAGAGCGCCTTGAACAACTTGGCGACGCCGGTCGCCTTGTCGGCGATGACAAAGTCGGTGAAAGTGCCGCCTGCGTCGATGCCCAAACGAAATTGGGTGGTCATGGCCCCGCCTCCTCAGGCCGCCCGCAGCCGCTTGGACGCGGCGACGTCGACTTCGAGAGTCAGCGGGTCCTTGAACACGACGCCGTAATCTTCCTTCGCGCCGCGGATCGAGACGAGACCGTTGCGAACGTCCTCGATGACCATTTCGATGGGACGTTCATAAGGATTGCCGTAGCCTCCGCCCCCCGGATTCATATTGGTGATCGTCTGGCCCGGCTTGATCGTTTCGAGAATGTTGGTCCTGGCCAGTTCGATATTTCCGCCGCGATTGATCTCGACGCGGCCGACCTTCTCGTCGATCATCGTGGACTTCGCGCCCGCCGCGCCCATCGCCGGAATGCGCCGGCCCTCGCCGAACCCGATGCACAGCATTTCCCTGTCGAGCGGCTCGACCTCCCAGGCCGTTCCGGAGCCGCCGCGGTATTTCCCGGCGCCGCCCGAATCCGTCATCAGCGAATAGCGATGGATCACGATCGGATAGGAATATTCGAGCAATTCCACGTCGCCCGACGTCAGCGCGCCAAAGCAACATTCCGGGCCGACCGCATGCCAGCCGTCCTGATGCGGCGTCGCGCCGCCGCCTGAAATGATGGTGGCGAGCACCATCGTGACGTACTCTTCGTTGGTGCGACTGTCCCAGCCCGCGATGTTGAGCCCGTTGGCGTGTCCCCAAGACGCGGCGACTTTCGACGGCATCGCCTTCTCGAACGCCAAGCGCACCGCGTCGGTCAGCGTCTCCATCGGGGTCGTCGTGCAATTCATATGCGGAGCCGGCTCGACGGCGTTGCAGATCGTGCCTTTCGGACCAAAGTCCACGCTGACGCATCGGTACAACCCCTCATTGTAGGGAGGAGGCAACGCCGCGAACATCATCAAGCCAAGATAGACGCCGGAATGGGAATTGCCTTCATAGGAATTTATGAAATATGGAATCTGGGGAGGGCTCGATATCGCGATGTGGCAGCGGTCGTTCCTGATCGTCACTTTGGCCTTGATCTCGAAATCGCCGAAGCCGTGCCCCGCATCTTCGAGAATGGCCACGCCTTCATAGGTTCCGTCGGGAACCGTCTTGATGAGGGCGCGCATATGGCGATCCGCCATATCGAGCAGTTCGTCGATGCATGCATCCACTGTGCCGAGGCCGTATTTCTCGACCATCGCGATCAGATTGCGCTCGCCCACCTGACATGCGCCGATCAGCGCGTTGAAATCGCCCTCCTGATCGCGGCGGGCGCGCATGTTCGTGAAGATCATGTTGAGAACGTCGCGCCGCGCCTTTCCCCGATCCCATATCTTCACCGGCGGAATGCGCAGGCACTCTGCATATATTTCCTTCGCCGTCGGATTGTAGCCTGCGGGCACCGGGCCGCCAATGTCGGTGAGGTGGCCTTTGCACACGGTCCAATAGACGAGCTTGCCCTTGTAGAACACCGGCTTGTACATGCAGGTGTCGATCGCGTGGCTGCCGCCGAAGGCGGGGTCGTTGTGCAGGATCAGATCGCCTTCGTGAATATCGTCGCCGAAGAATTTCGCGACGGCCTTCATCGCGGGAATCAACGAGCCAAGATGGATAGGAATGTCTTGTCCCTGAAGGATCATCTCCGGCTTGGCGTTGAACAGCGCCGTCGAATAGTCGTGGGCGAGATTGAAGACGGACGATCGCGCCGTCTTTTCGAGCGAAAGCGTCATTTCGCGCTGCGTCGTCTCCAGGACGCCGCGCACGACGGACAGCGTGATCGGATCGACCGCGCGTTTTTTCGGTTGACGCGTTGACTGCTTTGCCGCCGTCATGGGAACCCCGCTTCTCGAATGCGCGAGGGTCCGCGCGGCAAGGTTCTCCGCTGCGGCGCCCCGATCGCCCGCTCCTTCCTGCGCCTTGCGCAGTCGATGAGCAGGACCCTAGCGAAATATGGAGCGAAGGTCTTTCCGTAGCGCGCATTGAGATTTGACTTTGCGCGAAGGCGCGCAGCAATATTCCCCTGTTTCCGCTGTATTCGAGCGCGCGGGACCTCAAGGCGACGACCATGGTGAAGCAGATTTCGACGGCCGGTTGCGAACCGCGCGATCGAAGCCGGCATTGGCACGAGACGATCGCGGCGACCTATTTCCCGCTCGATCTGAGATTCGTCGATGCGGATCGCTTTGCCGGCGACCTCAAAATCTGGGATCTCGGCGACGTTTCGCTGTCGCGCCTCAGTTCGGAGCCGCTGGAATACCGCAGGCTCCTGCATCACTTCCACGGCGAACGCGAGGAGCATTATCTCGTCACCGTTCCGATTCAGTCGGAAGTGTTCTTTTCCCAATGCGGCAAGGACGTGCGCTGCCGCCCGGGCGGGCTTATCCTCGAGCGCAGTCACGAGCCCTACGTGTTCAGCCACGGCGAGCCGTCCGATCTCTGGGTGGTGAAGGTTTCGGCCACGGCGCTTAGCGGCAAGATTCGGCAGCCGGATAGATTCTGCTCCTTGCAGTTCGACACGACCCGAGGCGGCGGCGGTCTCCTCTTCGACATGCTCGAACTGATTCCGCGCCGCATCGACGGCATGTCGGAGGAATTGCGCGCGACGGTTGGGCGCCAGCTCGTCGAACTGCTCGTTCTCGCGCTCAAGGACGACGATCGAACTCTGACGGCGGGGGCGACGGCGGTGCGCGCCGCGCATCTGTCGCGCATCGAGAACTATGTCCGCAACCGGCTCGGAGACAGCGACCTCGACCCCGATGCAATCGCGCGCGCCTGCGGCATTTCGACCAGGTATTTGCACGAACTGTTTCGCGACGCCAATCAGACGCTCGGCAGCTGGATCCGCGACCAGCGATTGGACGCCTGCCGTGAAGCGCTTGGCGATCCTGCCCGCAAGCAGACCGTCGCCGGCATCGCCTATCAATGGGGCTTCGGCAACCAGGCCCAGTTCAGCCGTGTGTTCAAAGCGCAATTCGGCGTCCCTCCGCGAGAATATCGCGAACAGGCGCTGAAAAAACGCGCTGTCGCGATCTGACCGCCGCCGCATCATTCGGCGCGGCTGCCGGCGCGAGCGCCGCCAACCGCGATCTCTCACACCGCCTCGCGCATTTTGGCGAGAAGCATTCGCCGCTCATGCCGCGCCGCGAGCGCCTGCTCCATCGTCGCCGGCGCGAAGATCGCGGGCGCATGCGGTTGGAGCTGCCCGATCAGATCGAGGTCTGCAGAGATGACGGCGCCGATCATGAAATAGCCGCCCCCTGAGACCGCGTCGCGGTGCAAGACGATCGGTTCGGTCCCGCCCGGCACCTGGATCGACCCATAGGGATAGCAGGCGTCGACGATGTTCGACGGATCGGACCCGGCGCCGAACGGCTGTTCGCGCGGCACGAATTCAAGCGGCCGGCCGCCGCGAAACCGATATCCGATGCGATCGGCTTCGGGCGCGGCTTTCCAGGTGTCCTCGAAGAAATGCTTGCCGGCGGCCTCGGTGATGCGATGCCAGTATAGGCCAGGCATCATCCGCAACACGGCCGGCGAGCCGGGCGCGCGGCGCAAGTTCGACGGCACGGTCTTGCCCTCGACAGCGCCCGCCGCCGCGCCCACCGGCAATTCGTCGCCAGGTTCAAGCTTGCGGCCCCTGTAGCCGCCCAAAGCGCCGAGCGCGTAGGTCGACCGGGAGCCGAGCACGACGGGAACATCGATCCCGCCCGAAACGGCGATGTAGGCGCGGGCGCCCTGTTTCAAGAAAGCGAAAGAGAGAACCTGTCCCTTCTTGACGGCAAAGGAGGTCCATGTCGCGCGCTCGGCGCCGTCCACTTTCGGCGGGAGATCCGCGCCGGTGACGGCGACCGTCGCGTCCGCGGTGAATTCAAGCTCCGGTCCCAGAAACGCCGCTTCAAGAACTGCCGCGTCCTCCGGATTGCCGACCAAGAGGTTCGCCGCGCGAAGCGCGAACCGATCCATGGCCCCGGAGAGCGGAATGCCGATGTGATAATATCCGGGACGTCCCAGATCCTGCACCGTCGTCGAGAGGCCCGGCTTGACGACTCTAATGGCCATTGAGCGCCCCCGTCAGCTTGGCGTTGGTGCCGTCGATATCGGCATGGTACGCATCGAGCGAAAAATCGATATTGGCCATATTCGGCGAGAACTTGCCGGCCTCGACATCGGCGACAATCGCGTCGTATTCGGCCCGCTCGATCGGCCGCCATTTGACGATGTCGCCGGGATTGAACAGACACATGAAATCGCGCAGATATCTGATCTGCTGGTTGGGATCGTAGATCGGCATCGGCGTGATGCCGAACATCTGATAGCCGCCGGCGCCGCGCACCGAATAGATGCAGCCGAAGCAGCCGCCATGGCCGATCGTCAGTTTCGGCGTGTCGGTCCGCGGCCTCAGATATTTGGGCGACTGGATCTGGCGCTTGCGCTCGACCATCTGGTAGAGGAACGGCAGCCCGGCGACGAAGCCGACCATCGAGACGAACCAGGGCGCGCCCGAATGGGCCTTGATGAAACCGTCGACGCCGTCGAGCCGATTTATCTTGGCGGTGTATTCGATGTCCGTCATGTCCGGCGATTGATGCCGATCGCGGAAACGCATCAATGTCTCGCGAGTCCAGGGATCATTGTACAGAACCGGAATTTCGATGATGCGCGTGGCGAGCTTCGAATGGCCGCCGCCCACTTCCGACTCGATTTTTTTGATTTCGGCGAGGAGGTCGTCCGGCCTGATCACGTCCGGATCGAACTTGATCTGGTACGAAGCGTTGGCGGGGCAGATCTCGGTTACGCCCTTGATCCGAGCCACCTTCACCGCCTTGGTGACCGAGAGGCTTTTGAAGAACGCTTCGAGCGACATTTCCTCGTCGCATTCGACGAAGATGTGCTCGTCGCCCCCATAGGAATACCGGCTCGTCATCAGCGCTCTCCCTCCTTCACGACGCGGCGCGCCTCTGTCGGCTCGAAAGCCAGTCTTCGAGCCAGCGAGTGTGAAATGCGCCGGCCCGCACCGCCTCGTCCTCGACGAGCTCCTGGTGCAGCGGCGCGGTTGTCGCTATCCCTTCGACGATCAGCTCCGTCAACGCGCGCCGCATGCGCGCCAGCGCCGCTTCGCGCGTCTCGTCCCAGACGATCAGCTTGCCGATCAGCGAATCGTAGAAGGGCGGGACCTGATAACCCTGGTAGAGCAGCGTATCAAAACGCGTGCCGGCGCCGCCAGGCGCGCGATAGTCGGAGACCGTTCCCGGCGACGGGCGGAAATTCTGGGCGGGATCCTCGGCGTTGATCCGCGCCTCGATGGCGTGGCCGCGGAGGCGAATCGCCGACTGCGTATAGGCGAGCGGCGCGCCGGCCGCGACGCGCAGCATTTCCCGGACGAGATCGACGCCGGTCGCCATCTCGGTCACCGGATGCTCGACCTGAATGCGCGTGTTCATTTCGATGAAGTAGAACCGCTCCGTCGCGTCGTCATAGAGGAATTCCAGCGTCCCGGCGCCGCGATAGGCGACGGATTTGGCGAGCCGAACGGCGCAGGCGCAAAGCGCTTCGCGAACATTGGGCTTGAGCGCCAGCGCAGGCGCCTCTTCCCATACTTTCTGACGGCGGCGCTGCAGCGAACATTCGCGCTCGTAGCAATGGATCGCGTCGCGCCCGTCGCCGAGCACTTGCACTTCGACATGCCTGGCGCGGGCGATGAACTTCTCGAGATAAAGACCGCTGTCGCCGAAAGCCGCTTTCGCCTCTGCGCCCGCCTGATCGAAAGCCGCCTCCAGCCCCTCGGCGCTCTCGACGACGCGAATGCCGCGGCCGCCGCCGCCCGCGGAAGCCTTGATCATCACCGAATAGCCGATCTCGGCGGCGGCGGCGCGCGCCTGCGCAAAATCGGCGACGCGCCCCGCCGAACCAGGAACGACCGGCACGCCCGCTTTCTCGGCCGCGGCTCGGGCGGCGGCCTTATCGCCCATCGTGCGGATCGTCGAAGCGGTCGGACCGACGAAGACGAGGCCGGCGGCCTCCACCGCTTCGGCGAAATCCGCGTTCTCCGACAGAAAGCCGTAGCCTGGATGGATCGCCTCGGCGCCGGTCGTTTCGGCCGCTTCGAGAATGGCGGCGATGTTGAGGTACGATTTGGCCGCGTGCGGCGGGCCGATATTGATCGCCTTGTCCGCCATCTTGACGGCGAGCGAGTCCTCGTCCGCGGCGCTGTAGACCTGGATCGTCGTCATGCCGAGCTCTCGCGCCGCGCGCTGGATGCGCACGGCGATCTCGCCGCGATTGGCGATCAAGAGCCGAGAGAACGCCATCAGGAAACCTCGACGAGCGGCTGGCCCGCCATGACGGGCTCCTCGTTATCGGCGATGAATTTGGCGACTTTGCCGGCCGCATCGGCGTGCACTTCGACGAAATTCTTCATCACTTCGATCAGCCCGATCACGTCGCCGACTGCGACCGAATCGCCCTCCGATTTGAATGGCGGCTTGTCCGGCGCGGGTTTGCGATAGAAGGTGCCGGGAAGCGGCGAGAGGATCTGCGCCATCGAGCGTCTCTTTCAGTTCGGTTGACGAGGAATGGCGGCGCGGACCGCCGCGGCGATAGCCAACGCGTTCGGCGTGTCGGAATGGACGCAGATCGTGTCGGCGCCGACCTCGACGTCGTGGCCGCCGACGGTGCGAACCTTGCCCTCCGCGATCGCGCGCAGGCACTTGGCCGCCGCCTCCTGCGGATCTTTGGCGTCGTGCACCCGCGTAATGATGACGCCGCCGGCGTCGTTGTAATCGAGGTCGGCGTAGAATTCGGGGATCATTTCGAGGCCGCGCGCGCGGTAGACGGTCTCGTGCAACGAGCCTTTCATCCCCAAGAGCGGCTTCTTGAACACCAGGGCGGCGTCGCAAATCGCGTTCGCCACCTCTTCGTCCCGCGCCGCCATGCCGTAGAGCACGCCATGGGGCTTGATATGGTTCAGCGTCATCCCCTCGGCGTCCAAGAAGCCGGTCAGCGCGCCGATTTGGTAGATGAGGCAATTGGCGAGTTCGTCGCGCCCCATCTTCATCTCGCGCCGGCCGAAACCTTGCAGGTCCGGCAGAGAAGGATGGGCGCCGACCCGCACGCCATGGGCTTTGGCGAGGCGCACGGTGGCCCGCATGTGATTGTAGTCGGAGGCGTGGAAACCGCAGGCGACATTGGCGATATCGATAAACGGCATCAGGCCGGCGTCGTCGCCCATTGTGTAGAGGCCGAAGGACTCGCCCATGTCGCAGTTGATCGTCGCCATCTGCGCTCCCCGATAACCGCCGCGGGGAGGAAGCTTGCGCGGGCGCCGACATATTGTAAAATTGGAAAATTCGTATTCGGATATCGGAAAAACCGATGAGCCTTTCGCTGAGGCAGATCCGCTATTTCCTCGCCGCGGCCGAGAAAGGGCAGGTCAGTCTGGCGGCGGCAAGCCTAAACGTTTCGCAGTCGACCGTCACCGGCGCGCTGCAGCAGCTCGAATTGGATCTCGGCGTCTCGCTGTTCCGCCGCTTGCCTTCCGGCGTCGCATTGACCGCCGAAGGCTCGCGTTTCCTGACGCACGCGCGAAACGTTATGGCGGCGGTCACCGCCGCCCAACGCGCGCCTCTCACGGAAGACAGGGCGCTTCGCGGCGTCGTGCGGGTCGCCGTCACCTACACGGTCGCGGGCTATTTCCTGCCGCCCCACTACGCTCGCTTCGCGCGCGTCTATCCCGACATCCGCGTAGAGTTGACGGAGTTGCCGCGCCCGGCGCTTGAAGAGGCGTTGAAGAACGACGCGTTCGATTTGGCTGTCATGCTCGTCTCGAACCTGCAGGACCAAGCCGCCCTCGCCTCGGAAATCTTGTTCCGCTCGCGGCGTCGCCTTTGGCTTCCCGTGGAGCATCCGCTGCTTTCGGCGGAGAGCGTCGGCTTCGCCGACGTCGCCCGCGTACCCTACGTGATGCTGACCGTCGATGAAGCGAACCAGACTGCGTCCAAATATTGGCGTCCCACAGGGCTGAACCCCAATGTCATTTTCGTCACTTCCTCCGTCGAGGCCGTGCGCAGCATGGTCGCCGACGGTCTCGGCGTGACCATCCTTTCGGACATGGTTTATCGGCCCTGGTCGCTCGAAGGACAGCGGATCGAACAACGCAATCTCGCAACGCCAGTGCCGACCATGGATGTCGGCCTCGCCTGGCGCAGAGGAAAAAAATTGGGATCCGCCGCGCGCGCCTTCGCCGATTTCCTCAGCCTAGCTGTGAATCGCGGCTCATAGCGGCGACGACGACTCCGTCCCGGAAGTCAGGATTTGCGGGCCGGGCGAGGCAGGACGTTGTCCTCCCATCGCTCGGCGATGTGCGGAAGGCGGACCGCCGGCGCTTTGTCGAGAATCATCGCCAGCACGCGCGGCGGGGTAAGCGGGATCTGCTCGACCCGCCGATCAATGGCCCTGGCCACCGCGCATCCGACCGTAGCGGCGACGTTCAGAATCGGGACCTCGCCGGCGCCCTTCGCGCCGAGAGGCCCGCGCGAGGGCGCGCCTTCGTGAAGATGAATCTCGACCGGCACGACGTCCGTCGCCAAAGGAACCCGGTACGTCTCGAGATTGGTCTGGCGGATGCGGCCCTGCTCGTCGAGCGTGATCTCTTCGTGCAGGGCGTAGCCCAATCCCTGCGCCACGCCGCCCTGGATCTGGCTGGCGATGGCCCGCGGATTGAGAGCGCGGCCGACATCCTGCACGACGGTATAGCTCAGCACTTCGACATGGCCGGTCTCGGGCTCGACCGCCACCTCGCAATCATGCACGGCGAAAATCGGGATTTCCAACGCTTCGATGAAATGGCCGCGGGCGCAGCCCGGCTGCGAAACGACTGGACTATTGGTGAAAGCGCCCACGCCGGAGAGCGGGCCCAGCAATTCCTGCGCGCGCTGCGCGACCTTGGCAATCGTCGTCCCCGAGCCGCGAATCCCTGCAATTTCGATGCGGCCGTCTCGCAATTCGAGCTTTTCGGCCGGCGTCTGCAGCATTTGCGAAGCGACCGCCAGCAATTTGCGGCGAACCTCGATCGCGGCGGCGCGGCTTGCGGCGCCGAGCGAAACCGTCGTTCGTCCGCCGCCGACGCCGACATCGTACCCTGCCGCGTCGGTGTCGGCCGCCCGCACGATGACGTCCTCTGGCCGCAGGCCGAGTTCGGCCGCCACGATCTGCGGCACCGCCTGAACCATCGTTCCTGAACCGATCTCGACGCCCGAAGTGATGACGCTGGCGCTGCCGTCGCTGTGAAGATTGATCGTCGCCGCAGAAGGTCCGACGAACACGAACCACGTGCCGACCGTCGTGGCCTGGCCATAGAGCCGGCGCCCGGCCTGCGCCTTTCGAGACGGGCGGGACGCCTTGACCGCCGCCATGCGGTCCAGCATCGGGCCGAGCGCGTCGCCCTCGAAAACCTGCCCGGTCGCGCCAAGGTCGCCGGCGCCGAGCACGTTGCGGCGGCGGAAGGCGAGCGGATCCATGCCGATCCTGGCCGCGATCTCGTCGGTGTGCCGCTCGAGGGCAAAAGTGTTGTAGACGCCGTTGCACGCGCGGAAGGCCCCATTTGGCGCGGTATGGGTATAGATTGCGCGGCTGACAAGCTTCACCGAGCCGAGCCGATAATTTCCGAGCAATGTATGCGCGGTCATGGTCGTGAGGAAAATCTGCTCGCCGCCATAGGCGCCGCAATCCATCAGGACGACAGCCTCGCGCCCGACGATCTCGCCGTCTCCGGTCACAGCCGATCGGATGCGCAGCTCCGCATTCTCCCGGCAGAGGCAAGTCAGCATCTCCTCCTGCCGCGAATTGACGAGCTTGACCGGGCGTCCAGACTTGCGCGCGAGCAGCGCGGCGAACGGCTCCAGCGCACAATCGAATTTCAGCCCGAAACCGCCGCCGACAGGCGGGACCGTCACCCTCACCGACGAGGCGGGAATTTGCAGGACGCGCGCGGTGACGTTACGAACCGTCCAGGGGACTTGGGTCGACGTCTCGATATGATAGCGGCCGTCCTCGTAGCTCGCGATGACGGCCCGCGGTTCGAACGCGAGATGGTTCTGGCGCCCGATGCGGAAATTGCTCTCGACGATCGCGACGTCTGGCCGCGAGAAAGCCGCCTCGGCGTCGCCGCGGACGACGGTCGCTTCCCAGGCGATATTGCCGCTGCGCCCGCCGCCTTCGAATAGGACCTCATAGGACGTCCAGTCGGGGTGGACGAGCGGAGCGTCCGGCCGCAGCGCCTGCTCCATCGTGACCGCCGCCGGAAGCGGTTCGGTCTCGATGCGGATGGCGGCGAGCGCCGCCTTGGCGATCTCCATCGTGTCAGCGGCGACAGCGGCGAGCGGTTCGGCTTGATGACGAATGAGGTCGATTGCGAAAAGCGGCTGGTCGGCGACGCCGATGCCGTGCAAGCCCGGGGCGTCCCGCCCGGTGATCACGGCGCGCACGCCCGGCGTCGCCTCGGCGGCCGAGACGTCTAGTCTTACGATGCGCGCCGGCGCCGCCTGCGCCCGCAATATCGCCCCGTGCAGCATGCCCGGGCGCGACCGATCGACGGTGTAGCGCGTCCGCCCGCTGAGCTTGTCGCGCGCGTCGCGGCGGGGATAGTTCATGACGGCGGCGCTCGCGTCCATTCTATCCCCCTCCTTGCATGGCTTGAGCGTGGGCCAGAACCGCGTCGATGATCCGCTCGTAACCGGTGCACCGGCAGATATTGCCGACCAGAGACTGCTTCACTTGCTCCCTTGTCGGGTTTGGATTGGACGCAAGAAAGCTCGTTAGCGCCACTGTCATGCCGGGAAAGCACATGCCGCATTGCACGACGTCATGCTGCTCGAGCGCCTTCTGCAGCGGGGACAACTCGCCGCCGTCGCTCAGCGCCTCGACGGTTCGAATGTCTCGACCGGCCGCCGACGCAATCGGCAGCAGGCACGACACGACCGGCTGGCCGTCCATCAACACCGTACAGGCGCCGCAAAAGCCCTCCCGGCAGACGGCCTTGGCGCCCGTAAGCGCAAGGTCGTCGCGCAGGACATCGACGAGCGGCGTCAGCGGGTCACGGTTCGTCGCATGGGTTTCGCCGTTGATTGTGAGCGAAATGGACATCGCGCAGTTCTTTAGGCTTGAGCGAGGACGCCGCACATCGCGGCGCGGACGAGCTTCGGAAGAACCTGCATTCTGTACCAGCCTGGCGCTTCGACGCCGTCTCGACCTTGGAAGTCGCCAACGCGCTCACGCGCGGCTTCAGCCGCCTCTTCCGGATCGAGAGAACGGCCCTCGAGCGCGCGCTCCAGCGCCGGCCAGCGCCTCGCAACCGGCTCCACGGAGCCGACAGCAATGCGAACCGACCTGAGCGTCCGGTCCGAAGAGCGTTTGGCCGAAACGCTGACAATCGCCACCGGATAGTCCCCCGCCTTGCGAAGCGGCAGGCGCGCATGGGCCGAGATGCGGCCGTTACGCGGCACGAGCAGCCGCGTCAGCAACCAGCCCCGGGCAAGGTGGGCGCGCGCCGCAAGGAACGTTTCGATCGGTTTGCGTTCGGGGCCGGAAACCCCATAGATTTCGGCTTGGGCGTCCAGCGCGATGAGCGCAGGCGCGAGGTCGGACGCCGCGAAGGAGAACGCGCAGAGATTGCCGCCGATGGTCGCGACGTTGCGGATTGCAGGATTGGCCGCAGCGCCCGCCGCCTGAACCAAAGCGGCGCAATCGGCGCTGCCGTTAAGCGCCGCGCAGAGCGACGCGTGGGTGACCGCGGCGCCGATGGCGATTTCGCGGTCGCCCGTTTCAATCGCGCGGAGTTCAGCCAGTCCTGAGACCGCGACATAGGAACCGGCCAGCTTCTCGTCGCGAATGGGCGATCGCAGGATCCAGGTCGCGCCCGCCAATGGCGTCGCCCCTTCCTCTACAGCAGCGACGGCTTCCGCCATGGATGCCGGCGTAACGACAGAACGCGTACCCTTCATCAGTCTCCCTTCCGGCGCGTCGAAGGATTGAGCTTCCTCCAAAGAAATTTCCCTGTCGCTGTTGCTCGCGTATCCGGCTCCTCGCCTATCGGACGGAGCGGCAGCCTGCGCGGCTGCGGATATATTGTAAAATTGAAAAATTTGGAGCGTGATATCGGAAAAATCTATGACGCAACCCTATCCTTGCTGCGCCGAGGAAGGATCAAGATTTTCGTACCCTACAAGGAGAACGAAACGCCGTTGGTCAGAGCTCTGCGATGAGCAGCGTTTGAAGGCCAAAGCGGACCGCCAGACAGATTGGGCCCAGGCTGGCGCCCGGATCGCCAGTGCGCGCAGCAATGCGCCGTCAAATCCGTCCGGCGCTCCGCAGAACCGCTCGGTCTTGGTCCATCGCTGAGCGCCCCTCTCCACCAACAGGCCTTCGTGGCGAAACAGGGCTATTTCCCCAGCCATGTCACGATCAGTCGGGACTGCGGATCGCGCAGGTCATCGATAACGTCGAAATGATGCCGCCCTTCGGCGATCGTAAATTCCGTCGCTGCGCCAAGTCCGGTCCAAATATTGGCGAGAAGCGCGCTCTGACGGATGAATTCGGGCCGCTCCGCCCCGCCCACCCAGCAGGCGATCGAGCGGGACGGCAGCGGCTCCCCAAGCGCGACGCTTTCGCGTTCCGCCTCCGCCCGATCGAGGCGAAGCGCGCCATTCATCCGGGTGCGCAGGAGCGGACGCAGATCGTGTAGGCCGCTGATCGAGACGACTTGAGCGATCCGGCCACTCACACGATCCGGCAGCGGCGAATCTTCGCAAATCATCCGCGCAACGAGATGGCCGCCGGCGGAGTGCCCGGCCAAGCGCAGCGGACCGCCGATCCGCGCGGCCGCGAAACAAATCGCGACGGCGAATTGTCGCGTGATCGCCGCGATCCGCGCCTGCGGCGCGAGCGTGTAGCTCGGCATGCAAACCGCCCAGCCTCGTGCCAGCGCGCCAGCAGCGAAATGCGACCATGACGATTTGTCGAAAGACATCCAATAGCCGCCATGCGCGAAAACCGCGAGTCCGTTCACCGCGCCGACCGGATGAAAGAGATCGAGCCGCTCGCGTTCGCCTTCGCCATAGGCGAGATCGAGTTCGGCGCGGCCTGCCGCGGCGATCTCGTCGCGGAAGACTTTGGCGAGCGCCGACCATTTTGCCGGGTAGGTTTCGCCGCCCGCGATATGGGCGGCGTTCGCGTAGGCGTCGTCCCAATCGACGATCACTGAACGGGTCATGCTTCGCCCCGGCGCTCTTGCGCTCGCGCGACCAATTCAATCGGCGGGCGCCGCGGAGTCAAGCGGAACCTTTAAGCTTGAAATAACTCGGCGCAGGCGCTACGGATTCGCCGGTCGACCCCGAGCGGGAGGACGCGCCAATGCGCATCGCATGCCTAGTCGGCCCTTATCACGCTCCTCCCGCCGGCCTGCGCGGCGCGTATAATGGGCAGCAGCGGCGCCCAAACGAAAGCGGCGGCCAGCGCGGCGGCGAAGACTCGGATTTGTTCGAGACCGTCACCGCCAAACGATCACTTCGCCGCGCTGCTTTGCGAGGCTGACATGCTCGGACCATCGGCTCACACGGATACATTCGCGCGCGATAGGCTGCCGCCGCCGGCGCAATGGCCCGTCTTTTTGCTCGACGGCTTCGATTATCCCGAGCGCCTCAACGCGGCCGTAGAGCTGACGGATCGAATGGTGGACCGGGGCTTCGCCGATCATACCGCCCTTATCGGCAACGGCCGGCGCCGCACTTACAAGGAGCTCGCCGATTGGACCAACCGCATCGCCCATGCGCTGATGGAGGATTACGGCGTCAAGCCCGGCGCGCGCGTGCTGATTCGCTCCGCCAACAATCCCGCAATGGTCGCCTGCTGGCTCGCCGCGACCAAGGCCGGCGCCGTGGTCGTCAATACGATGCCGATGCTCCGCGCAGGGGAGCTCAAGAAGATCGTCGATAAAGCCGAAGTCTCGCTAGCGCTTTGCGACACCCGCCTGATGGACGAACTGGTGGCCTGCGCGAAGGAGAGCGCCTTTCTGAAGCAAGTGGTCGGCTTCGACGGCACCGCCAATCATGACGCCGAACTCGATCGCGTCGCGCTGGACAAATCGGTGCGGCTCGAGGCGGTCGCGACCGGCCGCGATGATGTCGCCTTGCTCGGCTTCACTTCGGGCACAACCGGCGAACCGAAAGCGACGGCTCATTTTCACCGCGACCTGCTCATCATCGCCGACGGCTACGCGAAGGAGGTTTTGCGCGTCGTCCCGGAAGACGTCTTCGTCGGTTCGCCGCCGCTCGCTTTCACCTTCGGCCTTGGCGGCCTCGCCGTCTTTCCGCTCCGCTTCGGCGCAGCGGCCACATTGCTGGAGAACGCTTCGCCGCCAAACATGATCGAGATCATCCAGAAATATAAGGCGACGATTTGCTTCACCGCGCCGACCGCCTATCGCGCGATGTTGGCGGCGATGGACAAAGGCGCTGACCTTTCCTCGCTCCGCGCCGCGGTTTCGGCCGGCGAGACTCTGCCGGCGCCGGTCTACGAGGCCTGGATGGCGAAGACCGGCAAGCCGATGCTCGACGGCATCGGCTCGACCGAGATGCTGCATATTTTCATCTCCAACAGGTTCGGCGATTCCAGGCCGGCCTGCACCGGCAAACCGGTGACAGGTTACGAGGCGAAAGTCGTTGACGAGACCATGAACGAAGTCCGTCGCGGCGTCGTCGGCCGGCTCGCGGTTCGCGGACCGACCGGCTGTCGCTATCTCGCCGACTCGCGCCAGACGACCTATGTGCGCGACGGTTGGAACCTGACGGGAGACGCCTTCTGGCAGGACGACGAGGGCTATTTCCATTTCGCCGCGCGCAGCGACGATATGATCATTTCGGCCGGCTACAACATCGCCGGGCCGGAGGTCGAGGCCGCTTTGCTGTCGCACGGCGACGTCATAGAATGCGCAGTGGTCGGCGCGCCGGACGAGGAGCGCGGCGAGATCGTGCAAGCGCATGTCGTGCTCGCGGCGGGAATCGAGCGCTCGCCCGAGACGGCCAAGCGATTGCAAGATCATGTCAAGGCGACGATCGCCCCGTACAAGTATCCGCGTTCGATCGTTTTCGCCGACGCGCTGCCGAAGACCGCGACCGGGAAGATCCAGCGTTTCAAGCTGAAGCGGGAGGCGCGTTCTCTTGACTGATTTCGCCGCGACGAGAGCCAAGTTCCATCTGCCGGAGGGCGTCATCTATCTCGACGGCAATTCGCTCGGCCCTCTGCCGAAGAGCGCCAGGGAGCGGGCGCGCCGGGCGATCGAGGATGAATGGGGCGAAATGCTGATCCGCGCCTGGAATGCGGCGGGTTGGATGGACCAGCCGCGTCGGGTCGGCGACAGAATCGCGCCGCTGATCGGCGCCCAACCCGGAACCGTGGTGATGGGCGATACGCTGTCGATCAAGATGTATCAGGCGCTCGCCGCCACTTTGGCGATGCGGCCCGAGCGCAAGGTCGTCCTCTCCGACACCGGGAATTTTCCGACCGACCTCTACATGGCGGAAGGCCTTATCCGATCGCTGGCGCGCGGCCATGTGTTGAAGACGGTCGCGCCGGAAGGGGTTGAAGCTGCGATCGACGAGAGCGTCGCGGCGCTCATGCTGACCCATGTCGATTACGGTTCGGGCCGAATGCACGACATGGCGAAACTGACGGAGAAAGCGCACGCGGCGGGCGCGCTCGCGATTTGGGATCTCGCCCATTCGGCCGGCGCGCTGCCAGTCGACCTTGCCGGCTGCAAGGTCGATTTCGCGGCGGGCTGCACCTATAAATATCTCAATGGCGGCCCGGGCGCGCCGGCTTTCATCTATGTCCGGCCGGACCATATCGAAAAAGCGCAACCCGCCCTTTCCGGCTGGCTCGGCCACGCCGCGCCGTTCGACTTCGATCTCGCCTATCGCCCGGCGCGCAGCATCGAGCGGATGCGAGTCGGCACGCCGCCGGTCGTGCAGATGACCATTCTGGAAGCCGCGCTCGATATCTGGGACGACGTCGACATGGCCGCGCTCCGCGCCCGTTCGATAGAACTGAGCGAGTTATTCATCCGCGACGTCGAAGCGCGCTGCCCTGCGCTGTCTCTCGCCAGCCCGCGCGATCCGGCGAGGCGCGGCTCGCAAGTCTCCTTCCGGTTCGAACATGGCTATGCGGCGATGCGCGCGCTGATCGCGCGCGGCGTGATCGGGGATTTCCGCTCCCCCGATCGGATGCGCTTCGGCTTCGCGCCGCTCTATATCGGCGAGGCGGACGTGCGGCGCGCCGCGGATATTCTCGCCGGCGTGATCGAGGGCGGCGCCTGGAATGATCCCGTATACATGACGCGCGAGGCCGTCACATGAGCGGTCCGCCGGCCTATGACCCCGCCGCCGAAGGGGCCGAAACCTCCTTCGCGAGCCGAATGTCTTACGGCGATTACCTCCATCTCGACGCCGTGCTCGGCGCGCAGCGGCCGCTGACCGGCGCGCATGACGAGATGTTGTTCATCATCCAGCACCAGGTCTCGGAACTCTGGATGCGGCTCGCGATCCACGAAATCGACGCTGCGCGCAAGGCCGTCGCGGGCGACGCGCTGCAGCCCGCCTTCAAGATGCTGTCCCGCGTCGCGCGGATTTTCGAGCAGCTCAACAACGCTTGGGACGTGCTGCGGACCATGACGCCGAGCGAATATACGCATTTTCGCGGCGAACTCGGTCAGTCGTCGGGATTTCAGTCCTGGCAATATCGGCAAATCGAGTTCATGGTCGGCAACCGCAATCGCGCCATGTTGAAGCCGCACGCGCATCGGCCGGACATTGTCGCGCTGCTCGAAGGCGAACTGTCGCGGCCGAGCCTCTACGACGAGGCGCTGCGCGTTCTCGCCAGGAGCGGGATCGCCGTGCCGCGGGCTGCGCTCGATCGCGACCTCGCCGGCCCGTATGAAATATCGGAGGACGTCGTCGCGGCCTGGCGGCTCGTCTATGAACAGCCGGAGCGGCATTGGGCGCTCTATGAACTCGCCGAAAAGCTGGTCGATTTCGAAGATTATTTCCGCCGCTGGCGTTTCAATCACGTCACCACGGTCGAACGCGTCATCGGCTTCAAGCGCGGCACCGGCGGCACGACGGGGGTGAGCTATCTCAAGCGCATGCTCGAGGTCGAATTGTTTCCGGAACTTTGGCGAGTGAGGACCACGCTCTAATTTAGCCGGCGCTAGATTCCATGCTTGCGAATGTTGAGGATAATCTTGTGAAGGGTCGCGATGAAGGCCTTGTACTCCTCGCTGTCGACGCCATCCAGCATTTTCAGAAGCAGCTCGTACATGGTCGGCCAGACCTTCGCGAAAGCGTCGCGCCCGGCTTGGGTGATGTCGACGTCGCGCACGCGCAGATCCTCCGGACGCGGCCTGCGCACGATAAATCCTTGATCCTCCAGCGCATCGAGCGTGCGGCTCATCGTGGACTGCTCGGTCAGGGCATAGAATGAAAGCTCGTTGATTGTGACCGGCGACGATATGCTGAGGATGGCCAGCGCCCGCATCTTCGTCGTGGTCATGTCATGCGCCTTCAGCGCCTCGGCCAGATGCGTGGTCCAGCTCAACGAGACGCTGTTGATCAGATAAGGGGCGAATTGCTGCAGCCCGATTTGGCCGAGCGACGGGCGCGCGCCCGAAGCGCTGGCGCGTATCAGGACCGGGTCGTCGAACAGAACGCCGGACGAATTCGTTTGGTCTGTCATTTGAGCGAATTGGCGAGCAGGAACCCAGAGCCGCCGCTAAGGCCGGGGCCGGGATGGGTCGAAGCTCCTATGTGGTAGAGGCCGGGAACATGGGTCGTGTGATTAGTCGAACCCGCAAACGGACGCCAGAGAAAGAATTGATCGACGCCGCAATAGCCGCCATAAGGATCGCCGCCGACCAGATTGACGTTCATCTTTTCGAGATCGGCCGGCGAATAAGCCTTGCGCGCGACGACATGGCTGCGGAAATCGTCGATATGACGCGAAAACAGGCCTTCGACGCGATCCGCGAAGGCTTCGCGGACCGCCTCGGTCCAGCGGCCGCCTTCTGGAATCGCGATCTCTCCCGCGGCGTCGCCTTTCGGGAACCGTGGCGCTTCTGGGAGTTGCAGCCAGAGGATCGCCTTCCCCGGCGGCGCGCGCGACGGGTCGAGCGCGGTCGGCTGTCCGACGCAGATCGTCGGTTCGGCCGGCAGCAGTCCGCGCTCGCATTCATTGGCGGCGCGCGAGACGCCGTCGAGGCCGGGCGTCACATGGAGCAGCGCGACCTTGCCGAGTTCGTCGCCGCTTTTCCATTTCGGCGGCGCGTCGAGCGCGTAGTGGATTTGCATGTCGCCCTTGCCATAGCGGTAGCGCTTGAGCGAGCGCGCGACGGCCGAGGGCAAAGGATGATCGCGAAGAAGGCGTCCATAGAGCTGATTCGGCCCCATCGAACAGATGACGCCCCTCTCCGCTTCGATCCGTTCGCCTGACGCGAGGCGCACCGCGCGCGCCCGGCCGCTCGCGCTGAGCTCCAGGCGCTCGACCTCGGCGTCGCAACGGATGTCGCCGCCTTGGTCCAGGATCAATCGCTCGAAGGCGGAGACCAAATTTTTCGCCCCGCCGACCGCGATCGGGCAACCGGCGAGCTCCACCGCAAACGCGATCACCTTGATCATCTGAGCGGAGTAGGCGCTCTCCGGGTTTAGGCCGCAATGCAGGCCCCAAGGCGCCCAAAGCGCATGGATCGCCTCAGACGCGTAGGTCGTTTCGAGATAGGATCGGGCCGGCTGCAGCGCCTCGCCAAACCAAGCGGCCAGCGCGCGCGGACCGCGCTTCCAAGCTTCGCGGGCGAGGCCCATCGCCATGTGTCGGGACCATAAAGCGCCGCCGAGAAGCGAGAACAGGAAGGGCGCATCGGCGCCCATCCGCTCCATTTCTTCCGCGAAAGCCTCGCCGTCGCCCTTTGCGCAAGCTTCGAAAGCCGCGACATTGCGGGCGCGGTCGCGCGAAAAGAGCACATGCGACCCATCGGGCCGCAATACGCCGGTCGGCAGATCGCTATGCGCGACCGCGAAGCCGCGCGCTTCGAGGTCCTTGCCGAGGGCGGCGTAAGCGGGCGAGGTGAGGAACAGGACGAGCGTCGTCGCCATCACGTCGTGGATGAAACCCGGCGCAGTGATCTCCTCCGTACGCAAGCAGCCGCCCAGCCGGTCGTTGCGCTCCAGCACGACGGCCTTGCGGCCTTTCTTGCCGAGCATCGCAGCGGCGACCAGACCGTTGATCCCGCCGCCGACGATCACGTAATCGGCGCCCGCCATTTCCGCCGCCTATGTCGGCGCGAGCGCGAGCGCCCGAACCGGAGATCCCGTGCCGCCGACGAATTTCAGCGGCGCCGCGATCAGGATGGCGCCCTTCGGCGGCAGTTGATCGAGTTGGCAGAGGCTCGCCAGTCCATAGCGGTTGGCTTGATGCATCAGAGTATGAGCGGGGAACGGAGGATTCATCCCGGCTGCCGAACCGGCGTCGGTGCCGACCGTCTCGGAGCCCCAACCGATCACGCCTTTGGAGATCAGGTAGGTGATCGCCTCGGCGGTGGGTCCGGGCGAATGCGGGCCGTTGGCGTCGGCGTTCAGGAATTTTTCGGAGCTGTCGCCGCGCTTGTACCAATCGGTGCGCAGCAATACCCAGCCGCCCGCCTCGATCTCGCCGTGCTCCTTCTCCCAGGCCTGGATGCTTTCGACGGTGAGCAAGTAGTCCGGGTTTTCGGTCGCTTCCTTCGACCGGTCAATCACGTTGACCGGCGCAACAAAATTTTTTGGCGGGATCTTGTCGGTCGAACCGTCGGGATAATCCTTCCCGCTGATCCAGTGGCGCGGCGCGTCGAAATGAGTTCCGCTATGCTCGCCGAGCTCCAGCCAGTTCCATGCCCAGTATGGGCCGTCGGCGTCGTATTCCGAAATCTTGTGCACCTTTATTGGCGGCGTGTTCTTGCCGATATGCGGCGGCAAATAGATCAAGGGCGTATTGGGCCCCAATGGCGCCGTAAGATCCACAACCCGGACGGCGCCCGATAGAAGCGCCGAGGCGAGGTCGGCAAGCGTCTTGGTTGAACTCATTTGCGTCCTCCGATATGGCGCCGCCGCCTTTGGATCGATCCTCCCTCCAGCGCAGGCGGCCAAGACTAGGCAGAGAAATATGATCTTGCAACAATCTGCGGCTCGATTCGCCGTCGTCCTCGCCGAGCTTTCGCGGACCCCGCATCGGCAGACATTGTGAAACGGCGCAAGATAGGCCAAATTGCGAGCCGTCTGGGCGTCCAATCAAAGGCGGCGCGAGCGCCCCGAGGCGATTTCTCGCCGGCCAATTTGCTTGGATATGCATGCAACGCGGGGCTAAACCATGGCGTATGACGCGCTCGTGATCGGCGCCGGCCATAACGGGTTGGCGGCCGCGCTCCGGCTGGCGGACAAAGGTTGGCGCATCGCTGTCGTCGAGGCGAAGCGCGAAGCCGGCGGCGCCGTGAAGACGCGCGAAGTGACGCTGCCGGGCTTCCGCCACGACCTTTGCGCGATGAATGTCTCGATGTTCGCCGGCTCGCCGTTCTTCGCCGCGCACAAGGATTTGCTGCACGCGCACGGCCTCGCCTTCTGCCCGGCGGAGGACTGTTTCGCGAGCGTGTTTCGCGACGGGACCTATCTCGGCGTCAGCCGAACGCTGGAAAAGACGCTGGCCGGCATATCCGCGCTTTCCGCGGCGGACGCCGAAGCGTGGCGGACGATGCTGCATCGCTTTGGCGGCGACGCGCCGCACCTCTTTGCATTGCTCGGCTCGCCGATGCCGTCCTGGAGCGCGGCCAAGGTCGCCTGGAAGGCGTGGCGGGAAAAGGGCGCCGGTTGGATTTCCGATACGTTGAAACTGTTGCTCGCGACGCCGCGCGACTTTCTCGACGCCCATTTCGAGCACCCCAAGGTCAAGGCGATGATGGCGGCTTGGGGCCTGCATCTCGACTTTGCGCCCGACGTCGCTGGCGGCGCGCTCTTTCCCTATCTCGAATCCATGGCCAATCAGAGCTTCGGCATGGTGATCGGCAAGGGCGGCGCCGACACGATCATCAAGGCGATGGTCGGCGCGCTGCAGGCCAAGGGCGGCGAAGTTCTGCTCGGCGACGGCGTCTTGCGGATCGAGACGGCGAACGGCGCAGCAAAGGGCGTGACGCTCGAGAGCGGGCGCCGGCTCGAAGCGAAGACGATCATCGCCAACGTTCATCCTCGAATCGTGTTCGGCGGTCTCGTTCCGCACGGGACGGCGGGCGCGAAGTTCGAGGCCGAAATCGCGAAGTTTCGCCAGGGTCCGGGCACGATGATGATCCACCTCGCGCTCGACGATCCGCCGGCCTGGCGCGGCGGCGACGCGCTGCGCAGCTTCGCCTATATCCATATCGCTCCAGACCTCGAGATGATGTCGCGGGTCTATGCCGAGGCGTCGGCGGGATTGCTCCCGACGGAGCCGGCGCTGGTCGTCGGCCAGCCTACCGCGATCGATCCGTCGCGAGCGCCGGCCGGGAAACATGTCCTTTGGATTCAGGTGCGCGTCTTGCCCGCCGAAATCCGCGGCGACGCCGCAGGCCGCATCGCGGCGACGCGCTGGGATGAGGCGAAGGAGCCTTACGCCGAACGCGTGCTCGACCTCATCGAAAGCTACGCGCCCAGCCTCCGCGCCCGCATTCTCGCCCGATCAATATTCTCGCCCCTCGATCTCGAGCGCGAGAATCCAAACCTGATCGGCGGCGACAATCTCTCCGGCAGTCACCATCTCGATCAGAATTTCTTCTTGCGCCCGACAGCGGGCTGGTCGCGTTACCGGACGCCGGTCAAGAATCTCTACCTCTGCGGCGCCTCGACTTGGCCGGGCGCGGGAACCGGCGCGGGGTCCGGCTTCATGCTCGCGCGGATGCTCGCCGGTTGACCGCGATCTTTGACATCTAAAGCATCCTGTGTCATTGCCCCGCCGGTCTTCTGCGGCTTCCGGATAGATCGTGGCGAGCGAACATTCCATCGATAGTTCCGAGCCCTCGGCCGATTTCGAAATTCTCGTTCACGGCGCGCGACAGGGCCAAAAGCCGCAATTGCGGCTCTGGCTGCGCATGCTGTCGATCACCAAGATGATTTCCCAGGAAATCCGCCGCCGTCTGCGCGTCGAGTTCGGCGCAACGCTGCCGCAATTCGACCTTCTCGCCCAACTCTATCGAGCGCCGGAAGGCCTCAAGCTCAGCGAGTTGTCCCGGCGCATGATGGTGACCAACGGCAACATTACCGGCCTCGCCGACCGCCTCGAAGCGGACGGGCTGATCGTTCGGGAAATGCTCAACGGCGACCGGCGCGTCACGGTGGCGAAGCTTACGCGCCGCGGCCGCGAGACATTCTCGATCATGGCCAAAGCACACGAAGGATGGTTGCGCGACTTGATGGCCGACGTCGACGAGGGCGCGCTTGCCGAGTCTTTGGCGCACCTGGCGAAAGTCAAAGCCTCGGCGAATCGCCGCTTGGTCGAAGACTGATATTACGAAGGCGCCGGCGAATTCCCTAATCGCGCTCAATTATCCCGCAACGGCTCGCGAACGCGCTTGATATCTCGGTGAGCGCGCGGCGCGATTAGTCTAGCCCGGATTTCTCACCATAGGGGGCGCATCGGGGCCCCGAATCAGCGAAAGTTGTTTTGCGAAGAACGACTTGCGCTTGAGAAGGAGTGGCTCCCCGATGCCGGCAGAGTGTAGCACGGATGGCGATCTGTTTGGACCCGTCGAAGGGCGCCGAGTCGTGGCCGATTTCGACGGCGGCGCGATCACCTCGGATGCGGGCGGCTTGCTGCTGAAGGCGACGGACCGGGCGATCGGCCTGGTCGAGCGCTTGGCCGCCAGTTTCGTCGACTTGC
>JAJPHH010000024.1 GCA_021325385.1 Alphaproteobacteria bacterium
GCCGAAGAAGTGGACATGCGCGTCGCCGGGCCGACGGAACAGGTCGTATTTGAAGTGATGCGCTTCGAGATTGGCGATCGAATGCGACATGTTCTGCTCGCCGGAGATGAACGGCTTCTCCCACAGCGTCTGCTTGCCGCGAATGATGCGCGAGACGCCCTGCACGTCCTGCGGCAGATCGCCGACCAGCAGTTCCGGTCCGAACGACGAGGCGCGCAGTTTCGAATGAGCGAGGTACAAGTAGTTCTGTCGCTCGGTGACGTGGTCCGAGAATTCATTGCCGAGAGCGAAGCCGACGCGGACCGGCGCGCCGTCCGGCGCGACGACATAGAGCCCGACGATTTCCGGCTCTTCGCCGCCGTCGAGGGCGAAATCGGGCGAGACGAGATCGCCGCCCGGCGGGGCGACGGTCGAGCCGTCGCCCTTATAGAACCATTCCGGCTGCACGCCGGCGGCTGAGCCTTGCGGCTTGCCGCCTTCCAGACCCAACCGGAACATCCGCATCGAATCAGTCTGCTTGGCTGGATCGACGGCGTCTTTGTGCATCTTGTCGCGGCCTTCGGCGGAGCCGAGATGGGTAAGGCCGGTGCCGCTGACGAGGAGATGCGCCGGATCCTTGTGGTCGATCGGGTTGAGCACGCGGCGTTCTTTCAGCGCCGCCTTCAGATCGACGACCTTGCCGACGCCGCGCGAAGCAATGAGTTTGCGGATCGTGTCGCCTGCCTCGATCGCCTGCATCGCGAGATCGTAGGTGGTCCGTGCGCCCTTGACGAGGCGACTTTCGCCGCGCGCCGTGACGACCAGAGCGCGTTTCCCCGCTTCATCGATGATTTGCGCGAGCCTCATGAGCATTTCCCCAGGTTGGCGCGAGGCGCGGACGGCGCGAGGCGCGGCGATTCGACCGGGCGCAATCGAAAGCAAAGAATGTACGAAGCCGCAAGGGGCGCCAACGACGCGCGGCCGCGCGGCCACATCGGCCCGGCGTCGTCAAGTGTCCATAGCCTGTCGGAGACGTAGCATCTCTCAACCGCCATCGCGTGACAGGCTATGGACACTCCTCCGCTTCGCTCCGGCCCTCCGGGTGACGACGCCGGCCCGATGTGGCTTTTTTGCCATCAAGAACTTTGGTGATGAAACCGTCGGAACCCGACGGTTTTTCACCAAAGTTCTTGATCGCCAACTGGCCTGAGCCGCGGGCGGGGGTCAAGACTCGCGAGCCATAGCTCGGGGTTGGGCCAGATTCTTCGGATCTTGCTTGGCGAGCGACGCGCAAAGCGAACTCGGCCCCAAGGCCCGCCGCGGTCCAGGCAGCGCGGCGCTTGGAATGGGCCCGTTCCGTCACATCGTCGCGCCAACCTGCCAGGGCACGAACTCGGCGTCGCCATAGCCGAGCGCCTCCGATTTCGACTTTTCGCCCGACGCCACGGCGAGGACCTTTTCGAAAATCTCCTGGCCCTTCTCCTCCAGCCCGACCCCGTCAAGGATATCGCCGCAATTTATGTCCATATCGTCGACCATGCGGCGGTAGGTGTCGCTGTTGGTCGCCAGCTTGATCGACGGCGTGGGCTTGCAGCCATAGGCCGAGCCGCGGCCAGTGGTGAAGGCCAAGATGTTGGCGCCGCCCGCCACTTGCCCGGTCGCAGAAACTGGGTCATAGCCGGGCGTATCCATGAAGACGAAGCCCTTGGCGGTGACCGGCTCGGCGTAGCGATAGACGCCGTTCAGCACCGTGCCGCCGCCTTTGGCCGCGGCGCCAAGAGATTTTTCGAGGATCGTCGTCAACCCGCCCGCCTTGTTGCCGGGCGAGGGATTGTTGTTCATCTCGCCGTGATTGCGGGCGGTGTAATCCTCCCACCAATGGATGAGGTCGACGAGCTTTTCGCCGATCTCGCGCGTCGCGGCGCGGCGCGTCAGGAGGTGCTCGGCGCCGTAGATTTCCGGCGTCTCCGACAGGATCGCCGTGCCGCCATGGCGCACCAGAATATCGGCGGCGATTCCGAGCGCCGGATTGGCGGTGATGCCCGAATAGCCGTCCGACCCGCCGCATTGCAGCGCCAGCATCAATTCGGAGGCGGGGATCGGCTCGCGCTGGGCGCGATTGACGATCGGCAGCATGTCCCGAATTTGCGCGAGGCCGGCTTCGATCGTCTTCTTGGTGCCGCCGGTCGCCTGGATCGTCATGGTCTGGAACAGGTCGTTCTCGACGATGCCGTATTCCTCTTTCATCCGGCCGATCTGGAAGACTTCACAGCCGAGTCCGACGAGAATTACGCCGGCGACATTGGGGTTGACGGCGTAGCCCCATTGCGTGCGCTTGAAAATGTCGAAGCCTTCGCCCTTGGCCGCCATGCCGCAGCCGGTGCCGTGGACCAGCGCGATGACGCCGTCGACATTGGAATAATCTTCGAGCATTCCCGACCGCTCGGCTTCGCGCGCGATCAGCCGCGCGACCGTGGCCGAGCAGTTCACGCTGGTCAGGATCGCGAGATAATTGCGCGTGCCGGCCTTGCCGTTGGCGCGGCGATAGCCCTGGAAAGTCGCGCGTTGCTCGAGCGGCAGCAGCGGCTCTGGCTTGGCCGCCTCGCAGAAGCGGTAGTCGCGGGCGAAGTCGCGCATCTCGACATTGTGCTCATGCACCCATTCGCCGGGCGCGATGGGCTTCGAGGCGAAGCCGATGATCTGGCCGAATTTCAGGATGGGCGCGCCGGCTTCGATCGGCGCGGAGGCCATCTTATGTCCCTTCGGCACGCGAGCAAGCGCGGCCGGCGCGTTGCGCGGCTGATCGCCGGGACGGATTTCGTCGACGGCGATGACCACATTGTCTTCGGCGTTGAGGCGCAGGGCGCGTGGGCTGCTCATTTTTCTTTCCAGCGGCATTCGCTTACGAGGAGAACAAGTTCGGCCGGGCTTTGGCGAAATTCTCGAAAAGTTCGGTTGTTTCGACGAGATGGTCGCGCATCGCCTGGCGCGCGCCTTCGGCGTCGCCGCGCGCAATCGCCTTGGCGATGGAATTGTGCTCGGCATAGGTTCGGGGCAGGCGCCCTTCCGGCGTCATCAGCAGGCGGCGCACGCGCTCGAGATGAGAGCGCAGCCCGTCGAGAATCTCCCCGGTGCGGCTCAAGCCCAATTGGGTCGTCAGCAGGCGATGGAATTCGACGTCAAGCGAATAAAAGCCGGCGAGATCGCGGGCTTCGACCGCGGCGAGTTGGTAGCGCAAGTTGCGCTCCAACTCCTCGACGCCTTCCGGCGGCAGCGTCTCGGCGGCTTGCGCGGCGATCTCGCTCTCCAAGGCGCGCCTGACCATCATCAATTCGCGCACGTCCTCGACCGAAATTTTTGCGACGAAGGAGCCGTGCTGAGGCTCGATTGCGACCAGCTTCTCATAAGCCAACCGATTGATCGCGGACGAGACGGGAAAGCGCGACACGCCGAGCCGCTCGCACAGAGCGAGCTTGTCGATCGCTGCGCCGGGCTCCAGGGCGCCGGAAAGAATCGCCTCTTTAAGATCATGGTAAGCTTGGTCGGCCTTGGAGCCGCGCCGCGTCTCCGCCTCGCTCATCGCCCTCTGCCCTCGCGCGTCTCCGCCCAGAAAAGTCTTTATTTTCGAAGC
>JAJPHH010000059.1 GCA_021325385.1 Alphaproteobacteria bacterium
CGGCGTCACGCCGAAGAACAAGGCGCCGAGCGCCTGGCCGGAAATCCGCGCCATCTTGGCCTTGCCGGCCATCTTGCGCGTGCCCGAGCCGATCGCGACCGGAAAGTTGTACTGGCCGAACAGGGCTTTGGTCGTCGTGCTGACATTGAGCGAGACTTCCTGCGCCAAGCCGAAATTGATCGGCGAGCCGCCTTGCGGCGTGCCGATCAGCACGCCGGATCCGAAGACGAACATTGACGTTTCTCCATTAGTAAGAAAGAGGTCGAAGCGAGGGATTCGGAAATTGCAACGGCGCGCCGTCGCCCCTGCGCGCAGCGGCTCTTACGGAGCGATGAGAGCGTCCTAGATCGATGCGGTCAGCTTTGATATGTCGATTGTTTTCTGCGGCTAGCCTGAATCAATTGCGGAGCCGGTCCATGCGTACTCGTGAGGACTCTAGCTCGTGACCGCTCATATCTACTGCTGGGCTCCTAACCTCCAGCTCGATCCGGCGGACTCTAATTTCCGAGATAAAGTTCGTGCGCTTCAAGGGAGATCAAAAGTTCCTCCCTCTGAAACGCTCGTGATGTTCGTCAGCGATCTCATTGCGCGCTATCCCGACCTCGCCGAAACTACGGACACGGTTTGGGGAGACGGTCCACTCGTGGGAAATATTATCGGCGATTTCATCAACATATCGCTGGTCTGGTCGCGATACGAAGAGGCTGCGCCATTTATCGTGCAAACAGCGCATAAGCACGGCCTGCACGCCTATAATCCTCAAACTGGTGATTTCTTCCCTAATCGGATTCAGTAGTTGACTATCAGGCCATCGAAGCCTCCCAGGGCCGGCTAGCGGCTGGGTTTACCTCGCGCACCGACAACCCACGAACGCTCTACTCAGTTCCAGAACGGGACGATTGCGCCATCGACTTTCGAAATGGCCATTTTGATTGGCCCCCTTTCGCCGACCCCCTATCCATTCCTCCCTCCGTTCTGGATGACCGCCAATGACGTCCCACACGTTTCCCCCGTTCTCGACGCGGAGCGGCTTTTGGTCACATCGGACTGAAGCGTTGAACCATCATTGGCAGAAGCGAAGCGAGGGGGATTGAGATTCGGAGTAACATGTAATTAAATGCGCTGCGCACTCATCTAGCTGTTGCGTGCTCCGGCGTAGCCTTCATAATCAAACGATGCCCAAGAGCCGGATCATGTACATTGAAAACAAGGCGTCGTCCCTCAATGGGCCGGCGCGGATCGGCCGTGTGACATTCTCGAAGACGGGCAAAACCATCTACTATCGTGGGCGCACATTCCACGGCCTTGGCGGCAGAGGCTCCAAGGCGAACTACCGCGACAGTGAAACTGGTGAGGAATTTTGGATTTCCGGCCCTCGCCGAGACGGGAACGATCGCCTCTATCCGGAGAGCTCTCTAGCCGTCGAGATTGACGACGAAGTCGCGGAAGAATACTGGCGCGACATTAGGGGAAAGCGCCCCTAATCAAAGGATTTCTCGGCGAGGAGAGTGAAGCGGCAGCTCAGGCGGCTGCGCGAGGCAACGGATATTTCTTCACCTTAATAAAGGCGGCGCGCCGCTTGGCGCGCCAAAGGTCATAGGAGAGCTGGTTGCGCAGCCAGGACTCGGCCGATCCCCATCCGGCCTTTTCGAGACGGATCGCCATGTCCGGCGACATCGCATTATGGCCGTTCAGCAACTCGGAAAGCGATTGGCGCGAGACCCCAAGCCACTTGGCCGCCGCGGTCACGGACAGCCCAGCGGGCTTTAGGCAGTCCTCGCGGACAATTTCGCCTGGATGAGGCGGGTTAAACATCTCCATGACAGCCTCCTTCCTGGCTAGTGATAATCCTCGAAATCGACATTGGTGGCGTCATCGCCGTCGATCTCGAAGATCAAACGATAGTTTCCGGTCACCCATACCGACCAACAGCCGGCCCGATCACCCTTGAGCTGGTGCAACCGGTAACCGGGCAGCGCCATCGCCTCGGGCAAGGGACCATCGTTCAAACGCGCCAGCATGCGGCGGAGCTTGGACGCGATCCGGGCGTCGATCCCCTTGGCGCTGCCTTTCAGGAACAGCCGTTCGAGCCCCTTGTGTCGAAACCGTTTGATCATGAGGAGATGTAAACCGTCAATTGACGGCCGACAAGACCAGCTTGCGCAATTTGCCGCATCGCGCCCTTTTCTTGACGCACTGTGCTGACCCCTTATCCCAGCACCAGCCTCACGCTCAACACCGCCACCCCATCCCCATCGATGTCGCCTGTATCGCGCACCGGCACGCCGGCGATCTTGCAGTCATGGACGGCGCCGCCGAGCGTCTGGCGGCCGGCCGCGGCGTCCGCGCCTTGCGGCGTCAGCGCCGCGTCGATCGCGTCAAGGGCGGCGTTGATCGCGCTGGCGCCGGGCGTCAGCGGATCGCGCGAATCGAAGTAGAGGAAGAGCTTGGCTTCGAGCGTGCGACGCGGCCTCGCCAGCGAGGTCCATTGATAAGCTTCCGGGCCGCTTTCCAGTTGGAAAAGAGCCGGCCGCATCGGCGCCGGGACCTCGCTCCACACCCGCAGGCGCCGCGACGCCAGCGCCCAGGGATAGGCGCCGACGACGGCGTCGAACAAGGCTGAGAAAGCCGCTTCTCTGCTCATGACCGCTCCCAAGCCTCACGTGGCGCATCGGCAAGCGCCGCGACAATCTCGTCGGCCATTTCGGCGAGCGACGAGCGCAGGTACGAGCGCTCCGGCAAGGCCGAGCCCGGGTGGCGCACGCGCTTGGCGAAGATCGTCGCGCCGCCGACCGCGAAGGCCAGAGCGCCCGCCTTCGCCGCGACAATTTCATGCGCCGCGGTCTTGCCGCCGTATTCCTGGATCGCCGCGTATTTGACGTCGCCCGCCGAACCGACGCTGGCGAAGACGCCGTCGCCGCCGACGCCGGCTTCCGCGACGATCGAAGCGCGGAGCGCGCCGCTCGCCGCATTGAGAACGCCGCCGGAGAGCTTGTCGTCCTTCACCTTGGCGGCGAGCGCCTCGGCCAGGATCGCGGCCTTGGCCGACAGGCTCGCGATCATCTCGGCCGGAAACGCCGCGAAGCGCGCTTGCAGCGCCTCTTCGCCGTCGAGCGCGACGGAGATCATCTAGAACGACGCCCGCCGGTACGGCTGCAACAGCGCCAGCACTGCCGCCGACATGGCGGACGTATCGAACGAGACCGTCTCCTGTCCGCCCACCGCCTTCGATCGCAGCCCGATGCGATCGGCGGCGCGGAAGCGCTCGGCGACGAGTTCGGTCGCGGCCTGGGCGACGTCCTGCGGGATATAACCATAGGAGATCGCGACGGCCGCGCCGGAATCGGCGGCGGAGAAGGAATAGACGCCGCCGGCGACGCTGTATTGTCCGGCGGCCGGAGCGGCGGCGACTTGCGTCAACGCCGCGCCGCTCGCCGCATAAACGACGCCGAGATCAGAAGCCCAGGCCCCATAAGGCGCGGCGACCGCGACCTGCCAGGGCGAGGCGGACGGAACGCTCTGCGCTTCGCTCATCACGGCGTAGCCGGCCGTATAGGCGATCGTCACGTTCTGCCGCCCGCGCGGCACGCGCCAGCCGAAAATGTCGAGCGCTTGCGGCCGCCCGGGCGGCGCGCTCTCGGCGGCTTGCAGCAGATAGCCGCAGCCCGGCCGGCTTTGCGGCGCGCCGACCGGCTCGATCGCGCGCCCCTCGATTGCAACCGACGCGACGCTCAGCGCCGGCCATTGCCGCAAAACGATCCGCCGGCTTTCGCCGTCGAGCGTCTCGTTATAGGCGCGCGGCAGCAGAGCCGGCCGCGACAGCCAGGCATAGATCGACCGGCTGGCCGCGGTGATGAGCGCGGCGAGCGTCGCGTCGTTCGGCGAAGCGCCGCTCGGCAGGCCGAGCCAGGCCTTCACTGCGGCCAAATTGGTCAGGTCATCCGCCGCCATCGCTCTCCCCGCCACTCTGTTCGTCCGCGCTCGCCGCCGGCTCGGCCTCGGCGAGCGGCGTAAAGCCATGCGCGACGAGATCGTCGAGCAGGCCTTTCGGAACCGCGACGATCCCGTCCTTCGACGGGACGTAGCGCCGGCCGCCGCGCTTGAACGGCGCGCAGCCTGCCGGCGCCTTGAGCCTGACGAGCTCGCGCCCCGCCTTGGCCGGCTTGGCGCGTTTCTTTCGCCGGCTCATCCGTTGCCGATATTGGTAAGGACGCCGACGCCGAACGGCGCGTAGACCGCGAGCACCTCTTCGGCATAGACGCCAAATTCGCGCCGCCTGGTCCGCACCGGCCAGTCGACCCGATAATAATCGCGCCGGGTCAGCACCTCGGCGACGTTCGGCGTCTCGTTCGATTGGTACCAAACCGGCAGCCGCTCGCAATAGGCGAGGATCGTGCCCGGCGGCAGATCGGGATGGACCTTGAGCGGAATGTCGAAGCCGCCGTCGACGCTGAACGGATTATAGTACCAGCGCACCACGCCCGAGGCCGATACGCCATAAGGTCCGCCCTCGCCGCTGTCCGCCTGGACATTGTAGCGGATCAGCGGGCCGGAAGCGTTGGTCAAACACTTATTGGTGATGTTCTTCTGCTCCTGCGCATTGACATAGAGGACGGTCGGCGAGAGCCTGTAATTCGTCCACATCTGCAGCAGCATGTTGTCGATTTCGACAACCGAGCCGCGACCTGAAGAGGTCAGGAACGAGCCGGTCCCGGCGACGCCGGTGGCCAAAGACTGGACATAAGCGCTGTTGATCGGATTGAAGCCGGTCGTCAAAAGCCCGTCAAAGGCGAGCGAAGCGTTGCGCGAGCAATCGGCGGTGATCGCGCTCGCCGCCT
The DNA here is from genome assembly GCA_021325385.1 of Alphaproteobacteria bacterium. Taxonomy (GTDB): domain Bacteria; phylum Pseudomonadota; class Alphaproteobacteria; order Rhizobiales; family Beijerinckiaceae; genus Roseiarcus. The sequence goes on from JAJPHH010000059.1 coordinate 4,839, forward strand.
GCTGCCCGGCGATGAGCGGCGCGGATATCGCGACGCTGTTGATCGTGGTGATCGCCTGCAGCGTCTCCGAGCCGGCCGCGCCGACGAACCAGGCATAGGCCACGGCGCCGTTGACGACCGGTACGGTGGCGAACAGCGTCTGGCCGAGCGTCACCGCCTGCGTCGCGTTGGCGCTCTTCATCGAAGAGCCGCCGTTCAGCGTATAGGTCGAGCCGTCATTGCCGGTAATGGTCTTCACCGTGGCGAGACCGGCGCTGAGCGAGGAATTGCGATAGCCTTCGAACGAAAGCGCGACGACGATCACCGAATAGGTCGCAGCCGGCAGCGTGGCGCCGGTCCCGGAGGCCGACAGCGACGGCGCAGCCGGCGCGCCGAGCGCCAGCGAGGCGTTGCCGCCGAGCAGCCCGGCCTCCTCCTTGCGCATCGTTTTTTGCAACAGGCGAAGCGTGGCCGTGGCGTCGATATCCTCGAAGCCCTGCGACGCCGCCTCGGCTTCGAACGTGACCGTGTCCTCTTCGCCAAGCGTCATATAGGGCGCAACCTGCAAGGCGGACTGGTACGACATGCTGGCCGAGCGCTGGCCTTCCGGCACCCAACCCATCGCATCGAAGCCCGAGCCCATGATCGACGAGACCGTGCGCCAGCGCGCCGCATCGCCAGGCGAAGCGCGCTGCACGCGGGGGATGGCGTTCCGGAGCGGCGTGATGACCGGATAGAGGTTCTTCGCCGGCGCTTGGAGATCATAAGCGTTCAGCCCCGTCGCGACCGTGACCGACTTGGCGAGCGCCTCGTTCGGATGGGCGAGGGATTCCTTGGTGAGACGAAGGGTCTCTTCGGTGATTTGAAGGATGCTCATTTAAGGTTCTTTCCTGCTGGTTGAAGGGAAGGCGGCGACTTTTCAGGCGAGCAATTTCGCTCAACTGCCCAAAACGACATGATCCGCTCGCAGGGCCGCGGCCCATGACCGGGTTGCTGGATCGTTCGTCGCTGCTATGGTGACGGTCTGAGCGCGCTGCAGGCGCTGCTAAGAATTGCGCGCCGCCCTTAAGGCGGCGAGCTCGTCGGTAAACCGTTCGTCAGAAATGCGGCCGCAAATCCCCTAGCCGGGCGTCTAAGGATGCGCTTGAGATTTTGGCGTAGATTCGAGCGCTAGGCCAGCTAGAGTCCCGTAAGCCAAAATTACTCTCACTGCAGCCCTTCGCCGACTGGTCCTCGGCCGATGGCGATTTCTGATTCTGGCGCAAGCGCTGCTTGTCTCACGCGGAGTTCGAGCCCAAAGGACCGGATGAGCGCTTGGAATTTCACAACCAAATTACGCGCGCGATCGCTTAGAGGATATTTCGGCGCAAGGTCGATGACGAGGTGCTTGCCTCTCGCCGCCGGCCATTTTTCGTAGATCTCGCCGCTCTCGATAAAGCCAAGATACTTGTTGATCTTGCATTGCAGAAGCCAGAGATGCTCGGCTTCTTCGATGTCCCAAGGCAGGTGATCTGCGATGACGAGGCGAATTTCCGGGTCCCGCTCGGAGCCCACGATGAAGTCGACGACGTCCATTTGGTCAATCGTCATACTGATTTCAGCCGCAAGCGGAGCTCCGCTTCCTCTTCACAAAGGTTACCCCAATTCATCTCTTGGGCGGTATTAGCTCCTTAGGCACGATATCCGGAAAGCGGCAGTGAAGCGATTCTGATATTTCGATCAGTTCACCCATTGCTCGCCCAATTGGACGAACCAACTCGGAATAGTCATGCTCCGATAGATTGTTCTTCTTATAGTGAGCGATACCGTCTAGGGTTCCGAGAGGGCCCATAATCATACTATCAATTCTTAAGGCGACATCTCTGTCCATACGCAGCACTATCCGTCTAAGAAACTTAACTAGGAGTGTTTGTTCATTCCACCGAACCGAATCTCCAACCAAAGATAAGATATCCGCGTCCGGAGCTCGACGGGTCTATACCGGTTTCACATTCGATTGTTTTAACTCATCCGGCATTTCGTTACGGTCCGATAGCTTGTCGTCCACTCGGAAATCGAAACCGTAGGATCGGATAAGTCCTTGAACTCTGTCGACAAAATACTGCGCATTTTTGCTCAAGAGGTATTTTGGCGCAAGCGTAATGACGATACGTTTGTCAAGCGCCTTTGGCACCTTTTCGTAAAGTTCGCCGCTCCCAATTGCAGCTAGGTACTTATTTATCTTAGCTTGCAGCATCCAAAGGTGCTCCGCCTCGTCGACGTCCCATGGAAGATGGTCGGCTATGATCAACGATATTTCTGGGCTGTCATCTTTGGTCGCCCAGAAATCGATGACATCAGTCTGTTCGATGGTCATGAATTTCTCCGATCCCGGTCGGACAATTCTAAACCTCGTCGGCGGAATGCGCATGCCCCCAGGAAAGCCTGGCTTACCTCGTCCAACAATCGTTGCGCCACGTTCCGCTATCTACGGAATCGCCCTTTGTTGGTTGGAAGTTAAAGGCGCGGTGGCCGACCCCTTCGCTTCGACGCCGCCAATTTCACCTGTCGCTGGGTCTCTAGTTATAAAGTCACTGCGATAAGGAACGCCGCTGTCAGTCTTGACCGTAACTTGTTCTCCGTAATCAAGTCCAGCTTCAGAGATCTTCCGTTCGACTGTTTTTTCAAACCCCTTGCCGACCGCGCGATTCCTTGCCAGTTGCATGGCGCGCGCGGCCGCCGTCGCGATGGCTGCCGTAGCGGCAGCGATAGGTCCGCGCGATTCTGGCTGGCGACTCTCCCCGTTGACGGGCTCTTTCGTACTATTGTCAGCATCTGATTCGTTTGGCGTTTCTGCCGGCTAGATGAATGTCTCGCCTTTCGGCAGGCGCTCCATATTGACCCAGCCTGCTGGCGGGCGATTGGCGGGGGGATATTGGTAATAGCGGCCCGTTTCCGGATCGAAATAGGTTACGAACGGCTCTTTCTCCTCAGAGTTTGGTTCGTTTTCTTCCCTCTCCAGCTCCGCCTCGGCGGTCTGGGCGTGCGCCTCGCCGATCGGATTGAGATAGTTGAGATATCGAAACCAATTCGATGAATTGTCTGCGATTTGAATCCGTCTGGTTGAGCTTTGATTGGGGGCAGCATGATTGCTTGATGTTACGGAAGTACTCGCCGCCGTCGCGTTCGCCCAATCCTCGCTCGTCCACTGCCCGCTTTCACGCCCATTACCTGAAGGCACGCGCGGCTGATCCGGGTCGTAGCGGCGCTCGAGATCATCCAGACTTCCCTCGAAGCGGCTGAACGCGCCGATTACAGCGCCCGGAGCGATCCCCGCCTTCATCAGCTCGTCAGCTACGAAGAGTCGCCGCGCGCCTTCCGTCGGCCGCTCCAGCTTCGCGACGCCGCTGAGCGCGAGATGGATCAGCGCCAACGTCGTGTCGTCTTCCCGTTTCTTGACGACGGCGCGCCGGATGTGACCCAGCGCGCGCGGCGCGATCGATCGGCGATGGGCCACGTTGAGGAGCGCAGCGAGACGCGCGTCCTCAGATCCGCCACCGTTCGCCGCGCCAATCTTGGCGAGGACCACGCCCGCGCCGAGAACGAGCGCGTCGCCTTCGAACGTCATCTCGGCGCGCAGCGGCGCAGTCGCGCCGCGCATGCGCCATTGCTCGCGCAACGCGTCAGGCGTCATCGATTTGATTGCCCCTGAGATGGAAGGGCGCGTCAACGCCGCGAAATCGGGTTGGCCAGGCTGATCTTCATCAGCGCATAGGCGCGCTCCTCGGAGGGCAGCGCCGCGAGCCGCTTTACCGCATCGTCGACTGAGCCGCCGGCGCGGTCCTCATCGTCATGCGCCTTCGCGACGGCGCGGATCGCGGCCTTGGCCGGCAGCGGCTGCTTTTCGAGCGCGGCGACCCGCGCGGCGAGCGCTGTGAGGGTCGGGCCGAGCTCGGCGATCTGGTCTCGCAGCGCCGCCATCTCGCCGAGCGCCTTGGCGAGCGCTTCGGGAGGGAGGGCAGGCTCGCGTCCGCTCGGGGACGGCGGCGCTGCGAGGGACGATGCGGCGCTTTGCGCCGCATCGGGTTCGGAGGATGGCGCGGGCGCGGCGGCTTCGGTGGCGCCCGTCGCCTCGATCTGCTTCTGGAGCGTCTGGTTGAGCGCCCGCGCCTCGGCGAGAAGCGCGGCGAGCTCGTCGAGGCGCGAGGCGGCGCTCTCGCCGGCCTCCGGCGCCGCGGATTTTTCCGCGCCCGCTTCGAGCGGCGCGTGCGCGAAGCTCCGCCGCTCGGAACGGCCGTCCTTCACCACTTCGAAGGTCGCATCGGGCAGGCAGGGAAAATCGACCAGGGAAATCTCGCGCGGCTCGGCGGTGTAGCGCGTATGGCCGCTATCCGGATCGGGCCAGCGCGCGACATACCGCCCGCCCTGGCTGAAGCCGGTATAGACGCCCTCCTCCACCTTCCGCCATTCCTCGTCGTCGACGATCTTGGCGGCGACGAGAATGCGCTTTTGCGCGTCGTCGAAGGCGATGTCGGTCAGCTTGCCGGCGGCGACGCGGCCATGCATGGCGCGCACCGCGCCGAGCGACTTGCCGCCGCTCGCCTCCGTCGCCTCGGCCGACCA
>JAJPHH010000139.1 GCA_021325385.1 Alphaproteobacteria bacterium
GTCATCGCGCGCCTTTGCATGCTGCCGGCGCTGATGCTGATGCGCGGCGTCGAGGAGCTCGCCAGCCTGGAAGAGTCGCGCGAACTCGCAAAGGTCCCGCCGGACGAGTTGCGCATAGACTTGATCAATGCGATCGAGTCGCTTTCGCCGTCGCATCGCGAAGTGCTGCTGCTGCGCGATCTCGAAGATCTGACGATTTGGGAAATCGCCGGGCGGCTCGGGGTGACGCGCGAAGCGGCCAAAAGCCGCCTGCGCCGCGCCCGCGCGCTGGTGCGCGAATACCTGCTCGGCGCGAAGGACGGCGGACGAGACAGCGCATGAATTACTTTCGTCGGGCCGGGATGTTCGGGAGCGCCTTCCTGAGCGCGCACCTGATGCGCGGCGCGGCCGCGGCGGCGCTCCTGGCTTGGGCCATCGTCCACCAGACCGGGCGCCCTTCGCTATCCTTGGGCGCGGGCGTCGCCGCCCTCGTCGCGCTTCGCGGATGTCCGATATGCTGGACGATGGGCCTGGTCGAGACGCTGTCGCAAGTCCGTCGCGATTCGACCGCTGAACGCGCAAATCGGTCATGGCTGCATTGAGGTTCGGACAGGTTGAGATTACGCGTCGCGAGTTTCGGCTGCCGGTCGTGGGAGCACGCCATGTCGAAAGCAATCGCCGTCCTGGGCTCCGCTCTGTTCTTCGTCATTGCGCCGTTGACGCTGGCAGGTTTCATCCCCTGGTGGGTCACACACTGGGAATTTCGGCCAGCTTTTTTCGGCCTCGATCCGACCCGCAGCCTGGGCGGCGTATTGATCATCGCCGGAGCGCCCGGAATTGTGGATTCTTTCGCCCGTTTTGCGTTGGAGGGGCTGGGGACGCCCGCGCCGATCGCGCCGCCACAAAAGCTCGTCGTGACCGGCCTTTATCGCTACGTGCGGAATCCGATCTACATCGCGCTCGTCGCCGTCATTTTTGGTCAAGCGCTCTTGTTCGGCGACTTGCCTCTTCTCTGGTACGGCGCGCTACTCTGGCTTTTTTTCCATGTCTGGGTGGTGACGATCGAAGAACCGACGCTCGAGCAAACATTCGGCGCGGAATACGAGAGCTTTCGGATCAATGTGCCGCGCTGGATTCCGCGGTCGACGCCATGGCGGGCCGCCGCGTGATCACGCCGCCCGAGGCCGGAAGACCCTGCTCATGCGGCCGTCAATAAAGCGGAGCGGAGGACAGCGAGCCGTCGACGTCTTTCGCCAAGTTGCCGTCGACGATGTTGTCGCCGAGACTGTACACTGTACCCCCGTAGATTCCGACGCCCGTATTGTTGCCTGTCGCCACCGTTTGACCGACCCGGATGACGCCGTAACTGGTCGCCTCCAAGCCATAGGTATTGTTGGCCGCGGTCGAATTGCGCACGATCACCGTCATCCCGGCGCCGCTGGCCGTCGAGGTTGCGGCGACCCCAGCGCCGGCATTATTGGCCAACGCGCTGTTCAGCACCGTCACTTTGATTGCCGACGAAGCCGAATAGGAGCCGTCGGCGATAAGGCCGTTGGCGTTATTGACGATGGCGGCGCGATCGATTTCGCCGCTCGGCGAGCCGCCGCTTTGCGGGATGACGTAAACGCCGGCAACCCCGTTATCGGAGATGAGCGTATCGGAAATATTGAAGGTCGAGAAGAAAAGCGTCGCCGCGCCGGGACGGATGTTGATCCCGGCATTGGTGAAGTTCCGAACCACGCAATTCACGACCGACAGCGAGCCCGCTGTATTGAACGTGACGCCGTTGGCCGCGATCTTGGCGCCCTCGATCGTCAGGCCGCGCAAATGGACAGCGTCCGTCGTACCGGCATTGATGGTGATCGCGTCAGCGCCCGAGCCCGCCTGCACCCCCGCCTCGCCGACGCCGTCATTGACGATGCTGATCGCCTTGGTGATGGTCAGCGCGCCATAGCCGGCGGGATCGAGCACGTCGATCTCGCCGCCGGCCGCGGTTTGGGTGATCGCGTAAGCGAAGGTCCGGCAGGGCGAAGCCAGCGAGCACGAACCGGAATCGCCGCCCTTGCCGGACACCCATGTCCGCGTCGGCAGCGCGTTCGCCGGCGAAGAAAGCGGCGCGCCCATGACGAAAAGCGCCGCAGCGAGCGAAAGGCGACCATATCTGACCATCACGACCTTCCTTGAAAGAGCTGAACCAAGGACGAGCGAAAGCTTTTGGCGAACGCCGCCGCGCTGGGCGGGCGCGCCTATTGCTTCGTCCCGGTTGAGAGAGAGCCGGATACGTTCGTCGTATTGCCGGTGACGTCATTGTCGAGATAGCTGTAGACCGTGCTGGCCTGATCGACGACAATTCCGGCATAATTGCCGCTCGCCTCCGAATTCGCCAGGCGCAGAATGGCCGGCCCGGAAGTCTGAAAGGCGTAGGCGCTGTCGTCGGAACTCGTGTTGCGCACGTTGACCGACGTCTGGCCCGCCGAGGCGGCGGAGACGAGCAGTCCGGCGCCGGTGCTGGCAAAGCTATTGCTGGTGTTGGTGGCGATCGAGCTGTTGACGATCGTCACGTTGACCGGCGACGAAGCCGTGTCGGCGCCGTCGACCTTGACGCCGGTCGGATTGTTGATCGCCTTCACGTGATCCATGACGCCCTTGACGGCGCCGGGATCTTGCGGCTGAACCAATATGCCGATTGCGCCATTGTCCGATACGAGCAAATCCTTCAGAAAGAACATCGCGCCGTTGGTCGGCGCGATGTCGACGCCATTGTCGGTGAAATTGCGCACCACGCAATTGACCACGGTGAGCGAAGCGCCGCTATTGTACTGAATTCCCGTATTGCTGATTTTAGCGCCCTCGATCGTGAGGCCGCGAAGCTGGATCACGTCAGACGCGCCGGCATTGATCGTGATCGCCGCGCCGCCCGATCCCGCCTGAACGCCGGCCTCGCCGACGCCGTCATTGACGATGCTGATCGATTGCGTGATCGTCAGCGCGCCGTAGCCGGCCGGGTCGAGCACGTCGATCTCGCCGCCCGCCGCGGTCTGGGCGATCGCGTAAGCGAAGGTTCGACAAGGCGAAGCGAGCGAGCAGGAGCCGGAATCGCTCCCCTTGCCGGACACCCAGGTTCGCGTCGGCAGCGCCGAAGCGAGCGCGGCGAACGACGCGAACGTCAAGATCACGCCGGCGGAAACGGCCAGCAAGCTCGATTTCGTCATTTTTTGTCTGCTCCCCAAAGAATGAAGCGGGCGCTACTGCAACGGCGTCGAGTTCAGCTCGGTGATGCCGATATTCGGTCCGTTGAGGAAGAAGCTGTTGTCGCCGTTCGTGTTCACCTGGCTGTAGCCGCCAGGCGGGCCGCTCGGCTGGGGAATGGAGGCCAAGTTCGTGTTGGCGACGAAGCTCGAATGGTTGAGCAGCAGAAAGCAGTAGAACGCGCTGACGGAAAAGCCGATCGCATTGTTGCTCAGCGTCGAGTTCCTCAATATCGCGTTCGCCGTGGTTCCGATCGTTCCATTGAAGGAGCTCGTCAGAGCAAGGCCGGCGCCTTTGTTGTTCGCAATCGTGCTGTCCGCGATCGTCGCGATGACGGGAATCATGGCGTTTTCGCCGTCGATATAGACGCCGTACTGGTTATTGTCGGCCGCGACCCGCGTGATATTGCCCTTCGCCCCGCTTGCCGATCCTTGCGGCACGATGAAGACGCCGACGCCGCCATTGTCGGAGACCCGCGTGTCGGCGATATCGAACGTCATCGGAGCGCTGCTCGGCGTGATGTCGACGCCGTCGCCGACAAAATGCCGGATGACGGAATTGACGAGGGTCAGCGAAGCGCCGGTATGGAATTGTACGCCGTCTCCGCCCGCGCCGGCGCCTTCGATCGTCAGTCCGGACAAATAGACCGCGTCCGAAGCGCCGGCGTTGATCGTGATCGCCGTTGCGCCGGCGGCGGCCTGGACGCCGGCCACCGATCCGCCCTCGTTGACGATGCTGATCGCCCGGTCGATGTTGAACGCGCCGTAGCCCGCGCTGTCGAGCACGTCGATCTCGCCGCCCGAACTGGTCTTGGCGATCGCGCCGGCGAAGGTGCGGCAAGGCGCGGCGCGCGAACAGGCGTTCGAATCGCTGCCCTGCGAGGAGACGAAGGTGCGACTGGCCTGCGCATGGGCCGAGGCGGACGACAATCCGACGAATAAAGTCAATAAGAAGAAAAATCTGCCCATTTTCGCGCCACAGTGCTGATTGCGCAGCCGTTAGTACCTGGCGGGACTCGCCAGGCGCCGGCCGACGCACTTCCTTAGCGGCGTAACAACCGGCTGTCTTGGCGCTACGCGAAATCCGCCTTTGCAATACGCGCAATGACTGTTAATAAACGCTCGCCTTTCGCGAAGGGCTTTGGGCGGCCCGAGCGGCGCATATCAGTACGATCTGGGGGGATCGCTGATGAGCAAATTGCAGACCATGAATTGGACGAGTCCGTCGCCGGACGACCGCCGCCTGTTTCGCCAATGGATGGAGGAATTTGCTCGGGCGGTGTTGCGTTTCGAACTCTCGGCGCCGTCCCGAGATCCGGTCACGATCAACCAGTGGGTCGGGCAGCTCGGCGCATTGACCATGACCGGTTGTACGGCGACCCCCTATCTGGTGTCGCGCGACGCGAAAATCGCCGCTGACGACGAGGACGCCTTCGCCTTCATCTTTCCACGGCGCGCTCGCCTTTACCTCAAACATCGAGGCTTCGAAGGAGAGCTCGCCGAAAACCAGCCTTGCCTGCTGCGCATCAGCGAGCCGAGCGTCAATGGATCGCGGCAGCCGTCGGATGCGATCGCGGTCGTATTTCGCGCCGACCTGCTTCGTCAGCGGATCGGCAATATTGACGGCCCGATTCCGCCGGCGCTGCCGCCGGACGCCTCCGCGATACGTCTGCTGAGGGATTATGCAGCGCTCGCGGAACGGGAGCTCGCGGGGGAAGACGAGGCGCTCGAGCGCGCCATGGCGAACCATCTCGTCGATCTGGCCGCGCTCGTCTTCGCGCCTTCGAGCGACAACAAGGAGCACGTCAGGCAAGGCGGCCTCAAGGCGTTGCGGCGCGACGCCGTCCTGAAATATCTGGCCAGGAAATTCGCCGATCCGAGCATCAATCTCGCCGAGACTGCCGCTTTCTTGGGCCTGTCGTCGCGGTACGTGCAACTCCTGCTCGAGGAATCCGGTACGACTTTCTCCGCCAAGTTGAAGGAAATGCGCATGGCCCATGCGCGCGCGATGCTTTCCGACAGGCGCTATGACGGGCTGCGCATCGCCGACATCGCGTTCGAGTCCGGCTTTTCGGACATCTCGTCGTTCAATCGGGCTTTTCGCAAAGAGACGGGGGACACGCCGAGCGCGATCCGCGCGGCGCGGCGCGCTCCGTCCTAAGCCTCGACGAGGAAGTCGGCGAGCCGCTCCTTGACCGGGCTGGGCTTCTCCGCGACGGGGAAACGCAGGCGCGGCCGCGCGGTCAGATGCGGAACCCGGAACGGATCGAAACATTCGGCGAGCTTCTCGAGATAGAGGAGCTCCTCCTTGCTGCGCAGGTCGAAACGCGCGAAGCGCTTCTGGCCCTCGGCGAAGTCGGCGTCCGAAATCGCCTCTTCGGCGTAGTCGATCCAGGGCGAACTCTTCTGACTGCGGTCGAAACCGGCGCCGACATGGAGCGGCGACTTGCGGCGCACGCGGATCGCCTCGGGAAGCGCCGGATGCAGCGCCCACAGGCTGCGCAGCGGCTGCTTGCCCTGCGGCGCGCCGTCCGGGCCCCGCACCAGGTCCGCCGCGCCGAGGCCGAGCGCGTATCCGGCGACGGCGCGATCGAGAAACGGCTCGCGCGTCTCGAGGCCGAACCGCATCGAGGCGCGGTCGAGCCGCTGCAGATTGGTGCGGTGCATGTCGGCGAGGCATTGATCGCGCACGAACGCGCCGGCCGCGTCGCCTTGGTCGTAAGCCCATTCGAGCGGCGCGTAGCCGGCGAACAATTCGTCCGCGCCCTCGCCCGCCAGCGCGACGCGATGCCCGTCTTGGGCGATGCGTTCGGCGATGAGGCAAGTGCAGGACGCGTCCCGCACAACGCTCGGCTCGAACGTCTCGACCGTCGCGACCACCGCGCCGATCCGCGCGCCGATATCCGCCGTCTCGTCGAAAGCGACGCGGCGCAGATCGAAACCGGTCGCCTCGGCATAGGCCGCGGCGTAGCGGTGGTCCGGCGCGCGATCGTCGCCCAGGAAGTAGCCGGGAAGGTTCGGCCGGATCTGGCGCGCGTAATGCGCGATCAATGTCGAATCGACGCCGCCGCTGAACATCAGCGCGCAAGGCAGGTCGGGCGGCAGGCGCGAATGGACGGCCGCCGCCAGCAGCCGGTCGAGCTTTTTCGGATCATGATCGATGCGCGGCCGCGGCGGGCCGCCGAACGGCGCGGCGAAGCGCAGCACCGTCTTTCGCGTCAAGAGATGGCCCGGCGGCAGCAGCATCACGTCGCCCGGCGCCGAGGCCAAAAGCGGCCGCATTTCCGAGCAGAACAGCGCGCCCGATCCGGACTGGATGAGATAGAGCGGCTTGACGCCGAACGGATCGCGCGCGGCCAGGAACTCGCCATTGGCGGCGTCGAGCGCGACGAAAGCGTACATGCCGCTCAGCCGTTCGAGCGCTTGCGGCCCCCAGACCCGCAAGGAGGAGGCCAGGACTTCGGTGTCGGACTCGGTGCGAAACTTGACGCCGCGCGCTTCCAGCTCGCGCCTCAGCTCGAGGTGATTGTAGATCTCGCCATTGAAAGAGACGAGGACGCGGCCGTCGAACGAAGCTTGCGGCTGGACGGCGCGCTCGGCGTCGACGATCCTCAGCCGCCTCGTGCCCATGGCGCAGTCTTTGCGCGGGCTGACGATCGGATCGTCGACATCGCCGCGATGGGCGAGGCCCCTGACCAGGCGGCGAACCGAGGCCTCCGCATCCTCCCAATCGACCGCAACCGCTATGCCGCACATTCAGCTCGCCCCTCCAGGTTTGGCGGGCTTATTAGCCGCGCTGGAGCTTGGGCGGGGCTGGACTGGCGCCTTCTGCGGCCGGGGCGGGCCGGCGACGCGCCGGGCAGGCGCGCTTGCGCCGAACCTGAAAGGACCTCTGCGCCGCAACGCAGCATCTCGCGAACGTGACTGGTCCGAACCCTGCCGCGCATGCGATTCTCTCCGCTCCGCCCGGCTTGCGGAACGGAGCTTGGACCATGACCGCGCATCCTCGTTTTCTCGGCGTCTTCGACGACGGCGACACCCAGATCATGGGCGAGGCTTATGCGATCGTCTGCGACGTGCTGCAGGCGCGCGGCGACAGCGCCGCCGACCGCGCGCTGCGCTTGGAGATCGCCGCGGCCATGGTCGAAGCGGCGGCCGACGCCCAAATCGCCGACCCGCGCGCCCTGGCGCAGGCGACGATCGACCTCGTCCGTGTCGACGCGATCGAGTTCGATTTTAGCTGAAGCCCGGCGTCACGCCCGCCGCGCGCGCTCCCAGCGGTGAATGACCTGGAGCTGGCTGCGTATGCGGGCGCGGCGGCGGCGGCGAAGAATGTCGGCGAAGAACCGCGTGATTTTAGCCCACAATCCCCGTTTCGGGGCGGGCGGCCTGGCGCTCCCGGCCGTGCGCCGCACGGGTTTGAAAGGCAGGATGTCGGCTTCGGCGGCGGGGCGCATGGGAGTTCTCATGAAAGACGGACCGCGCCTAGCAACGCGCGGCCGAACGATCCGGTTCCTCCGAGCACAAAAGGCGCGACCGCCCGCGATCGATTTGGGCCGCGGCGCAGCGGCCGGCCCCCGGCGCAGACCGCCTCGGCGAAAGTACCGCCATATAAATTCGGCCTCGCCGGGCTACCAGCGAGGCCGAAAGTTTGACGCGTGTCGGGCTTGCGGGGGAGGGACGCAGCCCTGAGCGTCTGGCCGAATAACTTTCTCGCGCCGGCCAAAGTTCTTCAGCCGACGTTCACAGAACCGCGACCGGCGGCCGTGGATTACGGGACTTGCTCGACGATTTTCTTGAACTCGGCGAGGGTGAAGGCGCGGAGCGTCTTGCCGTTCACGTTGCCGAGCTTGCCGACGCCGAGGGCGAGCGCGGCGAGGCTCTCTTCGTCCGGCGCCTCGATGACGGTCATGATGTCGTATTCGCCCTGGAGATAGAGCAGTTCTTTCACCTTGATCCCCGCCTTGGCGGCCTGCGCCTTGAAGGCCTCGGCCCGTTTCGGCGCGTCCTTGATCGTCTGGTAGCCTTGCGGCGTGAAATTCCCGAGCGTGACAAAGAGCGGCATGGCGTTTCCTTCCCATTGGGCCGGGAAGTCTTGTCAGGCGAAGCGCCGGCTGGCCCAGCGCGCGCGGCGCCCGCTAGCCCACTCCATCAGCTTTGGCCCGCGCCGGCAATGGGCGGGGCGCGATGCGTTTGGACGAGGCTCGGCGCTCCGGAGCGCGGCGACAAGCGCCGAGGCGGCGCGCGGAGGAGTCCGGGGTGCCTCGCCGTGGCGCGACGTACCGATGATGTACTCTTAGCTTGCCGTGGCGAGGCGACCGCGAAGCGGCTTGGGCTTGACGGCGAGCCGGGTCATAGCCTCAGCATAAGGCGCGTGAACCGCCCTCAATAATCGTCTTCCGGCCATTGATCATTCGACTCCGCATGGAACGCGCCCGGCTCCTCCTTGAACCCCGCCGGCGGCCGGCCGGCGCGCAACGTCGCCGCCTTGACGATCTCGACCGCGCTCAGCGCCGTCGCCAAGCCGGCGGCGGAGAGCCCCTCCTCCGCCCGCTTTTCCTCGAGCGCGCGCTCGGCGTCTTCGAGCCCGCGCCGAATCGCGGCGGCGATGTCGGGATTGGCGCTGGCGGAGAGCCGCGCCAGGACATGGGCGAGCACGGTGCGGAGCGCCAGCGATTCCGCCGCCAGGCGACGGATTTCGTCTTCGAGTTCGTCGAGGCCTTCTATCGTCATCGCATCCTCTCTCGCGCGCGCGAAGGAAGCTTGCTTCACCTTGAATAACGATCATCGCCGCGCTTCGTTTGAAAAATTATGTCGCCGGCGCCGCGCTTGGAGGGGGTCCGTGATCGATCGTCGCGCTTCGCTCCGTTTCGCCGCCGCGCGCCGCCCCCCTGAAGTGGTCGTCGATTCCGTCGTCGCGCTGCAAACTCGACAACAGACGCTTGCGGAATTCCGCAAAGCGCAGGGCCCCCGCGACGTTTCGGCAGCGATGAACGACAGACGAACATGGCCCGTTCGCTCCACTCATCCCTGCCCCTGGTTCGACCCGCCGGAGGCGAGTCGAACTGCCTCGCGGAGCGAGGGGCGACGCCCCTCGTCCCGACCCTTCCAGAAGGCCGCCGCAGCGCAGCCGGGGTCAAGCTGCGCCCCGGAGCAACCCGGAGCCACGCGCAGCGCGCTTTTTAGCGCGCGAGCATGGCGAGGATTGCGAGGAGCGCGGCTTGACGCCGGCGAGCACGGCGGCATTCAGCGCCCGCAATATTGGCCGCGTGTCGCCGGGAAAAGCGGGATATAGGCGGACCTTTCGCCGGTCCCAGAGTGGCGCGCTCGGTTGTGCTGCCGGTCATCACGCATCGATCGTCCTCTTTGGCTCGTGACTGGCGGCTTCCGCTCTCCTGGGACGGAAAACCGAAAACTGAAAACTGGTGGCGTCAAGTAGTTGATTGCGCAAGCAAAAAAGCCCAATTTGCAAAATTTGTTTCTGAAAATCAGAATTTGCTGTATAATTTTGCTTTTCGTTCCTGAGGACCCTTCCCATGCCCGCCCGCCAAACCCGCCTCGCCAACGCCGTCGGACGCGCCGAGCGCGACGCGCGCATTTTCTCGCTCATGCAGCTCGGCTGGAGCTACGACGCCATCGCCGAGCGGGAGGGCCTCTCGCGCGAGCGCGTCCGCCAGATCGTCAATGCGGCGCTGGACCGGCGCGGCGGCGAGCCGAGCGCCGAACACCGGCGGCTGCAACTGGCCCGGCTCGACCCGGCTCTGCGCCTTGCGGCCGAGAAGGTGGCGGAAGGCGATTTGCGCGCGGTCGACAAGCTGATCCGCGTCATCGGTCAGATGGACAAATACCGCCCGCCGGCCCGCGGCCCGGCCGGCCCCCGCTTCGGCTTCATCGGCGAGAGCCAGGAGAGCGACGACGAGGCGCGCGAGCGCATCTTGCGAAAGCTCAGCGGCGACGACGACCCGGACGAGGAGACGGCGCAAGACGAAGGCTGGGACGCGGAGGAGGATGCGCGCGAGCGCATCTTGCAGAAGCTCGCCGAGGTCGACGCGCGCCGCGCCGCCTATGCGGCGGAGGCGGCCGAAGAAGCGGCCAAGGCGGCGGCGGAAGGCCGCCCGGATGCGCCGCCCGACGATTCCGTTTCCAAATTTTTCGCGCGATAAGCCATTGATTTTCCCCAAAACGCGGAAATATGGATTTGGAAAAATTTGGCGCCGTCGCCTTCTCCCCTTGCGGGAGAAGGTGGCCGGCGAAGCCGGCCGGATGAGGGGGTAGTCGAGCGAAGCGAGACGTGCGGCCGACGAGCGGACGCCGCGCCGAAAACCGCGACTGCCGCGTGACAAGTTCGTTCGGCCGCCTGAGGTTCAAAGACCGCGCGCTGAGCACGGCGCCGCAGATTCGCATGGACGCCAGGTCCGTCTCGCTTCGCTACCCCTCATCCGGCGCGCTTCGCGCGCCACCTTCTCCCGCAAGGGGAGAAGGTTTGCGCGCCGCTTGCCCCGACTCGCCCCCTCCTCTAACCCCTTGCCATGGCCAGACACGCTCCTCCTCCCCCGGCGCCGCCGCCCGCCCCGGTCGACGTCAACCTCAAAGAGGCGCTCGAAGAGCGCTATCTCGCCTACGCCCTGTCGACGATCATGGGCCGGGCGCTGCCCGACGCGCGCGACGGCCTGAAGCCGGTGCATCGGCGCATTCTCTACGGCATGCACATTCTGCGGCTCGATCCCGGCTCGGCCTTCAAGAAATGCGCCAAGATCGTCGGCGACGTGATGGGCTCGTTCCATCCGCACGGCGACCAGGCGATCTACGAGGCCCTGGTTCGCCTCGCCCAGGATTTCACCTCGCGCTATCCCCTGGTCGAGGGCCAGGGCAATTTCGGCAATATCGACGGTGACGGCGCCGCGGCCTATCGCTACACCGAAGCCAGGATGACCGACATCGCCCGGCTCCTGCTCGAAGGCATCGACGAAGACGCGATCGATTTCCGTGACAATTATTCCGGCGACGCCAAGGAGCCGATCGTCCTTCCCGCCGCTTTGCCGAACCTGCTCGCCAATGGCGCGCAGGGCATCGCCGTCGGCATGGCGACGTCGATCCCGCCGCACAATCTCGCCGAACTTTGCGACGCCGCGCTCCATCTCATCGAACAACCGAAGGCGACCAGCGAAGCCCTGCTGAAATTCGCGCCCGGCCCGGATTTTCCGACCGGCGGAATCATCATCGACGGCAAGGAGCAGATCGCCGAGACGTACCGGACCGGCCGCGGCTCGTTCCGCGTCCGCGCCCGCTGGACCAAGGAGGATACGGGGCGCGGGACCTGGGTCGCGATCGTCACCGAAATCCCCTATGGCGTGCAGAAATCGCGGCTGATCGAACAGCTCGCCAATCTGCTCAACGAGAAGAAGGTCCCGCTCCTCGCCGACGTGCGCGACGAATCGGCCGAGGACGTGCGCATCGTGCTCGAGCCGCGCTCGCGCACGGTCGAGCCGGCGACCCTAATGGAATCGCTGTTCAAGCTCTCTGAGCTCGAAACGCGCGTTCCGATGAACATGAACGTGCTCGTCGACGGCGTCGTGCCGCGCGTCGTCGGGCTCGCCGAGGCGCTCAAGCAATGGCTCGACCATCGCCGCGAAGTGCTGCTGCGGCGCTCGCGCCATCGCCTCGCCGCGATCGAGCGCCGGCTCGAAATGCTCGCCGGCATGATGATCGTGTTCTTGAATCTCGACGAGGTGATCCGCATCATCCGCGAGGAGGACGATCCCAAGGCCGAGCTGATCGCCGCGTTCAAGCTGAGCGAAGCGCAAGTCACGTATATTCTCGACACGCGCCTGCGCGCTCTGCGCCGGCTCGAAGAGATGGAGCTCAGGCGCGAGGAGACGGCGCTCAAGAAAGAAAAGACCGATATCGCCAAGCTGCTCGGCGACGAGAAGAAGCAATGGCGGACCGTCGCCTATGAAGTCGCCGACATCAGGAAAAAGTACGGTCCCGACACCCCGCTCGGCCGCCGGCGGACGACCTTCGAGGACGCGCCGGACGTCGTCGTCGCCGATCTCGCCGAAGCCCTGGTCGAACGCGAGCCGGTGACGATCGTGGTCTCCGAGAAGGGCTGGATCCGGGCGCTCAAGGGCCATATCGAAGATCTCTCGACCCTCGCCTTCAAGGGCGACGACAAGCTGAAAGCTTCGTTCCCGGCCGAGACGACGTCGAAAATCCTGGTCGTCGCCACCAACGGCAAGGCGTTCACGCTGGACGCCGCGAAACTGCCCGGCGGCCGCGGCCATGGCGAGCCGATCCGGCTCTTCGCCGATATCGACGAAGGCGCCGACATCGCCGCCGTGCTGCTCTATAAGCCGGGCGCCAAGGCGTTGATCGCCTCGACCGACGGCCGCGGCTTCGTCGTCGGCCATGACGACATGCTGTCTTCGACCCGCAAGGGCCGCGCCGTGCTCGTCGTCGAGACGCCGGCGGAAGTCGCCGCCGTCGCGCCGGCCGAAGGCGACCACGTCGCGACGATCGGCCAGAACCGCAAGCTGCTGATCTTCCCGCTGGAGCAAGTTCCGGAAATGGCCCGCGGCAAGGGCGTGCGCCTGCAAAGGTACAAGGACGGCGGCCTTTCCGACGCGCGCGTCTTCGCGCTGAAGGAGGGCCTGACCTGGCGCGATTCCTCCGACCGCGTCTGGACCGTCCCCGCCAAGGACCTCAAGGACTGGATCGGCAATCGCGCCGAAGCCGGCCGCCTGCCGCCGAAGGGGTTCCCAAAGAACAACAAGTTCGGGTGAGGTACTTATCCTCCCCCGCGAAGCGGGGGAGGGGGACCGCGCGAAGCGCGGTGGAAGGGGGCCGCCGACTCAAAGGATTGTCCTGAACCTCCGCAGCCCCCCTCCACCATGCTTCGCATGGTCCCCCTCCCCCGTTCCGCTTCGCTCCACGGGGGAGGAGCGCCTACGCCACGACCTTCAGCTCGGTCCGGCCGACGACGCAGGCGTATTCTTCGATCGGCTCCGGCCGGCCGACGAGGTAGCCCTGCATTTCGTCGCAGGCCTCGCGCTTCAGGAAGGCGAGTTGCTCGTTGGTCTCGACGCCCTCGGCGACGACCGGCAGATGCAGGCCATGGGCGAGGCCGATCACCGCGCGGATGATCGCGCCGGCTTGCGGATTGCCGTCCAGGCCGACGATGAACGAGCGGTCGATCTTGATCTTGTCGAAGGGGAAAGATTGAAGGTACGACAGCGACGAATAGCCGGTGCCGAAATCGTCCATGGCGATCTGCACGCCGAGCGCCTTGATTCGACGCAGGATGGCGCGCGCCGTATCGGGGTCGTCGATCAGCGCGCTTTCGGTGATTTCGAGTTCGAGCCGGCGGCCGGGAAGCCCGGTCTCGGCGAGGATGGTCTGGATAGTCTCGATCAAGTCGGCTTGCCGGAATTGAACCGTCGACAGGTTGACCGAGACGCTGAGCGGCCGCGGCCACGACGCCGCCTCGCGGCACGCTTCGCGCAGGATCCACGCGCCGATCTCCTTGATCGCGCCGCTCTCCTCGGCGATCGGAATGAACACGCCCGGCGCAACGAAGCCGCGCGCCGGATGGCGCCAGCGCGCCAGCGCTTCGAAGCCGAATATCTCGCCGGCCATGTCGGCTTGCGGCTGGTAATGGACGCGCAATTGCTGAAGCGCGATCGCCGATTTCAGCTCGTGCTGCAAGGCGCGGCGCTCGCGCAGCTTCGAATCCATTCCCGCTTCGAAGAACCGGGCGACGCCTCTGCCCTCGCGCTTGGCCCGCTGCAGCGCCGCCTCGGCGTTGCCGAGCAAGGTCGCGGAATCGGCGCCGTCCGCCGGCGCGATGGCGACGCCGAGGCTGAGGCCGATCTTCAGCCAGACGTTCTCGATTTCGATCTCGTCGGCGAAGGCGGCGAGGATGCGGTCGGCCATGGCCATCGCCGCGGCCGGCTGATTGTCTTCGCAGACGATAAGGTTGAACTCGTCGCCGCCGACGCGCGCGATGAACGCGTCGCCCGCAGCCTCCTGCAAACGGCGCGCGACGCCCCGCAGCGCGGCGTCGCCGATCGCGTACCCTTTGAGCTCGTTGATCTCCTTGAAGCGATCGAGATCGATGCAGAGCGCGGCGACGCCGCGCTGGCCGCTCCGCGCCAGGGCGTCGGCGAGCTGCCGCCCGAACGCTTCGCGATTGGCGAGGCCGGTCAGCGAATCGTGGGTGGAAAGATGGGCGATCCGTTCGCTGGCGCGCTTGCGCTCGGTGACGTCGTTGATCACCGTGACCAGGTAGGCGGGCGCTCCGCTTTCGTCCAGAATCGGCAGTCGCTTCGAGATGACGAAGCGCACGCCGTTGCCGGGCGTTTCGACCTGGTACTCGTCCGATACCGCTTCGCGGCCCTGAAGAGCCTCGCGGTCGAGCTCGCCGAGGAATGTCCCTTCCCCGTGCGAGTAGATTTCCGCCGCCGTCTTGCCGATCAGATCGGCGCGCGGCACGCCGAGGAAGGTTTCTGCGGCCCTGTTGACCAGGACGAGGCGCCGGCTGCGCGCATCCTTGACGATGACCGGCGCGGGGACGTTCTCATAGACCGCGTTGAGAAATTCGCGCGCCCGCTGCGCCTCGGCCTCCGCCCGCATCGCCTTGGTCATGTCTACCGCGGCGATCAACGTCGCCCGCCGGCCGGCATAGGTCATGGCGTGGCCGTAAATGGCGACATCGATCGTCTCGCCGTCGGCCTTGACGTGCCGCCAGATCTCGCCGTTCTGCCGCCTCTCTTTCGACGCCGTCAGACTGGCGCGAAGCTTCTCGCCATCCTCGGGCGGACGAATGTCGAAAACCGTCATGCCGAGCAGACGCTCGCGGCTATAGCCGTAGTGCGCCACCGCGGCGTCGTTGACGGCGAGAAACCGCTTGGTCTCGCTGTCAAAGAGCCACATCGGGACAGGGTTGGCCTCGAACAGCAAACGAAAGGATTCCTCGCGGCGCTTCAAATCGGTGATGTCGGTACGGACGCCGATGCTGCCGCCGTCGGCGGTGCGGCGCTCGTCGACCTTGATCCAGCGATTGTCCGGCAGCCGGATCTCTTCCGAATTTTCCGGCAGGCGGTGACGCGCCAGGCGCTGCTTGCGCCATTCGGCGCGCTCCGCCTCGTCGCCGTATTCGCGCCCGCCCCTTTGTTGGCTGCCTCGAATCAGCTCCTCGAACGAGGCGCCGGGCCTGAGGCTGTCCGCCGCGTCGCCGTAATGCAGTTCGGCGTAGCGCCTGTTCCACAGGGCGAGCCGGTCCTCGGCGTCGAACAGGACGAGCCCGACATCCATCAAATTGCACGCCTCCAGCAGCCCCTGATGCGCCCGTTGCGCCTCGGCCGCCGCGCGCTCGGCCTTCGCCCGCGCCTCGATCAGCGTCGCCTGGGCTTCTTTCAACGCGCGTTGGGCGCGCACTTGCTCGGTGACGTCTTCGTGCGTCGCCACCCAACCGCCGCCGGCCATCGGCATATGCAGGACCGAGAAGATCCGCCCGTCGCGAAATTCGAGGAACGACTTGGTCGGAACGTTGCGGTCGGCGATTTCGAGCCGGCTGCGAATATGAGCCTCTCCGTCCTCGCCGGGGTACATGCCTTGCGCGACGCGGTATTTGAGAATGTCGAAGATCGGCGTGCCCGGCCTGGTCAATTCGGCCGGCAGGTTGAAAATCTCGGCGTATCGCGCGTTGCAGACCGTGAGCCGGCGCTCGCCGTCGAACATGCACAGCGCCTGCGACATGTTGTTGAGGGCGGCGTCGAGCTGGGCGTTGCGCTCGCGCAATTGCGCCTCGGCGTCGCGCGCCAGCGTGGCGCGCTGCGCGGCGAATTCCGCCTCGCGATCGGCCAAGCGGCGGTCGTAGAACGCGGCGGTCATCGTCGCCCACAGCGCGGCGATGGCGACGGCCGCGATGGCGAAAGCCAGCGTCGACGGATCGAAGGAGAACGAGCCGACGGCGCGGGCCGGATCGGGGATGAGGGTCAGCCCCGCCATCGAGACGAAATGGAGCGCCCACACGGCAAGGCCCAACATCGCGCCCGCCGCGAACCGGGCGAACCGGCCGCCGCGTTGCGCGATCGTCAAGGCGGCGGCGGCGAGGACCGCCGGCGCCGCCACCGAGGCGACGACGTAAAGCGGCGTCCAGGTCGGATCGGCGGGCACCTGCAGCGCGGCCATGCCGATATAATGTTTCGCCGCCGCGCCAAGGCCGATCGTCGCCCCGCCGAGAGGCGCGGCGAAGCGCGTCTCGCCATAGACGATGAGGCCGAAGCCGCAGCAGAGGAACGCCGCGCCGACGATCAGCGACAGGGCGGTGAGCGGGATGTCGAAAGCGAGATCGAGGCCTGGCCGATAAGCGAGAATGGCGATGAAATGGGTCGACCAGACGCCGAATGCCGTCGCCGAACCGGCCGCGATGACGCTCAGCGCCCTAAAACGGCGCGCCGCCTTGACGCGTTCGAGGAGCTGAATGGCGGCGAAACCGGTGAGCAGGCAAACGCCCGCCGCCAGAACCAGCAGGCGCCAATCGTGCTCGGAGGTGAGGCAGACGAGGACGCGGTACATACGGGTTCAAACTAGCGAGCCCCGCCCCATAATTTTGTCTTACTAAAAGCGGGCCAAGCGGCCGCGGCCGCGCAATCATTGGCGTTTGCGGCGATTCATGACGAATATTCGGTTAACGGCCACCGCCCGAGGGCGAACGGAATGGACCTCAGCGGCTCCTTGCGCCGTCCGCTCTTACCGTTCGCGGCGGCTTAGAAAAGCGAGCCGCTCGAAGAGATGCACGTCCTGTTCGTTCTTGAGGAGCGCGCCATGCAGCGGCGGGATCAGCTTCTTGGGATCGCGCTCGCGCAAAGTCTCGACGGAAATGTCTTCGTTGAGCAGGAGCTTAAGCCAATCGAGCAGCTCCGAGGTCGACGGCTTCTTTTTCAAGCCCGGCGCCTCGCGCAATTCGAAGAAGATGCGCAGGGCCTCGTCGACCAGTCTTTTCTTGACGCCTGGATAATGCGCCTCGACGATCCGCGCCATCGTCTCCGGCTCGGGAAACCGGATGTAGTGAAAGAAGCAGCGGCGCAGGAAGGCGTCCGGCAGCTCCTTCTCGTTGTTCGACGTGATGACCACGATCGGCCGCTGCTTGGCGCGTACGGTCTCGCCGGTCTCGTAGACGAAGAATTCCATGCGGTCGAGTTCGAGCAGGAGGTCATTGGGGAACTCGATGTCCGCCTTGTCGATCTCGTCGATCAGCAGAACCGGCCGCTCGCGATGCTCGAACGCCTCCCACAGCTTGCCGCGCCTGATATAATTGCGGATGTCCGAGACGCGCGGATCGCCGAGCTGGGAATCGCGCAGACGCGACACCGCATCGTATTCGTAGAGGCCCTGCTGCGCCTTGCTGGTCGACTTGATGTGCCAGGAAATGAGCGGCGCGCCGATCGCGCTGGCGATCTCCTCCGCCAGCAAGGTCTTGCCCGTGCCGGGCTCGCCCTTGATGAGCAGCGGCCGCTCGAGCACGATGGCGGCGTTGACCGCGATCTTCAAATCCTCGGTGGCGATATAGGTCGCGGTGCCTTCGAAGCGCATGAACGATCCTGTCTGACGCGAGCATCGTATCAGCAGACAAGCGCCGCGCAACCGCGCCCCTTGGACGGACGAGCACGTTCTTGAAGGTTCAGGTCGGCTTTGCGGAGACCACGCCGTAGAAATTCTTCGTAAGGTCGTCGATCGAGAGCGCGCCGACTTCCGGGATCGCGATGAGGGAGCCCCACGAATAGACAGTGAGGCTGACAGAGCCGTTGGCGATTCGCGGCGCCTGCTCCACCACCGCCCAATGATCGGGAAATATGGATTTGCGAGTTTGCTTCGCCGGGTAGAGCAGATTGGTGTTGATGAACAGACAGACCCAGCGGAACAGGTCCGCCTCCTGTTTGAAATTCTCGACCTCCTTGCGCCCTTTGCGGTGAACCAGATTGGTGTCGTTCCTCACGCCCGAAAAGCCGGCGGCGCTGAACCAATGCGCCAAGCTGTGCGGCAGCGTGATGCCGGCCGCCGTATCATCGACCGACGAATAGGTGAGCGTCGTGTTCTCCGAATCGCGGAGGCTGGCGAGCGCGATCCAGTCCACCGGCGCGATTCTGTCCGATGGCGGCCTGTAATAGCGGCAGTCGACGCTTGGCTCCACTTTCAGGGATCCAATGCGCGCCTTTCCCGTGAGGTACAGATCGATTACATATTTTACGTACTGCTCCGGATGCGTGTTGAGCAGGCAATAAAGGAAGGCGGCCGGTCCGCACAAGCTGGCCCAGCCTTGGCTCTGTTTCGTCGGGTCTTTCACCCGGTCGATCATGCCGTCTACAACGGCCGCCTCTCCGATGCGCGGGAAGCCCATATTGCGATGCTTGGCCCGCGAGAAGTCGTTGATCAATGTCAACGCATAAGCGATGCGACCCTGCTCGGCGCGCATGGGCGGGCTCCCGAAAAACAGACGGCCGGAGCGCGTTGGAGCGCCCCGCCACTGCTTTCTTACGGTCTTCGCGGGCTGCGATCCGCCGCCGCGACCCTTCTCAGCTCATCGCGCCCTTCACGGTTTCGACCAATTGCTTGAGCGTGAACGGCTTCGGCAGGAAGAGAAAGTCCTGGCCCTCGGGCAGGTTCTTGGCGAAGGCGTCGTCGGCGTAGCCGGAGACGAAGATCACCCGCGCGGTGAGGCCGCGCTTGCGCAATTCGGTGAGCATGGTCGGCCCGTCCATTTCCGGCATGATCACGTCGGAGACGATGAGGTCAATCTTGCCGTCCGCGGCGTCGACGACCTTCAGCGCCTCGACGCCGGAATCGGCCTCCAGCACCGTATAGCCGCGCGAGGCGAGCGCGCGCGAGGCAAAGGAGCGCACCGCCTCCTCGTCCTCGACCAGAAGAATGGCGCCCTGCCCGGTCAGGTCGGCCGGTTTCGCGGCCTCCTTCTTCGCCGGCTCCTCGACGGCGGAGGGAATATGGCGCGGCAGGAATATTCGGAACGTCGCGCCGCGCCCAGGCTCGCTGTCGACAAACACGAAGCCGCCCGTCTGCTTGACGATGCCATAGACCATCGACAGGCCGAGCCCGGTGCCCTTGCCGACCTCTTTCGTGGTGAAAAACGGCTCGAAAATCTTGTCGCGCACGTCCGCGGGAATGCCGTGGCCGGTATCTTCGACCTCGATCAGCACGTAATCGGCGGCCGGCAGCGACTGCTCGCGGTACGAGGCGCATTCGCTCGCAGCGACGTTGCGCGTGCGCAGCCAAATACGCCCGCCGTCCGGCATCGCATCGCGGGCGTTGACGACGAGGTTGACGACGACCTGCTCGAACTGGTTGAGGTCGGCTTTGACCAGCCAGAGGTCGCGGCCATGCTTGACCTCGAGCTCGATCGTCTCGCCGACCAGCCGGCGCAGCAGGTTCTGCAGTTCCGACAGGACGTCGGCGAGTTGCAGCACTTGCGGCCGCAACGTCTGACGGCGGGAGAAAGCGAGGAGCTGTCGCACCAGGCCGGCGGCGCGATTGGCGTTCTGCTTGATCTGCATGATGTCCTGGAAGGACGGGTCGGTCGGCCGGTGATTGGCGAGCAGCAGATCGGAATACCCGATGATCGCGGTGAGCACGTTGTTGAAGTCGTGGGCGACGCCGCCGGCCAATTGGCCGATCGCCTGCATCTTTTGGCTCTGGGCGAAATTCTCCTGCAGCGCTCGCTGCTCGGTCGTATCGAGCGCGAACAAAGTCGCCGCCGCGCCGTCCTCGCCGCCGGGCTCCGCGGGCGAGACGAAGAAGCGGGCGGAGCGCTGTCCATCGCCTTGCAAAGCGACGTCGACCGGCGGGATCTCGCCCTTGCCGTCCGCGGCCGCCGCGAGCGCCTCGCGCAAGGCGCCGCGATCGCGCTCGGCGAGCCCGGCATAGACATTCGGACCGCCCTGATCGGCGGCGGCCTTCAGCGCCGCCGGCGCGAGGCGCGCGAAAGCGGCGTTGGAGCGCAAAATCGCGCCAGCGGCGTTGACCGAGGCGATGCCCATCGGCGTCGAATTGAAGAAGCGGGCGAAGCGCACTTCGGCGGCGCGCAAGTCTTCGGCTTTCTCTTCGCCCGGCGCCCGGCTGATCACCAGCGAGCGCGAGGAGCCCGGCGTTCCGTCGCCGGCGAAGGCGACGCGGTGCAGAATGCGGACCGGCAGAACCTGCCCCCTGCGGCGCTTCAGATCGACGTCGAATTGCTCGGTCCTGACCTCGCCCGGCCGCCCCGAGACGATTCCGACAAGAGCCGCCCCGTCGGCGGCGAGGATATCGGAGAGCTTCAATCCGCCCGAGCCGAATTGAGCGAGGTCGTAGTCGAGCCAGCCGGCCAGGGTCGCGTTGATATAGGAGATCGAGCCGTCCGGCTCGGCGGAAAAAAACCCGGCGGGCGCGTGATCGAGATAGTCGATCGCGTGCTGCAGCTCCTGAAAGACGTTCTCGTGCCGCTCGCGCTCCCGGGTGATGTCGGCGACGGTCCACAAGGTCGCGCGGCCGCGGCCGAGCTGCTCGAGCGGGCGGACACGGATGCGGTACCAGCCGACCGGCGCGTCGCCGGTCAGGGGCGGCGACATGCGCAATTCTTCGGCGCCGCGTTTGCCCTCGCGCGCCGCTTGGGCGAGACGATAAATCGCTTCGGAAATTTCCGGCGCGCCGGTGAACAGGCGCTCGACGACTCGCAAATCGCTGACGTCATGCGCGCCGGACAAGGTCATATAGGCCTCGTTGGCGTAAACGACGCGCGAATCGGCGTCGGTGACGAGCAGGCCCTCGGCGCTCGTGTCGGCGATGATCTTGGTCGTGTCGTTGCGCGCCGCCTGGCCGGAAAAGAGCAGAAAGCCGAACGTGTAGAAGAGGAGCGCAAAAATGCCGATCACCGCGAGAAAGGTGATCATCCAAAAGGCGAGCTTGGCCCCCTGCCCGGCCGGCAGAAAATAGAACGCGCAGATCGCGGCGACGAGGCAAAGCGTCAGCAGGAGCAGCGAGCCCGGATTGGCGCCGCGGTCCATGCGGTCGATCCCAGCGGGCGGCGGAGCTTGGCTCATGGAGCGACTTTCCACAGCGAGGTTTTGAGAAATCTGGCTCTCCCGATCGCCAAACGTCGCGGCGCAACCGGCTTCGCGCAAAGCGCCTGATTCGGCAACAATGCGGTCCGGCCTTGGCGATGGCAATGGCGCGAGCGTCAAAATGCCTGATTTGCCCGTCGCCAGGCGAAGGGTCGCGGCGCGCGCCGCCGCTTTTGCTATTGACGAAGGCGCAAATCATCAGCTTTGTGTAGCCGCGACGCTGTTCTTGGCCTTGTTTTGACGTCATTCGATGCGCAGGAACGCCGTTCGCTTTCTTCGACGCCCGCGCCGCTTGCGCGTCGGTCGGCTGAGCCGCCTAAGCGGCCGGCGAGGCGCATGAGACGGTCCGGGTTTTGACATGCAATGGTTCAGTAGCCTCGCCTTGCCCGAAAACTGGAAACTTCAAGCGATCGTCTATCTGGCGATCGCCGTCATCGCGATCATCGCCATCGTCATCGCCTACCGCGCGCTCTTCGCCCATCGCCTGCGCCTTCCCGGCGGCGGACGCGCGCGACAATCGCGCCTCGGCCTGGTCGACGCGTTCAGCCTCGACGGCCAGCGCCAGCTCGTCTTGGTGCGGCGGGACAATGTCGAGCACCTGGTGATGATCGGCGGGCCGAACGACGTCGTCGTCGAATCGCAGATCATCCGCGTCCACGCCCAAGCTTCGGCGCAGCTCCGCGACAAGGAAGGCCCGCCGCTGCAAAACGCGACCGCGCCGAAAATACCCGCGCCGGTTCAGGCCGCCCCGGTCGCGGTCGCGCCGCCTCAACCGCACCCGCCCGTTTCGCCGGCGCGACCGCAGCCGCGGCCTGAGCCGCCCAACATCGCCGCGCAAAGCCGCGCCACGCCGAAAGCGCCGGACCTCGCGGCGGCGAGGTCCGCCTCTTCGCCCTTGCCGCCGCCCCGGCCAGTCGGGCCGGCGCCGGTTGCGGCGGCTCCGCCCGCACAGCCGCCCGCTGCGGCCGTCGCGCCCGCGCCGGCGGCCGCTCCCGCCGTCGCCCCGGCGCCAGCCGTTTCGCCCGCCCCGACGCCGACAACGATCCCGGCGAGGAATTCGTCGCTTCCGCCGCCAATTGTCGTTGCTTCGCCGGCCTCCGCGCCGCAGACGCCGAAACCGGCGGCGCCCGCCGCCGCGTCCCCGGCCGCGCCGCCGCCGGCGACAAAAGAGGCCTCGCATCAAGAGGCGGCTCAACCGAAGGAGCCGGCGCCTCAGCCGAAAGCGCCGCCAAAGCCGGCGCCTCCGCCCGCCGCGCCGAGCAAGCCGGAGCCCTTCTCCGACCTCGATTCGCTGGAGGCGGAAATGGCCAAGCTGCTCGGTCGTACCAATTGACGGTCGCCGCGGTTCGCGACCCAGGCTGAGAATAAAAAAGCCGGCTCGCGCCGGTCTTTACGTTCTATCAATCGTCGCGGTAGACGCGCTCCCTGCGTTCATGGCGCTCTTGCGCCTCGACCGACAGCGTCGCGATCGGCCGCGCGTCGAGCCGGCGCAGGGCGATCGGATCGCCCGTTTCCTCGCAGTAGCCGTACGTGCCGTCCTCGATCCGGGCCAGAGCCGCGTCGATCTTGGCGATCAGCTTGCGCTGACGGTCGCGAGCCCTGAGCTCGATTGCGCGGTCCGTTTCCGAGGACGCCCGGTCGGCGATGTCGGGATGATTCTCGCTTTCGCTTTGCAGAGCCGCCAACGTCTCGCGGCTCTCGCGTAAGATCGCCTCTTTCCAATCCAGCAATTTGCGCCTGAAATATTCCTTCTGGCGCTCGTTCATGAAGGGTTCGTCTTCCGACGGTCTGTAACTCTCAGTGATACCGACCACACCCATTCCGAGAATCCTCCGCCTCGATGGGCGCCCTTATAGCGATGTCGGCGCGGTCGAACAACGATTTGTGAGCCACGATTTGTGAGCCCTCGCCGTTCGCCTCGGCGATCGGGCCCGGCCAGTCTTGAACAATGCGCGGCGCGCGCGCATCCTCGCCTCGTGCTCCGCCCGGCGAGCCGCCTCGTCCGCGAGCCTTGGCCGAGGGGACCGGCGCGGAGCCTGCGGAGGAGAAGCGATGTTCAAGCGCATCGTGGTCCCGATCGATCTCGCTGAAATCGAACTCGCGCAACCCGCGATCGACCAAGCCGTGGAGCTGGCCGAGGCCAGCGGCGGCGTCCTGCGGCTCGTCAACGTCCAGCCGCTGCTGCCGGCGACCTTCATGGACTATGTCCCGGCCGATTTCGACGCCGCGCAGGAGGAGCGCGCCGCAAAGGCGCTCGAGGAGCTCGCCGCCGGGGTCCGATTGCCGAAAGAGCGCGTCTCGCACGTCGTCAGGGTCGGCGGCGCTTACCACGAAATTCTCGCCGAGGCGCGCGCCTGGGCAGCCGACCTCATCGTCGTCGGCTCGCATCGGCCGGTCATGTCCGACTACCTGCTCGGCTCGAACGCCAAGACCATCGTCCGCCACGCGCATTGCTCGGTCCTGGTGGTGCGGCCTTAACGCGTCAGCTCCCGCATCGCCGCCTCCAGCCCGTCCAGCGTCAGCGGATACATCCGGCCGCCGAAGATGCGGCGGATCATCGCGGTCGACTGGGAATAGCCCCATTGCGGCTCAGGCGTCGGGTTGATCCAAGCGGCGTGCGGATAGGCGCGCGTGACCCGCTCGAGCCACACTTGGCCAGGCTCCGGATTGACATGCTCGACCGAGCCGCCCGGCATCGTGATCTCATAGGGGCTCATCGAAGCGTCGCCGACGAAGACGGCGCGGTAGTCGCGGCCATAGGTGTTGAGAATGTCGAGCGTCGGCGTGCGCTCTTCATGGCGACGACGGTTCTTCGTCCACACGCTTTCGTAAAGGCAGTTGTGGAAATAGAAGTGGCTGAGCCGCTTGAACTCGCTGCGCGCTGCGGAAAAGAGATTTTCGACCGCTTCGACGTGCCAGTCCATCGAGCCGCCGACATCGAGAAAGAGCAGCACCTTGATCGCGTTCCGCCGCTCCGGCCGCCATTGCACGTCGACATAGCCGTTTCTGGCGCTCTCGCGGATCGTCCGGTCGAGATCGAGCTCCTCCGCCGCCCCTTCGCGAGCAAAGCGGCGCAGCCGCCTCAACGCGATCTTCATCGCCCGCGGCCCGAGCGCCTCGTCGCCGTCGAGGTCCTTGAAGTCGCGGCGGTCCCAGACCTTGACGGCGCGGCCGTGGCGGCCTTTGTCCTGGCCGATGCGCACGCCTTCGGGATTCTCGCCGTAAGCGCCGAACGGCGAGGTCCCGGCCGTGCCGATCCATTTCGAGCCACCTTGATGACGGCCCTTTTGCTCGGCGAGGCGCTGGCGCAGCGTCTCCATCAGCTTGTCGAAGCCTAAAGCCTTGAGTTCAGCGCGCTCCTCCGGGGTCAGGTAACGCTCGATCAGCTTGCGCAGCCATTCTTCCGGAATCTCGACCTGCTCGACCGCGGCCGCGAGCGACAGCGCGCCCTTGAAGGTCGCGGCGAAGACGACGTCGAACTTGTTGAGGTTGCGCTCGTCCTTGACCAACAGGGCGCGCGACAAATGATAGAAGTCCTCGACCGACTTCTCGGCGAGGTCGCGCTCGAGCGCCTGGATCAGGGTCAGGTATTCGCGCGGCGTGACCGGCACATGCGCTTGCCGCAGCGCAGCAAAGAACGATAGGAACATCGCCTGATTATCGCATGGGGCCGAAGGGAATCATACTTCGGCCCCGAGCGCGCAAGTCCCGCCGCTTCAGGGAATTGCCGTCGCAAAAGCTTCGAAGCGCCCTTGGCGGACGTCTGTCGCAGGACTAGGCTTTCGTTAAGATAAGCAAGCAAGAGCGGGGCCTTCTCCGCCGGAGACGTCATGACTAGCCTCAAATGGCTCGCCGCCCTGCCCTTCTTGGCCATCCTGATTGGAACGGCTTTCGTCAACAGCGTCGAGCCGCTGGTTTTCGGCCTCCCGCTTGTGCTCGCCTGGCTCGTCGGCTGGGTGATCTTGACCGCGGCGATCATGGCGCTGATCTTTTTCAACGACCCCGCCAATTCGGACGTCGAGAGCGACCGCGGAGCCGGACGATGAACAGCGCGCTGGTCATCATCTTCCTCGCCGCGGCCGTGGCGCTGGTCCTCGGGCTTCTCGCTCGCGGCGGCAACGATATGACGCTCGAGCAATGGACGGTCGGCGGCCGCGGGTTCGGCGGCTTGCTGGTCTTCCTGCTGCAAGCCGGCGAGATCTACACGACCTTCACCTTTCTAGGCGGCAGCGGCTGGGCCTACGGCAAAGGCGCGCCGACCTATTACATTCTCGCCTATGGCTGCCTCGCCTATACCCTCTCCTATTGGCTGCTGCCGCCGATCTGGCGCTACGCGCGACAGGAGCGGATCGTCTCGCAATCGCATTTCGTCGCGCGAAAATACGACAGTCCTCTGCTGGGGATTTTGATCGCCGCCGTCGGCGTCGTCGCGCTGATTCCCTATCTTGTGCTGCAGTTCAAAGGGCTGGGCATCATCGTCTCGGTCGCGTCGTACGGGGCGATTTCCTCGACGGCGGCGATCTGGATCGGCGCCGCGATCATCACCGCCTATGTCTTCGTCTCCGGCGTGCGCGGCTCGGCCTGGACGTCGACCGTAAAAGACATCTTGATCTTGGCGGTCGTCGTCTTTCTCGGCATTTACCTGCCGCTCCATTATTTCGGCGGCTATGGCGAGATGTTCCGCACGATCGACGCGGCCAAGCCCGGTTTCCTGGCGCTGAAGCCCTCTGGCGAGTACGGCCTCGTCTGGTTCCAGTCGACCGCGCTGCTCGCCGCACTCGGCTTCTATATGTGGCCGCACGCCTTCGGCGCCGTTCTGACCGCCAGGGCGGAGCGTACGTTCCGCCGCAACGCCGTCGTCCTGCCGCTCTATCAATTGATCTTGCTGTTCGTCTTCTTCTGCGGCTTCGCTGCGATCCTGAAAGTTCCAGGCCTGACCGGCTCGGACATCGATCTGTCGCTGTTCAAACTATCGATCAACACGTTCGATCCTTGGTTCGTCGGCGTGATCGGCGCGGCCGGCGTGCTGACGGCGCTGGTGCCTGGCTCGATCATTCTCGTCGCCGCCTCGACGCTTCTCGCCAACGACGTCTTTCGCAGCTTGCGGCCGCAGACCCGGGAGGAGACGGTCGCCTGGACGGCGCGCGGCCTGGTTCCGGTCGTGGCGTTGATCGCCGTCTATTTCACCTTGCAGGGCGGCTCGACGATCGTCGCGCTGCTGCTAATGGGCTACAATTTCGTCACGCAGTTCTTCCCCTCGATCGTCTGCAGCTTGATGCGCAACAATCCGCTGACGAAAGCCGGCGCCTTCGCCGGAGTCGCGGTCGGCGTGGCGACCGTCGTCGCGGTGACGCTCAGCCACAGCACGATCGCGACGCTTGCGCCGTTCCTGCCGACGGCGATTCAGGACGTCAATGTCGGCTTCCTGGCGCTGATCTTGAACCTCGTCGCCGCCGCGATCGTCAGCTTGGCGACCCGGCCGGCGGCGGTGGCGAGCGCGGAGCGCGCCTGAAGTCCCCGGCTTGACGCCGGAACGGACAGGGGCTGAGATCACGAAACCGTGAACGCCCAAAAGAGCCGGGGCGCGAACGTCCCGCCGGCCGGCGGCCCGCGCTTGTCAATGGGCGGCGTTTCGGGTCATTTGCCGGGCCGGCCGCCGTCGCGACGGCGTCTCGATTCGCCGCCGCAGCCATCCTCGAGAGTGAAGATGCGTCTTTCCCGCTATTTTTTGCCGATTTTGCGTGAAACGCCCAAAGAAGCGGAGATCGTCTCGCATCGCCTGATGCTGCGCGCCGGCATGATCCGGCAGGAGGCCGCGGGCATTTACGCCTGGCTGCCCTTCGGCCTGCGCGCGCTCGCCAAAATCACCCAGATCGTACGCGAGGAGCAAGACCGGTCCGGGGCGCTCGAATTGCTCATGCCGACGATCCAATCGGCGGATTTATGGCGCGAATCCGGCCGCTACGACGATTACGGCAAGGAGATGCTGCGCATCAAGGATCGCCACGAGCGCGATATGCTCTTCGGGCCGACCAACGAGGAGATGATCACCGAGATTTTCCGCGCCTATGTGCGCTCGTATAAGGACTTGCCGCTGAACCTCTATCACATCCAGTGGAAATTCCGCGACGAGGTCCGGCCGCGCTTCGGCGTCATGCGCTCGCGCGAATTCCTGATGAAGGACGCCTATTCCTTCGACCTCGACGCCGAGGGCGCGCGCCATTCCTACAACAAGATGTTCGTCGCCTATCTGCGCACGTTCTCCCGCCTTGGCCTCACCGCAATCCCGATGGTCGCCGAAACCGGGCCGATCGGCGGCAAGTTGAGCCACGAATTCATCATTCTCGCTTCGACCGGCGAAAGCGAGGTCTATTGCCACAAGGACTATTTGAGCTTCGCGCCGCCGTCTGAGACGATCGATTTCGACGACAAGGCCGCGGTGCAGGCGATCGTCGACAGATGGACCTCGCTCTACGCCGCGACATCCGAGAAGCACGATGCGGCGGCTTTCGCGGCCCTGCCCGAAGCGGCGCGCGTATCCGCGCGCGGCATCGAGGTCGGCCATATTTTCTACTTTGGGACCAAGTATTCCGAGCCGATGAAAGCTTTGGTCAGCGGCCCGGACGGCAAGGAGCACGCGGTGCATGGCGGGTCCTACGGAATCGGTCCGACCCGGCTTGCGGCGGCCCTGATCGAGGCCAATCACGACGAAGCGGGCATGATCTGGCCCGAGGCGGTCGCGCCGTTCAAAATCGGCCTCGCCAATCTCAAAATCGGCGATAGCGCGACCGACGCGGCCTGTGGCCGCATCTACGCCGCCCTGGAGAAAGCGGGCGTCGACACGCTCTATGACGATCGTGACGAGCGGCCGGGCGCGAAGTTCGCGACGCTCGACCTGATCGGCCTGCCGCATCAGGTTCTGGTCGGGCCGCGCAGCCTCGCCGAAGGCAAGGTCGAGGTGAAGGAGCGGCGCAGCGGCGCGCGCGAGCTTGTCAGCGTCGAGGACGCCATCCGCCGGTTTGGCGGCAAGACGGAGAACTGATGGGCGTGTTGCAAAGCAGCCGGCAAATTCCCCCTCCCGGCTCCGGGCGAGGGGCGACGGACCGTTCATGACCGCGACCGCCCTCGACGCGCCTGCCGCGCTGCACGCGCCCGCCCTCGCCACCCGGCCCTTCGCGCGCTTCGAGTGGATGGTGGCCTTGCGCTACCTGCGCGCCCGCCGCCGCCATGGCTCGATTTCGGTCATTGCCGGCTTTTCTTTTCTCGGCATCGTGCTCGGCGTGGCGGCGCTGATCGTCGTCATGTCGGTGATGAACGGCTTCCGCCACGATCTCCTCGGCAAGATCATCGGCCTCAACGGCCATCTCTTCCTGCAAGCCGCCGACACGCCGCTCACCGATTACGACGCGGTTGCCGAACGGGTGAAGAAAGTACAAGGCGTCAAGCTGGTCCTGCCGCTCGTCGAAGGCCAAGCGTTGGCCTCATCGCCGTTCGGCTCCTTGTTCTCGCTCGTACGCGGCGTGCGCGAAGCAGACTTGAAGCAATTGCCCGGCGTCGGCGGCCATATCACGCTTGGCGCGCTCGACGGTTTCGACCAGGCGCAGGGCGCGGCGATCGGCGCCCGGTTGGCGGAACATCTCAGCCTGCGCATCGGCGACAAGATCACCCTTATCGCGCCGCGCGGCGCGCAGACGCCGTTCGGCGTGGCGCCGCGCATCAAATCCTATCCCGTGGTCGCGATCTTTCAGCTCGGCATGTATGAATTCGACAACACGTTCGTCTTCCTGCCGCTGCCCGAAGCGCAAGCCTTCTTCAATCTCGACGGGCAGGCCAATGTGATCGAGGCTTTTGTCGACGACCCTGACCACATGGACGAGATGCGCGAACGGATCGAGCCCGCCTTGCAGCGGCCGATGATCATGGTCGATTGGCGCCAACGCAATCAGACCTATTTCGAGGCGCTGAATGTCGAGCGCAACGTCATGTTCGCGATCCTGACGCTGATCGTGCTGGTTGCGGCGCTCAACATCATTTCCGGCCTGATCATGCTGGTGAAAGACAAGTCGCGCGATATTGCGGTGCTGCGCACGATGGGCGCGACGCGCGGCTCGGTGATGCGCATTTTCCTGATCACCGGCGCGACGATCGGCGTCGGCGGCACGTTGGTCGGGGTGCTGCTCGGCCTCCTCGTCGCGCACAATGTCGAAGCGATCCGCCACGGGCTCAACTGGCTGTTCGACGCCAACTTTTTCCCGGCCGAAGCCTATTTCCTGTCGCATCTTCCGTCTCGCGTCGAGCCGTCGGACGTGATCGCCGTCGTGATCATGACCATGGCGCTGTCGCTCGCCGCCACGCTCTATCCATCCTGGCGGGCGGCGCGGCTCGATCCGGTCGAGGCGCTGCGCTATGAATGACGGGGCGACGCCGGCGCTGTGGCTGCACGCGGTCGAGAAACATTTCGGCGGCGGCGAGACGCTGCTCGAAATCCTGCGCGGCGTCGACCTCGCTCTATGGTCCGGCCAGTCGGTCGCGCTGATCGCGCCGTCCGGCGCCGGCAAATCGACCTTGCTGCATGTCGCGGGCTTGTTGGAATCGCCCGATTCAGGCGAGGTCTTCGTCGGCGGCGCCGGAACCGCCGGCATGTCGGACGATCAGCGCACGGCGCTGCGCCGGAACGAGATCGGCTTTGTTTACCAGTTCCATCACCTGTTGCCGGAATTCTCGGCGGCCGAGAACCTGATCCTGCCGCAGATGATCCGCGGCTTGTCGCGGGAAGAGGCGGCGAAGCGGGCGAGCGAATTGCTGTCCTATCTTGGCTTGAGCGCGCGCGAGCGGCATCGCCCAGCAGAGCTATCCGGCGGCGAACAACAGCGCGTCGCGATCGCGAGGGCCGTGGCCAACGGCCCGCGCGTGCTGTTGGCGGACGAGCCGACCGGCAATCTCGATCCCAAGACCGCCGACCATGTCTTCGCGACGCTCGCCTCGCTGGTCAAGGCGAGCGGCCTCGCCGCGCTGGTCGCGACGCATAATCTCGATCTCGCCGCGCGCATGGACCGGCGCGTGACGCTGCATGAGGGCAAGGTCGTCGAGCTGGCCTAAACGCCGACCGGGCGCCGCGTCACGTCGCAAGTTTCCTCCGCTCAGTGATGGAAATGACCGCCGCCATGGATGGCGCCATGGCCGAAGCCGCCAAAATGATGGCCCCAATGGCCGCCGCGCCATCCGCCGCCCCAGCCGCCATAGACCGGACCATAGACGGAGCCGCCGTAATAATAGCCGCAATCGCCGTAATAGCAGTCATCGTAATCAGCGAAACTGTTGGCCATAGCCATGCCGATAATGCCGAGGGCCGCGCCGGCGACGAGCGCGCCCGCGCCGCCATAATGACGGTAATGATGATGACGATAGTAATGATGGCGATAGGCGACGGTCTCGACAGGCGACGCAACTTTATCGCTGGCCGCGACCGCGAGAGGGCCCGCCGTCGCGATCGGCCCGGCCGTCGCCGGCGCCACGCTCGCGAGAGAGGCCGCGAGGCTCGCGGCGAGCGCAGTCGTACGAAGAGATATGATTGTCATGACATCCTCCTCATTCGGGACGTCAGTCGGGACGACCCTCGAAGGTTCTCGCCCCTGCGCATGAACTATGAACGTCCGAGGCCCCGGCAATGGTCCGCTCGATCAAATTCGGCGCGCCTATCGTAAAATTGGCGCGATCAGATCCGCGGATTGCAGATCGTTAATCCGCGCTTCGCTCCGGGGCGTTTTGCTGGGGCCGCGCCTCGATCACCACGAAAGCCTGGGCCAGCGGATGCTCGTCGGTGATGGTGAGATGGATGAAGGCGAGGCAGCCGGCCGGCGTGATCGCCTGAAGCCGCTCGGCGGCGCCGCCGGTCAAGCGCATGGTCGGCTGGCCGCTCGGCAAATTGACGACGCCCATATCGCGCCAGAACACGCCGCGCCTGAGCCCGGTGCCCAGCGCCTTGGCGCAGGCCTCCTTGGCGGCAAAACGCTTGGCGTAAGAGGCGGCGCGGTCCTTTCGGCCCTCCGATTTGCGGCGCTCGATCTCGGTGAAGCAGCGCGCGATGAAGCGCTCGCCATAGCGCTCCAGCGTCTCCTCGACGCGACGAATATCGCAAAGGTCGCTGCCGACGCCGATGATCATGGCGCGGCGCCATGCCGTCGGAAATCGGAACGCGGCGCCAGACGCCCCTCCGCCCCCCGATCGGCGAGAGGTACGCAGAGAAGCGGACGCCCGAGCGGCTCAGGCATGCTTTCGCCCCTCGTCCATCGCGGCCCGCATCTTGCGCACGCTCTCGGCGAGGCCGATAAAGATCGCCTCGCCGATCAGGAAGTGGCCGATATTCAGCTCGACGATTTCCGGCAGCGCGGCGATCATGCGGGCGCTGTCGAAATCGAGCCCATGGCCCGCGTGGCATTCGAGCTTCAGGCCTGCGCTCGCCGCGGCGGCTTTTCTCAGCCGCTCGAATTCATGCGCCGCTTTCTCGCTGTCGCGATGGGCGAGCGCGTCGCACCACGCGCCGGTATGGAGTTCGACGACCGGCGCGCCCAGCGCGGCCGAGGCCTCCAACGCTTCGATCGACGGCTCGACGAACATCGAGACGCGAATGTCGGCGCGGCGACCAAGCTCGTCAACGAAGGGCTTCAAATGCTCGAAGCCGCCGATCACGTCGAGCCCGCCTTCGGTCGTGCGCTCGGTGCGCCTTTCCGGCACCAAGCAGCAGGCGTGCGGCTTGATCCTGAGGGCGATGTCGAGCATTTGCTCCGTCGCCGCCATTTCGAAATTGAGCGGCTTGGCGATCGCGGCTTTGAGCCGCGTCATGTCGTCGTCGCGGATGTGGCGGCGATCTTCGCGCAGATGCGCGGTGATCCCGTCCGCGCCGGCTTCGATGGCGAGCAGCGCGGCGCGCACCGGATCGGGAACGGCGCCGCCGCGGGCGTTGCGAACCGTCGCCACGTGATCGACATTGACGCCGAGGCGGAGCGCAGCTTGCATGGCGAACCTCTCCTGAGACGCAACGAACGCTTGGCGCGACTAGGCGGCGCCGACGCCTAGTCGGCTGCCGGGCTTGACCGGCGGAATTCTCGCGAGTTCCGGCGGCAGCGCGTCGGCGGGATAGGCCGGAATGTCGAGCGTTGCGAG
The DNA here is from genome assembly GCA_021325385.1 of Alphaproteobacteria bacterium. Lineage (GTDB taxonomy): Bacteria > Pseudomonadota > Alphaproteobacteria > Rhizobiales > Beijerinckiaceae > Roseiarcus. The sequence continues at coordinate 32,498 of JAJPHH010000139.1, forward strand.
CGCGACGCGCGGAACGCCGATTTCGGCCTTGCCGCCCGACCGATCGATCAGGCAGGCCGCGCCGACCAGCATTCCCGGATGGGCTTTGATCGCCTCCAGGCATTCGCGGGAGGAAAGGCCGGTGGTGATGATGTCCTCGACCATCAGCACCCGCGCTCCCGGCTCGATCGTAAAGCCGCGCCGCAATTGGAACACTCCGTCGACGCGCTCGACGAAAATCGCCTTGGCGCCCAGCCAGCGCGCCGTCTCATAGCCGGGCACGATGCCGCCCAAAGCCGGCGAGACGACGACGTCGATCTTGCCGAAAGCGGCTTGCGCCTTCTGCGCCAAGGCCCGGCACAGGCGCTCGGTGCGCGCCGGATCCTGAAAGACGAACATCTTTTGCAAGAAAATCGGCGATCTGAGGCCGGACGATAAGATGAAATGGCCTTCGAGCAGAGCGCCGGCGGCGCGGAACTCGTCGAGGACTTGGGCTTCGGTCAGAGCGTCGGATTCGGCCATCGGCTTCAAATAGCAGACCATGCGACGCGCCCAAAGCGCGGCGGCGAGTCTTGCGCCGGCGCCGCCGCTTCGCGCAGGATCGGCGCGTCGTAGGAGGCCTTGCGATGCGAGATTTCGAAACTCTGCCTTTGCCGGACGAGCCTTCCGTCGTCGCGCCTGACGGCACGCTGGCGCGCGTTCTCTTGAGGCTCGCCGGCGGCAGTTTGGCCCATTTCACCCTTCCGGCCGGCGCGACGTCGCACGCGGTCAAGCACCGGACGGTCGAGGAAATCTGGTATTTCTTGAGCGGACGCGGCGAAATCTGGCGCGCCAACGATCGCGGCGAAGCGGTGGTCGCCGCCCTGCCCGGCGTCTCGATCACGATTCCGCTTGGAGCCGCCTTTCAATTCCGCGCGCTTGGCGACGAGCCGCTGGTTTTCATCGCGATCACCATGCCGCCTTGGCCGGGCGAGAACGAGGCCCTTCGCGTCGCCGGGCCGTGGGAAGCGAAGCTTCCTTAATTCCCGCGCTAATCGTCGTCCCGCCCCGCCTCCGCGCCGTAATGACCGCGGGTGAGGCGATCCTCCTCGTCGTGGACGCGCTCATGACCATAGGCCGACGCCTCGCGGGCTTCGTCCCGGTCACGGCCGGATTTAGGCGCGGTCTTTTTCATTTTGGCCGATAAAGCCCCGGCCTGGAACGCCTCGCCGTCGCTCCGCCGCTGTTTGACGTCTCGCTCCGCGAACTCGCGTTCGGCCATCCGCTCCTCCACCGCCTGCGCTGCTTTCTGCGCCTCAGCCGCCGGCCCGGTCGCCGCTTTCTCGATTCGGCCTATCCGCTCGCGAGCTTCTGCGGCCTTGTCTTCGATGATCCGGCCGCCCTCATCTTTCGTTCGCGGCGGGACCGGATGTTCAAACTCTTTACTCATGGCGGTCTCCCTGATGGCTCGCCGTTACGACGGCCCGCAAGAGAAATTGTTCCGATGGAATGCCGGCCGCGCCGGGGGGGAGCGCCGGCCGGGTCGGCGAAAAGCGGGTCCGAACTCATGCGCGATCCGACTGAGGCGGCTGTCGAATAGCCCTTTTCAGTCCGCTCGGCCGCGCGTATGGAGAGACGCCAACGGCCCCAGGCGGCCGGCTTAGCTCAGTTGGTAGAGCAACTGATTTGTAATCAGTAGGTCGCGGGTTCGATCCCTGCAGCCGGCACCATAATAAGGCCTGCACATCAAATAATTGTGGAGAGTAGCCGACAGCCTAGCTGGCACCGCCTCCGTCAGCGGACCCAAAGCGGACCCGATGGGCGTTTCTTCCTACTCTCGCCTGAGTCAAATATGCTGCGGGTATCTCCGCGAATCGGATAGGTTCCGCCGCCTGTTCGGCTCCGGCGCGCCTCGATGTCCAAAGGTGCAAGAAACCATCACTTCGTATCGCAATGCTACTTGCGGGGCTTCACCGCGGGAGAGCAGCGCACGAGCAAGCTGTTCGTCGTGGACATGATCAAACGGACGGCGTTTGAAACGCTCGCACGGAACGTCGCCGCGGAGCGAGACTTCAACCGCATTGATTTGGAGGCGCTGGACCCGAACGCCGTCGAGAACGACCTCGCCAATTTTGAGGGAAAGCTAGCGCCGGCGCTCAAGCGCATAAGGGAAAACGTCTCCCTTGACGACGGTGAGGATAGGACGATCTTTTTGAATTTCGTCTGTTTGTTGGCGATGCGGAATCCTCGCCTCCGAGAAAGAATGGAGACGTTCGAAAAAACCGCGATAAATCGCCTTATGGAGCTGACGCTCTCCGACCGGAAAACCTGGGAGGCTCAAGTCCAAAAGGCCCGAGCAACCGGTTATCTGGCGGGCGAAGGTGTCGACTACGAAGAGGTCAAACGGCATTTTGAAGGCGAAGGGTTCTCGATCGAAATTCCACGGACGCGCCACGTCACGATTGAGATCAGACTCTTCGACAAGATTCTACCGGTCCTCTTCGAGAGGAGGTGGACCTTGCTCAAACCTCCCCCTGGCTCGGCCGGCTTTGTAACCTCCGACCATCCATTCTGCCTGATGTGGACTGACCCGAAGATGAGAGCCGGCCCTTACGGGCCAGGATTGGGGATGCGCGGAACCGAGATTATTTTCCCGATCGCCAAGGACCTTGCTGCTATCGGTGTATTCGAAGGTGAAGAATCGGTTCGTCTTTTGCAGAGCGAGCAATTGGTCGCGCTGATCAACGGCACTGTCATCGCGTTTGCCGAACGTCAGGTATACGGGCAAGACGATCGCTTCTGCTATTCGGTGCACGTTGACGAACCGCCGGCGAAGGCGCGGGACCTGCTCAGGGATTACAGATTTCGTCGATTACGATCGAAGGATAAATCCCTGTGACGCTCATTCGCTCGGTGGCCGCCGGAAGGCTTCTTTGCCAAAAGGCTCGCCGCTCCTTGCTGGCTCTGGCGACTTTATGTCAGCCAGCGATGCTCATTGGACAATTTTCGAAGTGGGCGCAAGCAGGGCGCTGAGCAAGCGGGGAGATATGGCCGGAAGAACCTTTGTAATCGATTGCCCACGATGCAAAGCCAAGGTCGGCGTTGCCGAGCAGGGGCGAGTTGAGCAAATGGGTATCTACGATGGCGACCCCCACGGATTTCGTCTTTTGATTGGAGCATGCCCAGTGTGCTCAACGGCGGTGGCAGGGACGCAGGATCAGCTAGATTTTGCAGGATTTGACGCCGAAGAGGATCGCTGGTCCGACGTCGTGCGAGTGTATCCATCACCGCCCAAGGTGTATTCCAGTTTCCGAATTCCGGGAACGGTTTCCTCCTCACTCGCCGAGGCGGACAAGGCTATGCAAGCCGGTGCTCATATGGCGGCCTGCGTGATGTTCGGCCGCGCTCTTGAGGCAGTTTGCCGAGACATGCTTCGAGACGATGCCCCGGATTCACCCGAAAAACGGAAGAAGCATTTAATGCTAAGCAAAGGAATAAAGGAGCTTCGCGAGAAGAAAATTATTGACGATCGACTATATGATTGGAGCCAACATCTGCAGGCATTTCGAAATTTGGCTGCTCATCCCGACGAGGACTTCACGGCATCACGTCAGGATGTTGAGGACCTTCAAGCCTTCGTGCAAGCCATTGTTGAATACGTGTACGATCTTGCCGACCGGTATGCGGAGTTTAAGGCGAGAGTTGCCAGGCAGGAAAAGCGGAAACGCCCGCCCGAGGCCCAGGAGGAGATGGACGAGCCTTGATCACCGTCGCCGCCAGCGCGGCGTGATAGCGGCCGATCGTAAGTGTCCTTCAAGCCGGGCAGGCCTTCAGCCCTCAATACTCTGTCAAGCTGATCTTCGGCACCCTTAAGCTCTACGACCGTCGAGCGAGGCTTCGCCGCCTCATCATCAGTTCGATGGCGTTTTGCCAAGCCGCGGCCTCGGGCCGCTCCTGAACACGCGCCGTCGGCGTCCGCTGATTCGCTAGGGCCTTATTCGTGCGTGACCCGGCAAGATTACGATTAACCACAGAGCGCAGGGCCAGCCATCGGCCGCGCGACGAGGACCGGTCGAGCCAAACAGCGGGAACAAACGGCTGACGAGGACGTTAGCAGACATTAAGGACGTCAGATTGCGCCGAAAATTTGATGCGCCGAGTCTATTCGATACCCTCGTCAGCGCTGCAGAGTACTGGAGACTGGCTCTCGATCCTATCGTCGTGCGCGGGGCTCGGTTTCGACACTATTCTCCTTTCTCTCTCCAGTCAGAACATATTCGACGACCGACTCGCGCAGGGCTTGGTCTTGACCGACGCGGTCGCGCTCGCAACCGAGCGATCGCTGCAGGTTCTCGTTGAGGCGCCCGTCTCGTTCGCGCTCGCCGGAACGCCGGAAGCCGCCCGGCTTGGTCTTTCGGAACGAGCAAACCTGGCGCGTGACCCTCGCATTTCGCCTGCGCAGCGGTGTAGGCTCGCCGTACCTTTTTCCGATGACGCGATAGCGCGCCCGTGGCTCGAGGCGCTCCACAGCCGTCTGGTCGCGCTCGGAGGAATTGGCGTCGCCGGCTTCTGCTTTCAGCCAAGCCCGGAGGTCCCGCATTGGGCTTGGGGAGTTTTGTCCGGCCTCAATGCGGAAAGCGGCCGCGCAAAGCGTCCCGCCATCCCGCTTTGGGCGAACTTAACGCGCCTCGCCGACGCCTCGCATTTCGAGTCGGCTGGATTCGTCGGCGCCTTTGTTCCGGTCGCCAGCGTTTTCGACCCGGGACAATTCATGTCGCTTGGGCGCGCGGCGCGAGCGTTTCACCAAGTTATCCTTTCTCTGGATTGGCCCCCGCGGCGGAGCGACGGCGAGGATTGGGATGAGGATTCGGCGGTAAGAAGGTCGAAGCTCCGTCTCTGGCTGTCGGCCGCGCTTGGCGATGGGATTGCGACGCCCCTGGGCTTCGAATATGGCCTTGAGCTACAGCCAAAGTGGAAGCGGCGCTTCGCCAAAAGCTGGGCTGAGCTCTCGAGCTATCGTTCGTTTGACTTGAGCGACGACGTCTTGGCGGCGAACGCCTTCATCGCCGATCAGAACAAGCAATTCGCTGAAGCCGCCGTAGCGCCGATTTGGCCCCGCTCCGCTAAAGTCGTCGCCGCTTTGCGACGCTCCAATAATGGGGCGCATGTCCGCCTTGTCCTCGCCAATTCCGCCATCGATCATGAAGTATCCGTGCCTGCAGCGTCTGTTTCGCGGGAAATCGGAGAATTTCTGCCATTGAGGGACGCGCTCCATGTCGGGCCCGACCTCATGCCGGATGACACGATCACACTTCGGCCCGCCGAAGTTCGGATTCTCGATGGTCGCAAGCGAGCGACTATCCGGCTCTCCTCAAGCGAACCTTCTCCCGACCCCGTTTCGGCGGTCGCCGCTCCCCGCCTCGTAATCGAGGCTGTTTCGCCTTGCGTGGATAGTGGCCGTTATCCGGTCAAGCGCATTGTCGGCGAAGCCGTTCACATCGAAGCGGACGCCTATGGCGACGGACACGATCCGATCGCCGTCGCTCTCCTCTGGCGACCGGGGGATGAGACGTCGTGGCGCGAAAAACGAATGACCGCGATCGGCAACGACCGCTGGGCCGCCGAGTTTTCCCTCGATCGGGTGGGCCGCTACTTCTTTACGATCGAGGCGTGGCGCGACGAATTCGCCATTTACCAGTCCGAACTTTTGAAGAAGAGCAATGCCGGCCTGCCGATCGTCGTGGAGTTGGAAGAAGGGCGGCGCATTCTTCTCAACGCCGTCGAGGGTCCCATGGGCGAGGCCGCGGCGCGCCTCAGGAACATCATTTCCAGCTTCGACGAAGCGGACAATTCCCGGCGGCTTGCCCTTTTGCTTTCGTCCGAAACGGCCGCCGCCTTCGCCGCCGTCGATCGACGCCCTTTCAAATTGCGCCTCGAGCCGCCGATCGCGATTGACGCCGAAAGGAAGAAGGCGGAGTTCGCCAGCTGGTACGAACTCTTTCCCCGCTCGCAAAGCGGCGATCCCAACCGCCATGGCGGTTTCGACGATGTCGCGCGCCGGCTTCCGGCAATCCGAGACATGGGATTTGACGTCGTCTATTTCCCGCCCATCCACCCGATCGGCAAAACCAACCGCAAGGGGCGCAACAACGCTCTGATCGCGGGACCGGACGACCCCGGAAGCCCCTATGCGATCGGTTCAGACGAAGGCGGGCACAAAGCCATTCACCCGGCGCTTGGCACGCTTGGGAATTTCCGCCGCCTTGTCGCGGCGGCTGAACGATTGGGGATCGAAATTGCCTTGGATTTCGCCATCCAGGCTTCCCCCGATCACCCCTGGCTCAAACAGCGCCCGGAATGGTTCACGTGGCGGCCGGACGGTTCGCTCCGTTATGCCGAGAATCCGCCGAAGAAATACGAAGACATCGTCAATGTCGATTTCTACGCCGAAGGCGCGACGCCTTCATTGTGGATCGAATTGCGCGATACTTTGCTCTTCTGGATCGATCAGGGCGTCAAACTCTTCCGAGTCGACAATCCGCATACGAAGCCCTTTCCTTTCTGGGACTGGGTCATCGACGACATAAGGCGAGGCAATCCGGACGTCATCTTCCTCTCGGAGGCCTTCACTCGGCCGAAGGTCATGTACCGGCTAGCGAAAGGCGGCTTTTCCCAAAGCTATACCTATTTCACCTGGCGCAACACGAAAGCGGAGCTGACCGCCTACTTGACGGAGCTCGTCTCCGATCCCGTGAAGCAATTCTTTCGACCGCATTTCTTCGTCAATACGCCCGACATCAACCCGGATTTTTTGCAGAATGCGCCGCGTCCGGCCTTTCTCATTCGCGCCGCGCTCGCCGCGACCCTTTCCGGACTTTGGGGCATGTATAACGGGTTCGAGCTCTGCGAAGGCCGCCCGGACGCTCAGAAAAAAGAATATGCAGACAGCGAAAAATACGAAATCCGCGCTTGGGACTGGAGCCGCCCCGGGAATATCATTGCCGAAATCGCCGCCCTCAACCGCATTCGACGCGAGAACCCCTGCCTCCACTCCCATCTTGGCCTCACATTCCTCAACGCATGGAACGACAACATCCTCTTCTTCGAAAAGGCGACAATCGGTCGTGAAAACGTTTGCGCCATTGCGGTCAACCTCGATCCCTATGCGGCGCACGAGGCGGATATTGAAATACCGTTGTGGAAATTCGGCCTACCCGACCACGGCAACCTGCAGGTCGAAGATCTGGTGCGCGGCTCGCGGTTCACTTGGACCGGCAAATATCAACGCGTCCGGCTTGACCCGCGCGAGTCGCCCTACTCGATTTGGCGGCTTAGCTGAAGGCCGCGCGTCATGGCAAGGCGTCCAAAATCTCAATTGGCGAAGGACCCTCTCTGGTACAAGGACGCGGTCATCTATCAACTACACGTCAAATCTTTCTTTGACGCCAATAATGACGGGATTGGCGATTTCGCCGGCTTGAACAGCAAGCTTGACTATATATCGAGCCTTGGGGTCAACGCCGTCTGGCTTCTGCCTTTCTATCCCTCGCCTCGGCGAGACGACGGCTACGACATCGCCGAATATAGAGATATCAGCGCGGATTACGGCACGATTTCCGAGTTCAAGGACTTCATCGCCGCAGCCCACGCACGCGGCATTCGTGTCATTACCGAGCTCGTGATCAATCATACTTCCGATCAACATCCCTGGTTTCAGAGGGCGCGACGCAAACCCGCCAATTCGACCGCCAGGAATTACTACGTGTGGTCGGACACGGACAAGCGATATGAGGGGACGCGGGTCATCTTCTTGGACACAGAGAAGTCGAACTGGACGTGGGATCCTGTCGCCGGCGCCTATTTCTGGCACCGCTTCTACTCCCATCAGCCGGACCTGAATTTCGACAATCCGCGCGTGCTGAAAGAGGTCATCGGCGTGATGCGTTTTTGGCTCGACATGGGGGTCGACGGGCTTCGTTTGGACGCGATCCCGTATCTCATCGAACGAGAGGGGACGTCGAACGAGAATCTCCCTGAAACGCACAAGATCCTGAAGATAATCCGGGCGGAGCTCGACCGGCGCTATGACGACAAGATGCTGCTCGCGGAGGCCAATCAGTGGCCGGAGGACACGCAGGCCTATTTCGGCGAGGGCGACGAATGTCACATGGCGTTTCATTTTCCGCTGATGCCGCGCATGTATATGGCCATCGCCAAGGAGGATCGCTTCCCGATTACCGACATCCTGCGGCAGACGCCGGAAATTCCGGCCAACGCCCAATGGGCGATCTTCCTGCGAAATCATGACGAGCTCACCCTTGAAATGGTCACCGACGCCGAGCGGGACTATCTTTGGAACGCCTACGCTTCCGACCGGCGCGCGCGCCTCAACCTCGGCATAAGACGTCGGCTCGCGCCGCTTCTCCAACGCGACAGGCGGCGCATCGAACTGATGAACGGCCTCCTCCTGTCGATGCCTGGCACGCCGGTCATCTATTACGGCGACGAAATCGGCATGGGCGACAACATCCATCTCGGCGATCGCGACGGCGTGCGAACGCCGATGCAGTGGACCGAGGACCGCAACGGCGGCTTTTCGCGCGCCGATCCGTCGGCAATGGTTCTCCCGCCGATCATGGATCCGCTCTACGGCTATGAGGCCGTCAATGTCGAGGCGCAGGCGAGAGACCCGCACTCGCTGCTCAATTGGATGCGCCGGATGCTGCTCCTGCGGCGCAACCACAAAGTGTTCGGGCGCGGCAAGTTCCAGTTCATCTACCCGCGAAACAGGCGTATTCTCGCCTATCTGAGAGAATATGAAGAAGAGGTCGTACTCTGCGTCGCCAACCTCGCGCGCACGCCGCAGGCGGTCGAGCTCGATCTTTCAAGCTATGCCGGGCGAATACCGATCGAAATGACCGGACCATCGCCTTTTCCGCCGATCGGCCAACTCACTTATATGCTCACCCTCGCGCCTTATGGGTTCTATTGGTTCGAATTGAAGGCCTCCAGCGCCGAGGCGCCGAGCTGGCGCGACGAGCCGCCAGAGCAGATGCCTGATCTGCAGACCCTGGTCGTGCGCGAGAGCCTACGCGAGCTGCTCGGCGAGCGTCACTCCGCAACCATTCTGCGCGATCTTTTGCCGTCTTACCTCCAGAGACGGCGTTGGTTCGCATCGAAGAACGAGACGATTTCAAGCGTCCGCATCGCCTATGCGGCGCAACCGCCGTCACATCGGGAAATCATGCTTACGGAGATCGAGGTCCGCTTGCGCGATCGCGAGGAGCGCTACCTTGTTCCAGCGGGCATCGCCTGGGAAGGGGCGAGCCCGCAGCCATTGGCTCAGCAACTCGCCATGGCTCGCGTGAGGCGCGGGCGTCGGGTCGGCTTCATAACCGACGCATTCGCTCTCGAAGCCCTGCCGCGCGCCATCATGGCGTGGCTGCGCGAGCGCGCCGTTTTTGAAACGCCTGACGGCGCGATCCGCTGCTTGGCTGAGCCCGGCCTCGACGCCTTGCCGGATATGAGCGACGCCGCAGTGCGCTGGCTCTCGGCGGAGCAATCGAACAGCTCGCTCATAATCGGCAACGCCGCGATGATCAAGCTGATCAGACGCGTTTCGCCCGGCATACATCCTGAAGCCGAAATGACCCGCCGGCTGACGCTGAGCGGCTTCGCCCACGCTCCCCAGCTCCTCGGCGAGATCGTGCGCTTCGATCAGCGCGACGTCCCCCATACCCTCTTCATCATCCAAGGCAACATCCCGAATCAGGGCGACGCCTGGACCTGGACCCTCGACAATCTTCGCCGCGCTCTTGAAGATGCGGCCCTGGAGAATGAGGGCGGCGAGCCCGCCTCGCATCCGTTCCGGCTGCTCGACGAATTCGCGGCTCTGACCGGCAAGAGGCTCGGCGAACTTCACGTAACCCTCGCCGCCGAGACGGACGACAGCGCCTTCTCGCCAGTCGTCATCGACGAGGCTTTGGCGTCAACATGGGCGCAAGGCGCGGCGGATCAGATCGAACGCTGCTTGCGCGATCTGGAGCGCGAGAAGCGCAATCTCGATTCGACGCATCAGGCTTTGGCGGATTCCGTACTCGCTCGCAAAGCGGACCTCATCGCGAGTTTGCCTGGCCTGGCCGCCTCGGGCCTTGGCGGGCTCGCGATTCGCGTTCACGGCGATTTTCACCTCGGTCAGATTTTGATCTCCCAGTCCGACGTCTACATCATCGACTTCGAGGGGGAGCCCTTGCGATCCCTCGATCAACGTCGGATCAAAACGACGCCTTTGCGCGATGTCGCCGGCTTCTTGCGCTCGCTCGACTACGCCGCGGCCTCCTTGGCTTTGCCTATGAACGACGTAAGCCCGCAGCCTGTCCGAGAGCGTCGAGCGGAACTGCTCGCGCGGTTCCGGCGCGAGGCGTTTGCGGCGTTCTTGAAATCGTACTGGCAAGCTGTCAGAGCCGCCCCTCGACTCGGCCTATCGCCCTCCCGAGGGCCGCTTCTCAGCCTCATGCTGCTCGAGAAAGCGAGTTATGAAATCAGCTACGAAGCCGCCAACCGGCCGAACTGGCTGGCGATTCCGCTTCGCGGCTTCGCGACAATCATTAACCGTCTCGACATGGGGGGTCGCCGCTCATGACGATTGGCCAGGATTGCCTCGCCGGGATCAGCGCCGAGGCGGTGCAGGCGCTCGTCGACGGGCGTCATGGCGATCCGTTCTCCATTCTCGGCCCGCACCAATGCGGACCAATGTCGGTTGTTCGCGCTCTGGCGCCCGGCGCACAGAAGATCGAGGTCGTGGCGAGAGAGGATTCTAGTTTCTTGGGCCGCCTGGAGCTCGCCCATCCCGGCGGCTTATTCGCCGGCCCGGTGAGCAGCGGCCGGCCCTATCGGCTCGTCATCCAATGGCCGCTGGCCGTGCAGAAAACAGAGGACCCTTACAGTTTCGGCCTTCTCCTTGGCGAGCTCGATCTTCATTTGATCTCGGAAGGCACGCATTACGAACTCGCGCGCTGCCTCGGCGCGCAGACAATGACGATCGGCGGCGTGTCGGGGGTGCGATTCGCGGTTTGGGCGCCGAACGCGAGAAGGGTCTCGGTGGTTGGCGGCTTTAACAGCTGGGATGGCCGGCGTCACCCGATGCGTCTGCGCCGCGAGGCCGGCGTCTGGGAGCTGTTTATTCCGCGAATTCGCGCCGGCGCGCTCTATAAGTACGAATTGCTCGGCCCCGGCGGAGCGCTGCTCCCGCAAAAGGCCGATCCTGTGGCACGGGCAAGCGAGGCTTCGCCAGGCACCGCCTCCATTGTCGCTTCGAGCGAGCCTTTCGTCTGGACGGATCAGGATTGGATCGCAAAGAGAAGCGAGCGCCAGAGGCTCGATAGGCCTATCTCGATATACGAAGTTCACGCGGGATCCTGGCTGCGAATCGTCGAAGAGGAGTTTCGAAGCCTTACCTGGTCCGAGATGGGCGAACGGCTCGTGCCCTATTTGGTCGAGATGGGATTCACCCATCTCGAATTCTTGCCTATTGCCGAATATCCGTTCGGCGGCTCCTGGGGCTACCAGCCTCTTGGGCTTTTCAGCCCCACTGGCCGCTACGGACGAGCCGACGAATTCGCGGCGCTGATCGATATTTGCCATGAGGCGGGCATTGGCGTGATCGTCGATTGGGTGCCGGCCCATTTTCCCACTGACGTCTGGGGCCTCGCCCGTTTCGACGGAACTGCGCTCTATGAGCACCAAGACCCGCGCGAGGGGTTTCACAAGGACTGGAACACGCTGATCTACAATCTCGGACGCAACGAGGTGAAAGGATTCCTCATCGCCAGCGCGCTCGAATGGATCGAACATTATCATGTCGACGCCCTACGCGTCGATGCTGTCGCTTCGATGCTTTATCGTGATTACAGCCGCAATCCAGGCGAGTGGATCCCCAACCGCTACGGCGGGCGAGAGAACCTCGAGGCGATAGAGTTCTTCAAGCACTTGAACAGCATCATCCATCAGCGCAATCCCGGCGTTCTCATGATCGCCGAGGAATCGACCGCGTGGCCGAAAGTGACGGCGCCGCCGTCTGAAGGCGGGCTCGGCTTTTCATTGAAATGGAATATGGGCTGGATGCACGACACGCTCCATTACATGTCGAAGGATCCCGTCTACCGCTCCTACGAACATCATTCGATGACTTTCGGCATGGTCTATGCCTATTCCGAGCGCTTCGTACTGCCGCTGTCCCATGACGAAGTGGTGCATGGAAAAGGATCGCTCATTCAGAAGATGCCGGGGGATTATTGGCAGCGCTTCGCGAATCTTCGCGCCTATCTGGGTTGGATGTGGACTTTCCCCGGCAAAAAACTGCTCTTCATGGGCGGCGAAATCGCGCAGTGGAGCGAATGGAGGAGCGACGGCTCGATCGAATGGGATTTGCTCGATTTTCCGCTCCACCGCGGCGTCCAGACGCTGGTCTGCGATCTGAACGCCATTTACCGGGAGCGGCCGGCGCTCCACGCGTCGGATGACGACCCCGCTGGTTTCCAATGGGCCGTCGCCGATGACCGGACGAATTCCGTCTACGCCTTTTTGCGCCGCGCCGGCGACAGCTCGGTCGTTCTCGTCGCGAGCAACATGACGCCGGTTCCGCGCTATAACTATCGCATCCGGGTCGATCGGGAGGGCGGCTGGCGCGAATTGCTGAATTCCGACTCTTCCCATTACGGCGGCGGAAATCTCGGCAATGGCGGCCGGATCGTCGCCTATCCGACGCATAGCGGCGCGGAGCTCAGCCTGACGCTGCCTCCTTTGGCGACGCTCATCCTCGCGCCGGACGAGAGCCGTTTCTGAGCGCCATGACGCCGACTTCCCTTGGAGCAAATCAGCCGGGATCGATCGGCGCGCCGGGCGACGTCCGCCTCACGCCGCCGAAAGCCGGCGCGGAAACGCGGGCGAACCGGTCCTCGACATAGGTTCGAAATTCCGCGATGTCTTCCGGCTCCGGCTCGCAGCCGGTACTGCTGCGTAAATAAGCCGGAACGTGCGAAAGGCGACTCTCCATCGGCTCGCGCAAGTCAAGCGCATAGTACCCGATCTGCGTGAAATAAAGGACGCGAGCGCGGATGAAGGCGTCCTCGGCTTCATAGCCGTGCCGCCGGAACATCTCGCAGATCGCCGCGACCCGCTCTTCGTCCGCCTGGCGAATGATTTTTCTGACTTTCTTCGACAGCATCGCCCAGGATCGAATGGCGAAGTCCAGGCGGGGGTCGAAAAGGGAATCGTCGACCCAACATTTGAAAATATTGATCACGCCGCGCGTGACGTTCGCGGCGGGGAGACGGGCATGTTCGACGACGAAACGGGTGTTCTTCTCGCGCCAATACGCCAGCAGCTGATCGAGGAGGTCGGCGCGACTTTTGAAATACCAATAGAAGCTCGATCGCGAGACGCCGAGCTTTTGGCTCAGCGTCAAGACGCGCACGCTGTCGACCCCGTCCGAGATCAGCGCGCCGAGAGCGGCGTTCAGCCAATCACCTCGCGTCGCTTTGACATTTCCTGCGATGGCCGGCTTGGTGGGCGTTCGTTTAAGGCGCGGGTCGGACGGCCGTTTTGGGCGGGCGCGGTTCCGGATCATCGCTCGTCCTTCAGTGGCCATCGTCCTCGGCCGACGCCAAATTCTCGACAGTCGCCGCAAGCCAGGTCCAAAAATGCGACCCCATCGGCCGATCGATATGGATTCTCGCCGTCTCTGAATCGCGATAGCGGTAGACGATCGCCTGTATCCCGGCGAAATTCATCGCCGCGCTCGGGCTTGTCCTGGACGGGTCCAGCGCGGTCGCGCGCGCCAGGATCTCCGACGAAAGCGCTCCCGTCAGTTCAAAGACGAGCAGCCCCGCGCTGATCGGCGTCGCGGCGAAGCCTTCGGCGCGCCACCCCGACGGCGCGACAAAGTCCGAAGGTCCGACCGCCAGGACTCGATCCCGCGCGAGCCGAACGCAGTAGCGGTCGCCTTGGGCGAGACCAAAGCCGCCGATATCCGCATGCGGAAAGCTCGCCTGGCGCGCCCAAGCTGCGAAATCGCCGCTGATAAGATGCTGGGCGAGCCCTGGCGCCGGCCGGACGCTGAGTCCCGGCCGATCCAAAGCCGCCGCGCGCCAGTCCGGCTGGGCCGGCCAGATGGCGGAAAGGTCATGCATTGAGCCGAGTCCCGCCCAAGTCGAAAGCGCAGGGCGCGCCGATCGTCGCGCGCCTCATTTCGCCCAAATGCCTTATGTCGACCGCCTCGCCGCGGCGGCTCGCGCCGCGCTCGATCAATCCGAGCGCGATCGGAAAGCCAAGCGTCGGGCTCATATAGCTGGAAGTGACATAACCGATGCTTCTCTGCTTTGATCCCACGGCTTCGACGCCATGCGCGCCCGTCGCCAGCGGCGGCTCGCCTGCCGAAACTGACAATCCGACAAGCTGACGACGGTCCGCTCTTGTCGCCTCCTCGGTAAACAGCGATCGACGTCCGACATACTCGTCAAGACGTCTCTCGCGCGGTCCCGCCATGCCGAGATCATGCGGCATGGTTGCGCCGTCGGTATCTTTGCCGATGCCGATATACCCTTTCTCGGCGCGCAGGATCATCAACGCCTCGACGCCGATGACCGCCGCTTCGAAACGCTTGCCAAGCTCGATCAGCTGCATCCAGAGGTCTTCGGCTCGGTCGGCCGGCACGGAGATTTCGTAGCTCCTGTCGCCAGTAAAGCTGACCCGCGCGACGCGCATCTCGCCGCCCTGGAAATCGCCGTCGCAGACCGCCATATGCGGCAGAGCGGAATCGTCAAGGTCGATGCGCAAAGCCAGCTCGCTGAGCAGGGCTTTGGCGCGGGGACCAGAGACAGTGACCGTCGCAAGATGCGAGGTCGCATTATGGATGAAGAGCCGCTTGCGATCGAAGCGATCTTGCCGCCACTCCTCTAATCGGGCGTGAACCGCGCCGACATGCGAACTGGAGCAAGAGACGAGAAATCGATCCTCGCCCAGCCGTGCAAGCACGCCGTCGTCGAAGACGATTCCCGATTCGGACAGCATCAACCCGTACCGACAGCGGCCGGGTCTCAGCGTCGACATGGCGTTGTAGTAGATGAAGTCGACGAACTCAGCCGCCTGAGGTCCGACCACCTCGATCTTTCCGAGCGTCGAAGCGTCGAAAATCGCGGCCGAGCGCCGCGCCTGCCGCGCCTCTTCTTGAATTTGCGGTTCGCCAGGCCCGCCGCCATAATAAGCCGGCCGCAGCCAGCCGCCGTATTCGCGGAAAACCGCGCCGCGCGCCCGATGCGCGGCTTCGAGCGGAAGCCGCTTCAGCGGCGACATCAGCGCGCCGCCGCGCAGACCCGCAAGGCTCGCGAAGGACGTCGGCGCATAAGGCGGACGGTAGGTCGTCGTTCCGACTTCGGCAATTTGCCGGCCGGTGATCTCGGCCATCAGAGCCAAACCTCCGATATTCGAGGTCTTTCCCTGATCGGTGGCCATGCCCAGCGTCGTGTATCGCTTCAAATGCTCGACCGAGACGAAATTTTCGCGCGCGGCGAGTTCGACGTCCTTCGCCGTCACATCGCTTTGATAATCGATCCAGACGCGGTCTGTCCGCTCAGCGCTGCTCCAGATCGGATCGATCCGTAGGGTATTTTCGCGCCCGGCGCTGACCGGAATCGGAGCGGCGCCGCCGCAGAATTCGCGCGCGGCCTTGGCGCCGCTGGCCAGCGTATCGGCGAGCGAGATCGCGCCCGCCGCGGCGCCGGCGACGCTGAGGAGAGATGTCGGCCCCGCCGGCGCGAAGGCGGCAAGCTCGTCTCGCCAGGCGAGCTTGCCTCGCGCCTGGCAGAAGAGGTGGACGGTCGGCGTCCATCCGCCGGAAACGAGAATGCAATCGGCGGCGATTGTCGCGCCGTCGTTCAACATCGCTCCTTCGACGACCTGCCGGCCGCGAGCGCTTGTCAGTCTCCGGCCGAACCGGACGTCGCTCGCGAGCTTGCCGGCGCGCCCATTCGCGCGGCTGTCGATCACCGTCACCGCCGCGCCCGCTTCGGCTAAGGCGTCGGCGACTTCATAGGCGCTGTCGTTGTTCGTCGCGACGACGATGCGCTCGCCGACAATCACGCCATAGCGGCGCAGATAAATCAGCGCCGCGTCCGCGGACATGATTCCGGGCAGATCATTATTCGCAAAAGGCAGCGGCCGCTCGATTGCGCCCGCAGCCACGATCACATGCCGCGCCCGCACGCGCCACAGCGTGTCGGGCCTTGCCTCGCCGCGGCGTTGGGCAAGACCGACCAGATTGTGATCATAGACGCCAAACGCCGTGGTCGAGGGAAGGTACTCGACGCCTTGGCGCTTCAGCTCAGCGACAGCGGCTTCCGCCCAATCGATCGCGGCGGCGCCGTCGATCACGCCGGCGCGGTGGCGTAACGAGCCGCCCGGTCGGGCGCCGTCGTCGACCAGGATAGTCGACGCGCCGGCCGAGCCGGCTTGCAACGCCGCCGCCAGACCCGCCGGGCCGGCGCCGACGACAAGCAGATCGCAGTGGGCGTTGATCTGATCCGCCCTCCCGCCAGCAACCGAGGCTGGATCGACCCTGCCGAGCCCGGCCATCGCCCTTATGCGATTTTCGTACGAGCGCCAATTCGGCCAGAGGAAGGTCTTGTAATAGAAGCCCGCGGGGATGAAGCGGGCGAAGCGATCGAGAAACGCGTAGCGATCAGCGCGTGCAGTCGGCGAGGCGTTTACGCTGCGCGCGACGAGGCCAGGCCGAGCCGGCGCAACCGTCGCGCGCACGTTCGGCGTCAGGCGCCCCAAGTCGGCCACGTCGACCAGGGCGTTCGGCTCCTCGACGCCTGCGCCCCAAACGCCGCGCGGCCGATGGTGCTTAAAACTACGAGCGACGATTCTGATATTGCTGGCAAGCAACGCCGACGCAATCGTATCGCCGTGAAAGCCATCGACCTTTTGCCCATCGAAAGCGAACTCAAGCGGCCGCGAGCGGTCGATGTCGCTCCCGCCCCGATCCAGGCGACGCGCGCTCATGGTTCGCGGCCGCTATTCGGCGACGAGTCTGCGACGACGTGGGTCGAGGCGTCGCGCGTCATGACGAAGAATTCGCCGCAGGTCATGTGCATCCAGATTTCGCGGGATGGGCCTGTGGGATTGGCGCGGAACCAAAGGTAGTTCGCCCAAAAGTCGGCCGAGACGTTCGCGCCTTCCGGCCGCACATTTCCCGCCTCGCCGCCATAGTGGAACTCGGTCTCGTCGCGAGGGCCGCAAAAAGGACAAGGGAAGAGCTGCATGGCCTCCTCAATGGGCGATGCCGGAGCCGGCCGCCTCGTCGATCAACCGTCCTTTGGCGAAGCGGCTTAGGTCGAAAGGCCTGCTGATCGGATGATGGGCGCCTTTCGCCAGCAGATGGGCGAGCATCGTTCCGCCGGCGGGAATCGCTTTGAATCCGCCGGTGCCCCAACCGCAATTGAGATAGAGGCCGGGAAGCGGCGATTCGCCGATAATCGGCGAACTATCGGGGACGACGTCGACGATCCCCGCCCATTGCCGCATCAGCTTGAGCTGGCCGAAAGCCGGGAACATCTCGATCAAGCCGGCGATCACCGTCTCGAGAACCGGCAGATTGCCGCGCTGCGCATAGGACGGGATGCGGTCGAGACCGCCGCCGATCACCAGTTCGCCCTTGTCGGATTGGCTGACATAAGTCCCCGTCCCGAGCGACGTGACGACTGTGTCGAGGATCGGCTTGACCGGCTCGGAGACGCAGGCCTGCAGCGCATAGGAATTGATCGGCAGCTTGAATCCGGCCAGGGCGGCGAGCGCCGAGGAATGACCCGCGACGGCCATGCCCGTCCGCTCGGCGCGAATGGGACCGAGCGACGTCTCGACGCCGCGGCAACGGCCGGCCTCGATGATGAAGCCAAGCGCCTCGCAATTCTGGATGATGTCGACGCCGAGACCGCTGGCGGCCCGCGCATAGCCCCAGGCCACCGCGTCGTGCCGAGCGACGCCGGCGCTCGGCTGCCAAACGCCTCCATGGACCGGAAAACGCGCTTTTGGCGAGAAATTGTAGATCGGCGCGACGCGGCGCACATCCTCCGACGAGAACAGCTCGGCGTCGACGCCGTTGATCTGCATGGCGTTGACGGTTCTGGCGGCGATCTCCATCTCCGCCTCGCTATGGCAGACCGTCACCATGCCGCGCGGCGAGAACATGATGTTGTAGTTCAGCTCAGCGGACAGGCTTTTGTAGAGCCGATGCGACAGGCCATAGAGCGCGACGCTCTCCGGGTAGAAATAGTTGGAGCGGATCACCGTTGTGTTCCGCCCGGTATTGCCGCCGCCGATCCAGCCTTTCTCGAGCACCGCCGTGCGGCGAATTCCGTGAGTCTTGGCGAGATAATAGGCCGCCGCCAGACCATGGCCGCCGCCGCCGATGACGATGGCGTCGTACGACGTCTTGGGGACAGGCGTGCGCCAAGCCGGCGCCCAGCCACGGTGGCCGGTCAGGCCTTCCTTCAACAGCGAAAGAGCCGAGTAGCGTCTGGTCATCGTTCGCTGCGCCTCATGAGCGCATTCTCGCCCCGGACGGATCATGAGGCGACCGCGCGATCACCTTCGCGGCGCGCTCGACGCCGACAATATGCGTCGTCAGCTCAGTCCCGACCCCGGCGCAATCGCGGTCGAGCATCGCCAAGGCGAGGCTCTTGCCGATCGTATGCCCGTAGCCGCCCGAGGTGACGAAGCCGACTCGCCTCCCGTTCCTCCAGACAGGCTCATAGCCGCCGGCGTCGGCGCCGATCGCGTCGATTTCGAGCGTCGCGATTCGCCGCCGCGCGCCGTTTCGCTGTTCGTTCAAGGCCGCTTCGCGCCCGATGAAATCGCCCTTGTCGAAGGCGATCCACTGGTCGAGGCCGGTCATGCCCGGCGTGTAGTCCTGGGTGAATTCGCGCGACCAGACGCCGAAGCTCTTTTCGAGGCGAAGCGAGCCAACCGCGTTGAACCCATATTCGATCGCGCCAAGCCCCCCGCCGGCGTCGAGCAACGTCCGGCGCAGCGCCGCGTGCTCATTCGCCAAGCAATGAATCTCATAGCCAAGCTCGCCCGAAATCGACAGGCGGCCGACCTTCGCCCTGATCAGGCCGATATCGAGCGTCGTGCAACCGAGAAACGGCAGGGCCGCCGACGATACGTCTTGATGCGTCGTCCGTTCGAGCAATTTGCGCGCGTTCGGCCCGGCCAACGAAAAGCCGACGATCGCATCGGAGACGTCGCGCAGCGAAACGCCGTCCCCAAGATGGCGCTCGAACCAGCGCATGTGCCATTGCCTGAGATAGTACGATCCGACGATCCACCAGAGGCCGCCGCCCCAGTTGAAGACGGTAAGATCGCCTTTCAGCTTGCCGTTCGGCCCGAGCATGGGCGCGAGCTTGGCCCGGCCGGGCCTGGGCAAGGGGCAGGCGAGCAGCCGGTCGAGCCACGCTTCGGCGTTGCGGCCCGAGATTTCGTAGCGGGAGAAGGCCGAGATATCGAGAATGCCGACGCCCTCACGCACTTTACGGCACTCTCCTCCGACCAGGTCGAAAGCGTTGGAGCGTTTCAGCGTCGGCTTCTCGGCAAAATTCTGCGGCGCGAAATAGAGCGGAACCTCCATGCCCCAGGAAACGCCCCAACGCGCGCCGGCCGCCGCCATCGCGTCATGCGCGCCCGCCATGCGCAGCGGCCTTCCCGCCGGCAATTGCTCGTTCGGATAGTTCATGACGAAGCGCCGGGAATAGAACTGGCCGGTCGATTGCCGAATGTATTCCCGGTTCGATGCGAAGTCGCCGTAACGGGCGACGTCCATGCCGAACACGTCCGCTTCCGGCTCGCCATGGATCATCCATTCCGCCAGCGACTTGCCGACGCCGCCGCCCTGGAGAAACCCCGCCATGACGCCGCAGGCGACCCAATAATTGGGAACGCCGCGCACCGGGCCGACCAGCGGATTGCCGTCCGGCGAGAAGGTGAACGCGCCGTTCACCCACCGCTTGACGCCGGCCGTCTCGAGGCAGGGATAGCGGCGGAAGCCGAGCGCCAGTTCCTCGGAGATGCGGTCGACATCTTCCTGGATCAGCTCCGCGCCGTAATCCCAGGGCGCGCCCTCCATATGCCAATGCTTCGGCTTGAGCTCGTAGATGCCGAGGAGCAGGCCTTTCTGCTCCTGGCGCATATAGGTGAAGCCTTCGAGGTCGACGACGAGCGGCAACTCTTTATCCAGCGCTCGGATTTCCGGGATCGCCTCGGTGACCAGATAGTGATGCTCCATTGGCGTGACCGGCAGATCGATCCGCGCCATGCGGCCGACTTGCTTGGCCCAAAGACCGGCGGCGTTAACGACATGGTCAGCGACCAGCGGACCCCGCTCGGTCGTGACGAGCCAGCTTCCATCGCTGCGGCGGTCGAGCGCGAGAACTCTGTTCTGCTCGACTATTTCCGCGCCGCGCCGCTTGGCCGCCTTCGCGTAGGCATGGACCACGCCCGACGGATCGATATAGCCCTCGCGCTCGGCATAGAGTCCGCCGATGACGCCATCCGTATCGATGATCGGGCAGCGCGCCTTGATCTCGTCGACGTCGATCAGGCGGACGTCTTCGATGCCCATGGTCTGGAAGATGCGATAAGAGGCTTTGAGCCACTCCCACCGCTCGGACGCCGAGGCGATCGATATGCCGCCGGTCATGTGCATGCCTATATTCTGGCCGGATTCGCGCTCGACTTCAGAGAGGAGGTCGATCGTATAGGCTTGCAGCGCGGCGATGTTCGGATCGGCGTTGAGGGCGTGAAAGCCGCCCGCCGCGTGCCAGCTCGAGCCGGCGGTCAGAGTTTTGCGCTCGATCAGGAGAATGTCGGTCCAGCCGAATTTCGCGAGATGATAGAGGACCGACGCCCCGACGACGCCGCCGCCGACGACGACTGCCCGATAATGCGTCTTCACCCCGCCTCCCCCCTTTGACAGTCGGCAGGCTAACGGCGTTGTACACGTCTGTCCAGTCGTCGGTCGCCGCCCCAGAATTTTCCCGCCCCGAGCCGATCAATGTACACGCTTGTCTAGTGCAAGCGAATTCGATAGCTTTTGCCGCGAGCGGTCTTGGGAGGGCCCTCGAACAGGGAGAACGCTATGGCTATCGACAGAAGCCGCGGACAGGCGGGCGACGCAGACGCGCGCAACATCAGCGCCGAGCCCCGAAATCGCGTAAGCCGACGCGACGTGCTGCGCGCCGGCGGCGCAGCCGGGCTGGCGATCGGCGGCTTATCCGGCGCCGCCACGCTCGGCCTGCCGCTCGCGGCGCGGGCCGCGACGCCTGGTCAATGCGTTCTCGGCGTGACCCAGGAGGCGGTCAACTTCAATCCGCTGCTCTACGTCAATACCGGGGTCGAGACATCGGTCGAATTTATCGTCTTCGACGCGCTCTGGAAGATCGATCCATCGGGCGCTTTCGTTCCGAACCTCGCCGCCGAGATTCCGACGCAGGAGAATGGCGGGATTTCAAAAGACGGCCTGACTTGGACGATCAAGCTTCGCGACGGC
This sequence comes from Alphaproteobacteria bacterium, assembly GCA_021325385.1. GTDB lineage: Bacteria > Pseudomonadota > Alphaproteobacteria > Rhizobiales > Beijerinckiaceae > Roseiarcus. The sequence continues at coordinate 54,057 of JAJPHH010000139.1, forward strand.
GTGACCTGGCATGACGGCGCGCCGTTCACCGCGGCCGACGTGGTCTTCACGCTCGACACTCTGCTCAATCCCAAAGTCACGGTGCGCAGCCGCAACGGCCACGACCACGCGGAGCATTACGAGGCGGTCGACGATCATACGATCCGCATCAAGCTGAAGGACAATTACGCGCCCTATATGGTCTCTTGGCAGAAGACCAGCATCATTCCAAAACACATCCTCAGCAGCGTCGCCGACATCAATACAGCGCCTTTCAACACCAATCCCGTCGGCACCGGCCCGTTCAAATTCAAGAACCGGGTCGCGGGCAGCTACATCGAATTCGAGCCGAACGCCAAATATCATGCGGGTTCGCCGAAGCTGACCTCGTTAATCCAAAAATACGTTCCCGATCAGCAATCGCTCTACGCCCAATTCCAGACCGGCGAAGTCGACATTTACGACCTGCAGGGCATTCCGCCGCTGCTTTATCAAAAGGCCAAAGCGCTGCCCGGCTCGAAAATTCTGCTCAGTCCGTTGCCTTTCGTCGAATTCATCTACTTCAATTGCGGCAAGCCGCAATTCCAGGACAAGCGCGTCCGCAAGGCGATCTATATGGCGATCGACAAGAAGGGCTGGATCGACGCGGTCTATTACGGCGTGCCGCTGCCGACCTTAAGCTATCTTGCGCCGAACCATTGGGCCTATAACAAGAAGCTCGTCGATCCCGGCTTCAATCCGGGCAAGGCGGCGGCGCTTCTCGACGAAGCGGGCTGGAAGGTCGGAAGCGACGGCGTGCGCGCCAAAGACGGCGTGCGGCTCGCCTTCTCCATGTCGACGACCGCCGGCAACAAGTCGCGCGAGCAGGCGCAACAGCTCGTTCAGCAGAACTTGAAGAAGATCAATGTCGAGATGACGATCAACAACATGCCGGCGTCGGTCGTCTGGGGCGATTATACGGTCAAGAGCCAATACGATACGCTGATGGTCGGCTGGGACCCCCTGCTCTATCCCGATCCCGACTATAGCGATCGAATCGTCAGCAAGGCGATTCCGGCCAAAGGCGGCAACGGCTCGAACTATGTGCAATACGAGAATCCCGAGATCGACGATTTGTGCGCAAAAGGCGTCGCCGCGGTCGGTCAGGCGGAGCGCAAGGCGATCTATGATCGCATTCAGGAAATCCTGCTCGACGACATGCCGTTTGCGCCGATTTTCTCCTACGAGCTGCTGATCGGGGTGAAAGACCGCGTCAAAGGCTACGAGGTCAATCCCTATACGCCGATCAATTCCTGGAACACCGGAGAGTGGTCCACGACGTGAACAGGCATTGACGGAGAGCCGGACGTGTTGCGGTTTCTGGCTCACCGGCTCGCCCAGTCCGTCGTTCTTCTGCTCGGCGTCTCCATCATCGGCTTTGGGCTGATGCACTTGGCGCCGGGCGGCCCCCTGGCCCTTTATACGATTAACCCGACCGTCACTGCGCAGGACATAGAGCGCGTCAAAGCCCAGTTTGGATTGGACCAGCCGGTCGCCATCCAGTACCTCAAATGGGCCGAGGGCATGTTCACCGGCAATTGGGGTTATAGTTTCTTCGGCGGCCAGCAGGTGCGCGAGATCGTCCTTGACCGGATGCCGGCGACGCTCGAACTGATGGGAACCAGTCTGTTTCTCGCCCTGATGATCGGCGTCACGATCGGAATCGTCTCGGCGGTACGCCGTAATTCGGTCGCCGATTATGCGAGCGCTGTCGCCGCCATGATCGCGCTGTCTCTGCCGACCTTCTGGTTCGGCCTGCTCGCCATCTATCTGTTTGCGCAAACGCTGGAATGGCTGCCCGCCGGCGGCGTCGCCAGCACGAGCGGCGGCGATCTGGTCGACCGCCTTCGCCATCTCGTTCTCCCGGTCGCCGTGCTGTCCTTCGTCCTTGTCGCGCAATGGAGCCGCTATACGCGGTCCGCGATGCTGGACATTCTGAACCAGGATTATATCCGCACCGCTGAGGCCAAGGGCCTGAAGCGATCGCGCATCCTGCTGAATCATGCGCTGCGCGCCTGCCTTGCGCCGCTGATCACGCTCGCCGGCTTGCAATTGCCTCTGCTGGTCGGCGGCGCCCTGGTTACGGAGACCGTCTTCAGCTGGCCCGGCATGGGCCTGCTCTTCGTCAACGCGCTCGGCATGCGCGATTATCCGGTCCTCATGGCGATCCTGATGGTCAGCGCCTTCGTCGTAGTCCTCGGCAATCTCCTCGCCGACATCGCCGTCGCGCTGGTCGATCCGCGGGTCAAGCTCGGCTATGGTTGACGTTCCCGCCGCCGAAATCATCCTGCCGAGACCGGCGCAGCGCTTCGGCGCCCTGCGGCGGCTGCTCCGACACCGGCTCGCGGCTTTAGGTTTGATCGTTATCGGCTTGCTCGCCATCGGCTCGGCTGGCGCGCCCTGGCTCGCGCCGTACCAGCCTGACGACATCGATATCGCCCAGCGTTACGCGCCGCCGCTCTCGGAAGGACATATTCTCGGCAGCGACGATCTCGGCCGAGACGTGCTGACGCGCCTGCTCTATGCCGGCCAGGTGTCGCTGTCGGTCGGCCTCGCGGCGATGCTCGTCACTGTGCTGGTCGGCTTCGCCGTCGGTGCTTTCGCCGCCTACCACGGCGGCTGGGTCGATATTGCCCTGATGCGGTTGACGGACATCATGCTCTGCTTTCCGAGCGTGTTCCTGCTGCTCTTCGTCGCCGCCTTCGTTACGCCAAGCCTCGCTTCAATCGCGCTGATGATTGGGCTCACCTGCTGGATGGAGATCGCCCGCATTGTCTATGTGCAGATCCTCACCTTGAAATCCGCGGATTTCATCGCCGCGGCGCGAATGGTCGGCGCGCCGTCCTGGCGGATCATCTTCCGTCAGATCCTGCCCAATACGCTGGCGCCGATCCTGGTCGCGGCGACATTGAACATGGCGAACGCCATTTTGCTCGAGAGCTATATCAGCTTCCTCGGTTACGGCATTCAGCCGCCCGCCGCGAGCTGGGGCAATATGTTGACCAACGCGCAGAGCGATTTCCAGGTCGATCCGTGGCTCGCCATTCTGCCTGGCCTCGCCATAACGCTGGCCGTGGCCAGCTTCAACTTCATCGGCGATGGACTTCGCGACGCGCTCGATCCGAGAATGCGCGAACGAAGCGCCGGCGCTTTGCGATGACCGCCCTCCTCGAAGTCGAAAAGCTCGCTGTCTCGTTCGGGACGATGCGCGCGGTCGACGCCATCTCCTTCACGGTCGAGTCCGGCGAAATCTTGGGCCTGGTCGGCGAGAGCGGCTGCGGCAAGACGACCGCCGCTCTGGCGCTGATGCGGCTGCTCCGCGGCGCGACCTGCACGGGCGCCGCCCGGCTTGCCGATGTCGACCTTTTTTCGCTCGACGAGCCCGCCATGCGCGCGCGCCGCGGCTCCGACCTCGCGATGATCTTTCAGGATCCGGCGACCGCCTTACATCCGACCATCCAGGTCGGCGATCAGCTCGTCGAGACCCTCCGCACGCATCTCAATTTGAGCGCCAGACAGGCGCGCAGCCGCGCGCTCGATCTTTTCCGCAAAGTGGGCATCGCCGCGCCCGAGGCGCGGCTTAGGGCCTTCCCGCACGAACTCTCCGGCGGCATGTGCCAGCGCGTCATGATCGCGATGGCGATCGCCTGCTCGCCGCTTCTGCTCCTGGCGGACGAGCCGACGACCGCGCTCGACGTCACGGTGCAAGCGCAAATTCTGGATCTGCTGCGGCAGGTGACGCGCGAAGCCGGAATGAGCGTCGTCCTCATCACCCATGACCTCGGCGTCGTCGCCGGCATGGCCGATCGGGTTGCGGTGATGTATGCCGGCGCGATCGTCGAAATGGCCGGGACGGATCGCCTGTTCGCCGCGCCGAGGCACCCCTATACGCGCGGGCTGCTCGCCTCTATCCCCGCCCTCGATCAGGGCTGGGACGAGCCGATCCCGACGCTCGCCGGAAGCGTGCAGAGCGCCTTCGAGGTTCCCGGCTGCCGCTTTTCGCCTCGCTGCCCGCTCGCTTCCGAAATCTGCCGCTCCGCCCCGAGCTTGCGCGAGGTCGCGCCCGGCCATTTCGTCTCGTGCTGGAACGCGGCATGACGGAAAAGCTGATCGAAGCGATCGGCGTGACGCGCCATTACAAGCTCGCCGGCGGTCGCGTCCTTCGCGCCTTGGACGGCGTCGATCTCGCCATCGGCCGCGGCGCGACGCTCGGCCTGGTCGGCGAAAGCGGCAGCGGCAAGAGCACGCTCGGCCGCGTCATGGTCGGCCTGCAATCGCCGACAGAAGGCGAGATTCGTTTCGAAGGGCTGAACGCGGCCGCCGCCGACCCCGCCCAGTCCGTCCGGCTGCGTCGGCAGCGTCAGATCGTCTTTCAGGATCCGTCCGGCGCGTTAAATCCGCGGATGACGATCGGCGATACGATCATCGAACATTTGCGGGTGCAGGGCTGGTCTCGCGTCGAGGCGCGCGAGCAAGCGGCTAGGGTTCTCGACGATTGCGGCCTTTCCGCTTCGTTCCTTTCCGCCTATCCGCACGAGATTTCCGGCGGGCAACGCCAGCGCGCCGTCATCGCCCGCGCGATCAGCACCGATCCCGCCTTCATCGTCGCTGACGAACCCGTCTCGGCGCTGGACGTTTCCACTCGGGCTCAGATCATGAACCTGCTGCGCGACTTGCAGCGGACGCGCGGCCTGACCATGCTGTTCATCAGCCATGATCTCAGCGTGGTCGCTCATATGTGCCGGGACGTCGCCGTGATGTATCTCGGGCGGATCGTCGAAATTGCGCCGCGCGGCGTCCTGTTCAAGTCGCCGTTGCACCCTTATACCGCCGCGCTCATCTCGGCGATTCCCTTGCCCGATCCGGCGCGCGAGCGGACGCGGCGACCCATTCTGCTCAAAGGCGAGCCGCCGGACCCATCGGCGACGCCGAAGGGCTGCCGATTTCATACGCGATGCCCGCGCGCCACCGATTTGTGCCGCGAGGTCGATCCGGAAACGCGAGCCTTTTCCAGCGCCCATATGGCGGCTTGCCATCATCCGCTGACGCAAGCGCCGGTTGAGCGGACGATAGCGTGACGCCTCAAAAAGACTGCGCGATAAAATTCCCCCACGCGCCGCCAAGCACCGAGGCGATCTCGCCGGGCGCGAAGCCGACCGCCGCCAGGCCGTCGGCCAGGGCGGGAAAGTCTCTGTTGGAGCGGAACCATTCAGGCGGCGGCGGGAACGCGGCCGCATCGTCCTTAACTCGCGTCCAGCGGCCTTCGCGCATCCAGCGCACGACGCTGTCGGGTTGGTTCTGGCAAAGGTCCGATCCGACGCCGAGGCGTTCGACGCCGATGATCTGCGCCGCCTCGGCCGCCATCTCGCCGAATTGCCGCAACGTGGTCGCGCCGCCCTGCGGCAGGTGCAGAGGGTACAGCGAGAGGCCAAGAACGCCTCCACGCTCGCGCAGGGCTTTCAGGACCGCCTTCGAGACGTTGCGGCCGGTATCCTTCAACCAGCGCGGATTGGCGTGGCTGATCACGACCGGACGACGCGACAGTTCGATCGCTTCGAGCGCGGTCCGCTCGCCGGCATGGGAAAGGTCGACCGCCATGCCGACGCGGTTCATCTCGGCGATCGCCTCGCGGCCCATGCGCGTGACGCCGCTGTCTTCGCGCTCCATCCAACCGCAGCCGAGCAGCGATTGATTGTTGTAAGTCAGCTGCATGAATCGAACGCCCAGATCGAACAGGATTTCGATCAGGCCGAGATCGTCCTCTATCGCCATCGGCGTCTGCAGTCCCAAGAAGATCGCGGTGCGCCCCGAAGCGCGAGCGCGTTCGACATCGCTCCAGTTGCGGGCCAGGAGGATCAGGTCCTCGTGCTCGTGAAACCGCGCCCGCCAATCGACGAGATGACGGACGGTCTGGCGAAAGCCTTCATGATAGCTCGCCGTCGCATGCACCGCCGTCAATCCGCCGGCGCGCATCTCGAGGAAGATTTCGCGCGACCAGTTGCAATATTGCAGCCCGTCGATGCGCAGGGGCGGCGCCGCGTCCGCGCTCATTCCGGCGCGCCCGCATAAATGTACGACGTTTTCATCTGCGTATAAAATTCGACCGCCGCCCGTCCCTGCTCGCGCGGTCCGTAGCTCGAGGCGCGTACGCCGCCGAACGGCACATGATAATCCGTGCCCGCGGTCGGCAGGTTGACCATCACGCAGCCCGAGCGCGACGCCTGGCGGAATTTCGTCGCCCGCGCCAACGAGCGCGTCGCGATGCCGGCGGTCAGGCCATAGGGCGTATCGTTCGCGACGGCGATCGCCTCGTCGAGATCGGCGACGGAAATGACGCAAGTGATCGGCGCGAACATTTCTTCCTGGTTGATGCGCATGCGCGAGCGGCCATTGAGAAAAACGGTCGGCGCCATGTAGTGGCCCTTGTGCGTCAGTTCGAGCGCCTGGCCTCCATACGCGAGTTCGGCGCCCTCGCATCGGCCGAGCGCGACATAGTCGAGATTGGCCGCGAGCTGCTCGGCGCTGATCACCGGGCCCATCTGGACGCCCGCCTCGAGCGCGTGGCCCACTTTCAGCGCGCGCGTCTTGGCGAGCAACAGCTCGACGAAGGCGTCATGGATCGGACGATGGACGATCAGCCGGGAGGCGGCGGTGCATTTCTGGCCGGCGCCGCCAAAGGCGCCATTGACGGCGAGGTCCGCGGCGCGGTCGAGATCGGCGTCGTCCATGACGACGAACGGGTTCTTCGAACCCATTTCGAGCTGCAGCTTGATGAAACGCGCAGCCGCAGCCGCCGCAATGCCGGAGCCGACAGCGCCCGATCCAGTAAAACTGAGCCCTTGAATATCGGCTTTCGCCGCAAGCTCGCGGCCGATCGCCGAGCCTGGGCCCATCACCAGGTTGAACAGGCCTTTCGGAATCGCCTGCCGGCTGACGATCTCGGTCAGCGCCCAGGCGCTGGCGGGCGTAACGTTCGCAGGCTTCCAGACCACGGCGTTGCCGAAAGCCAGCGCCGGCGCGATCTTCCAGGACGCGGTCGCGATCGGGAAATTCCACGGCGAGATGATTGCGACGACGCCGAGCGGCTCGCGCGCGACGAGCGTTTCGACGCCGGCGCGCACCGACTCGCCGGAGGAGCCGAGATTGCGCAGCGCTTCGCCGGCGAAATAGGCGAAGAACTGCCCGGCCCGATAGACCTCGCCGACGCCCTCCGGCAAGGTCTTGCCTTCCTCGCGCGACAGCAATTCGCCGAGCTCCTTGGAGCGGGCCATCAGCTCCCGGCCGATCGCGTCGAGCGCAGCCGCGCGCGCTTCGAGCCCCGCGGCCGCCCATTGCGGCTGCGCAACGCGCGCCGCAGTGACAGCCTCGTGGACGTCCGCGAGCGAGGCTTGCGCGAAGCGGCCGACGAGGTCGCTGACGTCAGACGGACTGACGTCCTCGATCCAATCGGCGCTGTCCCGCCATTCGCCCGCGATGAAATTCCGGCCGGTCAGCATCGATGAGCCTTCGCGAATTCGATTGACACGAGCTAAGCAATCGACTGAACTTCAATCAAGTTCAAATTTATAGGCGATTGTTCAGGCGGCCTAAACAGTGGGAAAAGCGATCAGTCTAGCCGGCATGCGCAGCTTCGTCGCGGTGTGCGAAGCCGGCGGCGTGCGCGCCGCGGCAGACCAGATCGGCCGCACGCCGTCCGCCGTTTCCATGACGCTGAAGCAACTCGAGGACGATGTCGGCGCGCCGCTCTTCGAAGGCGAGCGGCGCGGCGAGCTCTCGCCGGTCGGCCGGATCGTGCTCGAAGAAGCGCGCGCCATGATCGCCCATTACGATCGCGCCTGCTCGACGATGACGACGTACGCCGCCAATCGACTTGGGCGCTGCGACGTCGCCAGCGTGCCGTCCGTCGCGGCGACGCTGCTGCCGCGCGCGATCGCCCGCGCCCGCGCGGAAGGCGCGGCGTTCGAGATTCACGTGCGCGACAGCGATTCCGGCGCAATCGTCGAGGCGGTGGAGAACGGCGTCGTCGAGATCGGGCTTTGCGTGCTCGCCAGCCGTCGGCCGCAATTGACCTTCGAGCCTCTGTTCCGCGAGCCGCTCGATTTCGTCTGCCCGGCCGATCATCCGCTCGCCAAGTCGAAACGGCCCCTGACATGGTCGCGCCTCGAAGGCGCGCGGCTCATTCAGAATGGCAGCGCCGCCGCCCTCGGCCTCGCCGAAATCGACGCGCTGGCGGCAAATTCGAAGTTGATCGCGAGCAATGTCACCTCCAATCTCGCCATGGTCGAAGCGGGGCTCGGCGTGACCATTCTGCCGCGCCTGTGCCGCTGGAAATGCGGATACGCCGTCAGCTTCGCGCCGCTCGCCGATCCGCGCGCCAGCCGCACGGTCGGCTGGATCGCGAAGACCGGCCGCGCGCTGCAACCGGCGGCGCGCCAAGTCGTCGACTGCATCCGCAAACAGGCGCGCGAGGCCGCGAAGGAGTTCGGCTATGCGGCGCTGTGACGGAAAGCCGCTCTCGTGAATGCGGCGCTGACGCCCGAGCGGATCGAGACGCTGGCGGCGGCCGCGCTGGTTCGGCACGGCGCAAGCGAAGCCCAGGCGCGCGCTCTGGCGGCCGGAATCGCGGCGGCGGAGCGCGACGGGCTCAAGTCGCACGGCCTGATGTACCTTCCGACCTATTGCGAGCATCTGACCTGCGGCAAGGTCTTGGGCGACGCCGAGCCAATCCTCGACCGGCCTGCGCCCGCCTGCCTCGTCGTCGATGCGCGCAACGGCTTCGCCCATGCCGCGATCGATCTCGGCTTGCCGGCGCTGATCGACCTCGCCGGCGCGCAAGGCGTGGCCAGCCTCGCGATCCGCAACTCGTATAATTGCGGCGCGCTCGGCTATCATACCGAGCGTGTCGCCCGCGCCGGTCTCGTCGCGCTCGGTTTCACCAATGCGCCCGCCTCGATCGCGCCCTGGGGCGGTCGCAAAGCCGCGCTCGGCACCAATCCCTGGTCGCTCGCCGTTCCCGACGGCGCCGGCGGCGCGCGCTTCGTCATCGATCAGAGCGCGAGCGTCGTCGCCAAGAGCGAAGTGATGAAGCGGGCCCGCGCCGGCGAGCCGATCCCGGAAGGTTGGGCGTTCGACGCAGCCGGCCGGCCGACGGTCGATCCGGCGGAAGCCCTCAAGGGAACGATGGCGCCGGCCGGCGGGTACAAGGGCGTCTCCTCGGCGTTGATGGTGGAGGTTTTCGCCGCATGCCTGGCGGGCGCCAATCCGGGCGTGGCCGCCAGCCCGTTCTCTGGAACGGCGGGCGGACCGCCCGGCACAGGCCAGTTCTTTCTCGCCGTCGCGCCGGAGCCTTCCTCCGGCGGCGGCTTCGCCGACCGCCTCGAAACGGTTGCGGCCGCCTTCGGCGACGGCGCGCGACTTCCCGGTTCGCGGCGATTGGCGGCGCGGGCTCGCGCCGAACGCGAGGGAGTCGCGGTCGAGGAAGCCGTGCTGGCGCAACTCGAAAAGCTCGCAGGCGCCGCCGCATGAGCGCGGTCGCGCTCCGCCCGCCCGAACTCGTGATGCGTCTGGCGCGGCTCGGCGCGTCGCATCCGACGCGCCTCAGCTTCCTGCGCCTGCTGATGCGCCGGGCCGCGCAGGAGCGCTGGCGCGTGCGGCGCGCGCGTTTCGAACTCGACGACGAAGGCTATGGCCGCGCCGTCTACGCCGTCGCGACGCCCGCCCGCGCCTATAGCCTGGTCGCCTTCTCGACGCCGCTCGAAGACGAGCGCCGTACCGACCGCGTCATCGCGCAAGCCTGGGACACAAGCTACGCGCTCTATGACGGGACGCCCGACGCGGACGAGGTCGCCCGCTTGCAAGCCAATGCGCCGCTGCAGGAAGCCGGCCGTTTCACCCAGCGCGATCTCGTTCTGGCGCGCGCCAACAAGAGCGTTCGGCTGTTCCAAGCGGTGGTCGACGCGCTCGCCCGCGGCGAACAGCCGGACGCGGAGCAGCTCGCCAATGTCGGCTATTTGATGCGCACCACCGCCGTTTACGGCAATGGCAAGTTCGGCATCGCCGATCGCGACGAGATCGCCTCGCGGCCCGAGCTTGGCGGGCCGTTCCAAGCGGAGATGCTCACCGTCTGGCTGATCCGCTCGTTCACCTTCGATCTCGCCGACCATATCGCCTCGCGGCGCAATCCGACCGGCGCCGTGCGGCTTGCGCGGCCTCTGCGTCGGATGCTCGGCGTCGGCAACGCCACCGGTCTCGGCATGGCGCCGTTCCTCGTTCGCCATCCCGTCTTGATCCACAATTGGTTCTGCGCTCGCGAGACGGCGCTGGCGCGGGTGCGCGCGCTGCCCCGCGCCGCCGAACGCCAGGCGGCCGCCTTCCTCCGCGCGCTCGACGAAATGCGCGGCCGCGTCGCCCATTGGCGCACGGTCGATCCGCGTCAGGCCGCGGCCATTCTCGGGCTGAGCGCCGATCTCGGCGCTTTGGCGCGCGAAGCGCCGGCTATTCTCCGCGGCGCGCCCTTGCCTTGGGACGCGCTCTACCGCTTTGCGGAAGAACGGCTCTCGTTAGAAGGCCAGGAGGCCTGTGTCGCGCTTCTGCTCGAGCCTCACGGCGCACTCGTCGACGACCTCGCCGAAACGATGACGGCCGACGAGAGCCTCGGCCACCCTATCGACGGCGGGATGACCTGCGGCGCTCTGCGCGCGCTGATCGAGACCCGCTACGCCTGGGCGCGGCGGATCGATTTCGCCCAGCCCGCCGCCGTTGCGCGCTTCTGGTACGTCTCGGCTGACAAACTCGAGCCGAGACTCGGCGAGCGCTTCGAAGAGGACGGCGCCGAACTCGAGCAACCGCTCGCCACGGCCCGCGACGCGCTCGCTTTGTCGGCGGCGCTGCGCCGGGAGCCGGCCGAGGCGCGTCTCGCCGAATTTCTCGTCCGTCATCCGGAATGGCGCCATGTGGCGCGGCGGGCGCAAGTCGTCGCCAAATTCCCCTATGCCGAGATCTGCGACAACTTGATCGGCGCCGATTTGCGACCCGTCGACCTGTTGCGCGCCAAGCTCGCTTTTTTCGGCGCGCGCAATTTCGATCCGAGGTCCGATCGCTGGCTGCGCATCGCGCTCTTCGCCGGCGAGCCGCTGATCGAGGAGATCGACGCCGAGGGGGCGCTCGGAGAGGCCGCGTGATCGATCTGTCGCTCAACGAGGCCGAAACGCTTGCGGCCAAGGCCGCGCGGGGCGCTGGTTTTTCCTGGGGCCTTGCCGACGAGATCGGTCGCGCGGCGAGGGGCATGGCGATGCGACGCCAAGCGTGGGGCGAAGCGCTGCTCGCGCTCGCGCGGTCGGCCGACGCGCTCGCCCCGCCGGACGTCGCGCGGATCGCGCGCTGGCGCCGCGGCGAGCGCGACATCGCCGGAACGCGGCCGCTCTGCCCGGTACGAACTGCGGCGCTGTTGCTCGACGACGCGCCGAGCTTCGCGGGAAAGCTGCGGATAGCCCATGTCGGCCTGCCGATCTGGCTCGACGCGATGCTCAGTCGCTCGGCCGTTTGGACCGCGGATGTCGGCGAGCCGCTTGCAACCGGCGACGTGATCGTCCGACGAGGCGCAAGCGCTGCGCGGCCCGCCGGCGCGCGCCGGGCGGCGGTCGCGCCGCAGACCCTGGCGGCGCTGAACGGCTACGCTGCGCGCACCTATGTGCCGGAGAGCGAGCGCTCCCGCGCGCGCGGCGCCGGCGGCGGCAGGGTCGATGACGACCAGTAGAGGGAGGAGCAGCATGAGCGCCGAGAAAGCCGCGACGATCGCCATGCGTCGCGCCGGGTACTATTCTTCGAACACGATCGGCGCGAAGAGGGTCATCGACAAGGTCGGCGATCTGGTCGTCGCCGCGGCGGGCAAGATGCCCGCCCTCGCCGACGGACAGGCTTTCGCCATCGCCGATTTCGGCGCGGCCGACGGCGGCACGTCGATGGACATGATGCGCCGGCTCGTCCGCGCCGTCCGGACGACCGAGCCGGAGCGGCAGATTTCGATCACCTATACCGATCTGCCGCACAACGACTTCTCGACTCTGTTTCGCCTCAGCCAGGGATTGCTCGGCCCGAAAACCGACGCGCCGCTCGCGGACATACCTGGATTGTTCATCTTCGCCAGCGGAACGAGCTTCTATCGGCAGATCTTTCCCGACAATTCCCTGTCCCTCGGCTTTTCCGCCACCGCCATGCATTGGATCAGCAACCGCCCCTGCATGATCGCCGACCATGTCCAGGCGGTCGGCGCGAGGCCGGCCGAGCGCGAGCGATTTCGGGCGCAGGCTCTGCGCGATTGGGAGACGATCCTGCTCGCCCGCGCCCGCGAATTGCGGCCGGGCGGACGCTTGGCGCTGGCCAATTTCTGCATCGACGAGGAAGGGCGCTATCTCGGCCATACGACCGGCGTCGACATGTTCGACTGCTTCGCCCGCCACTGGCGCGATCTCTATCGCGCCGGGCGGATCAGCGAGACCGAATATGTCAACGCCACGTTTCAGCAATTCTACAAGACGCCGGACGAGTTCGCCGCGCCGTTCCGCGACCCCGATTCATCCGCATCGCGCGCCGGCCTGAAGCTCGAGACGATGTTCACCATGGTGACGCCCTGCACCTATGCCGAGGCGTTCCGGCGCGAACGCGACGCAGCGGCCTTCGCCAAAGCCTATGTGCCGACGCTTCGCTCCTGGTCGGAGACCGTATTCGCCGGCGCGCTCGATCCGGCGCGGCCGGCGGCCGAGCGCGCCGCGATCCTCGACGAGTTCTACGGCGCGTACGAAGCCGACGCGGCGAGCGCGCCGGACGGCCACCGCATGGACTACGTCCATTGCGTGATGGAAATCTCGAAAGCGACCTGATCGAACGCGCTGCTCTGGCGCGGTTGTCGCCCGGCCCTGGACGCGATAGCATCAAGGCGAAGGCGAGGACTTGACCCGCCGAAACCGTTGCAGGAGCGGCGCATGCGCGGACGGAGCTGCCTGGCGCTCGCGGCGGCTGTCCTGCCGCTCGGATCGTGCGCGACGGTGAACGCGACAGGCGACGGCCATCCGCCCGATGGTCCGCTCGGCAAAGCCGAAATCGAGCGCTGTCTCGCAGTCCCGCACAAGGTCGGCGCCAACTTGGTGCTGCCGGTGCCGCGGCCCGGCTATGTGTTCAAGCCGGGCTACAATTTCTCAGTCCGGCAGCCCGACGGCTCGTACGGGTTCGGCCATCAGCAAGCCTCGAATGGCCGCCTGACGATCCGCTACCCCGCGCAACGCTCGACCATCAATCTCGACGTCGTGCGCCGGGCCGGCGTCGTCTATTTCGGCAAGGATCCGACAAGCTGTCCGTGACGGGGCGGCCAGCAGTCGACGTACCTTGCGCTGGCGCGCCGACATCGTTAAAAAGTACGCGGCACAGATACATCCGTCATTGCGAGCGAAGCGAAGCAATCCAGGATGTTCCGACGGTCCTCGCCATGACGTCTTCGGCGATTCGGAGCCATACGCAACTCGCTCCGCGCTCGAAAATATCAAACAGGACCCCGGACCTTCGCCAAATTTTTCCAAATTCTTATTTCCGCATTTTGTGGAATTTCAGCGGGTTACAGTGCAAAAAATTTGGAAACGCGTTTTTTCCTTTCTCGATTCGCAGCTGCGCAAGCCGCCCCTTCTTATGCGCGATTGCGCTGATTATAACCGAGAGGAGCGATCCGAGGAAGAAATTGTTCGTCCCTTCTTGGTAAGTCTTTAAATCTAAGACGATAATTGTCTTTCGGCGGCGCCGGCGACGGGCGTAGCGAGCCGGCTAGTCCTCTCGATGGATTGCAGGGCTGTCCGGGGAACAAAAATCGGTTGCAATGGCCTCCGTCGCCGCAATGACCCACGCGTCACGCCGGCTCTCGCGCCGGGCATCCACGGCCTTCCGCGAGCGCAAATATCGAGCATGGAAGTTGAGGGTGAGTTGAACCGCCAGGAGCGCGGACCTCGAAAAAACAAGGAGACATCGAGAGTTCTTCGCCGGCTTCTGATTGTCGAGACTCGGAAACGAGCGCGCTCAAGGAAGCAAATCCCAAACACCGCGCCGCCATCGAGGCGGGCGCGCCTCAAGGCCACACCGGCTTCGCCGGTCGCGCCGCTCCGCTTCGCGAGCCTTGACCCGCGCCCGCCTCGATGGCCTTGTGCAACCAAGACGTTTTGCTGACCGAAACCGGCCGTTCGGCCGTTTCGGTCAGCAAAACGTCTTGGTCGCCAATAGCCACGCCGAGCGATCGCCGTCACTCGAAGGGGCGGAGCGCAAGCGAAGCACCCGCCATGGCGCTGCGCGGGCGGACATCGTGTTGCGCGTACCTTCGAGGCGCCATGGCGGGTTGACGGCGATCGGGCGGCGTGGCGCCCCGGTGTCGAAAGCAAGTCATCTGCTCCGCCGAGCGCAGGCTTCCCCCGGACAGCCGTGGGACAAGCCCGGCCAAGACGCGCCGCGGTCGTACGAAGCGCACGCGCTCCCCTGTTCGCGCGTATTTCAATTTCCCCGGACAGCCCTGCAACGGATTGGACGGCTTCGTTTCGTCTATCATTCGCGTTCGGAGCTACGCCTCCGCCGCAGCGATCGCCCCTGAGGCGATGAAAGCCTCGATCGCGGCCTGATCGAAGCCGAATTCGCGCAGCACTTCGATCGTGTGCTCGCCGATCAGGGGCGCCGGGCGCTCGATCGCGGCGGGGGTCTCGCTCATTTTGACTGCGGGCGCGACGACCTTCACGCGTCCCGCTTTCGGATGATCGTAAGCGCCGATCGCGCGCATATGCGCGACTTGCTCATCGTCGGCGGCCTGGAGATGCGTCTTGACCTCGCCGCACCAAATGTCGGCCTTCAGCATCGCCGCGATCAGGTCGGCCGTCGACCATGCCTTGGTCAGCGCGGCGAGCTTCTCCCAGATTTCGTCGCGCTTCTCGAACAGCGCCTCGGGATCGTCATAGACGAGCAGCTCGTTCGCGCCGAGCACGCCGACGAGCGTGCGGTACGGGCTCATCGCGATCGTCACCCAGCCATCCTTGGTCGGATAGACGCCGAACGGCGCGTCCATGCCGGGATGGCCGATGCCGGATTTCGGCCGCTCGAAATCCTTGCCGAAATTCATCGCCATGAGCATTTCCTGGCCCTGATGCGCGAGCATGGCGGTGAGGAGATCGACCTTGATCTCCTGGCCTCTCCCCGAGCGCTCGCGCCAATAGAGGGCGGCGAGGATGGCGTAGACCATGTTCATCGCGCCGACTTGGTCCGAGAAGCCGGAGCCGACCGGCACCGGCGGCCCATCGCCGCGGCCCGTCGCCGCCGCGAGGCCGGTAAGGCCCTGGATCAGCATGTCCTGGCCGGGCCGGGTCAGATAAGGCCCGCTCTCGCCATAGCCGGAGCCGGAGCAATAGATGATCCGGGGATTGATCTTGCGGAAATCTTCGTAGCCGAAACCGAGCCGAGCGAGCACGCCGGGGCGGAAATTCTGGACGACGATATCGGCCCTGGCGGCGAGGCGGTAAAGGATGGTCTTGGCCTCCGGGCTCTTGAGGTCGACGGCGATCGATCGCTTGTTGCGGTTCCAGGCGAGGAAATTCGGGCTCTCGCGGCCGCCGAGCCAGCGATTGTTGAAGGTCATCGTCCGAAACAGATCGCCCTGCCCCGGCCGCTCGACCTTGATCACATTGGCGCCGAGATCGGCGAGAAGCTGGGTGCAGAACGGCCCCTGCAGCAAATGGCTGAAATCGAGGATGGTGACGTCCGAAAGCGCCTTTTCTGACATGGACCTTATTTCCGTTTTTGACCTGGTGCGACGATGCGATCGAACGGGCTTTTCCTGCTTACGCGCTCCACAGGGGGCGCGCCGTCGTGTCGCTGTCGACGCGCGTGATATGCCAGCGGCCGAGATTGGCGGCGTAGAGCGCCGCCCCGTCGAAAGCGATATTGGTCGGATGAGCGAAGAGATGCGCGGTCGGGTCCTCGATATAGACCTCGGCCTTGCCGTCGCGCTTGATGCGCAGAATACGCGAAGGTTCGTAGCAGCCGCAGAAGAGATCGCCGCTTTCGTCGAAGGCGACGCCGTCCGGCAGCCCGGGAAGATCGGTCGCGAAGGGCGTCGCCTCGCCGGCGCTTCCGTCCGCCATAATGGCGATGCGCGTGATCCGCCGCGCGAAGGTCTCGCAGACATAGAGCGCGGCGCCCGACCGGTCGAGCGCCAGGCCGTTGGCGAAGACGAGCGGCCGGTCGTACCAGAGCCGGCCCTCGCCGGTCGCCAAATCGTACGCCCAAACGCCCGGGCCGGGCGTCGCGAAATCGTGGCTGTCCGAGACGAGCAGCCGGCCCCGCGCCGCATCGACCGCCGGATAATTGGGAATGCGAATTCCGGGCGGCGTGAAACGCTGCACGCGGCGCGTGGCGAGATCAAGCCGATAGACGGCCTTGTCGCGCAGATCGCAGAAGAACAGAGCCTCATCGCGCAAGAAAGCGAGGCCGAGCGTGAAGCCGCCGCCTTGCGCGACGCGTTCGATGCGGGCGCCGGTCGGGGCGATGCGCAGCACTTCGCCATTCTCGCCGCCGCACCAAATCCATCCGTCCGGACCCACGGCGAGGCCCTCGGGATGCTGCAAGCGCGGCTCGCTGAATATGCCGTCGAAGAACACGCGCGCCCGGCTCATCGGCAGGACGGGATTTTCGGCTGTCGCGAAGCGATGGATCATGAAAGGGCCTCCCCGCTGCCTCGGCGAAACGCCGCGTTCGTCATCATTCCCCCCGCACGATCAGCCCGCCATCGACGCGCATGATCTCGCCGGTGATGAACGAGGCGCGGTCGCTGGCGAGGAAGGCGACGAGCTCCGCCACCTCCTCGGGCTGGCCGAAGCGGCCAATCGGATGGGCGCGATTCCAGGTCGCGATGAGCTCTTCGGGATTGGGATGCTCGCGAAAGACCTTCTCGTTGAGCGGCGTCATGATCGTGCCTGGCGCCACGGCGTTGACCCTGATCCCGAACGGCGCGAGATCGACCGCGCTTTGCTGGGTCAGCGCGTTTATGCCGCCTTTCGCCGCCGCATAGGCGGCCCAACCTTTGAAGCCGGCAAGCGCTTGCACCGACGACATGTTGACAATCGCGCCCTTGCCCTGCTTGCGCATCTGCGGCAAGCAAACCTTCATGCCCCGCCAGACGCTGGTGAGGTTCGTCGACATCACCCGGTTCCAGGTCGCCTCGTCCGTCTCGTCGACGACGCCGCCGATCGCCTGCGCGGCGTTGTTCACGAGAATGTCGATGCGCCCGGTGCGGGCGATCGCCGCCGCCGCGACCGCCTCCAGGTCAGCCAGAGCGTTGACGTCGGCGCGGGCGAAATCCGCTCTGCCGCCGGAAGCGACGATTTCCTCTCGCGTCGCCTCGCCCGCCTTTGCGTCGATATCGGCGATGAAGACATGGGCGCCGCCTTGCGCCAGCAGGCGGGCGCAGGCCCGCCCGATGCCCATCGCCGCTCCGGTGACGATCGCCGTCCGGCCTTCGAAATCGCCCATCGTCATTCGCCCCTGAATCTGGCTGCGCGCTTGTCGAGGAAAGCAGCGACGCCTTCTTCGGCGTCGTCCGTGCCGTAGAGCCTGAACAGCACTTCTTGTTCGAGCGTTTGCGCCGCGGGCAAAGCTGCGTCCGGCCCGATCCGAATGAGGCGCTTCATCTCGGCTTGTGCGAGCGGGGCGACTTTCAGCATGGCCCGTGCCCGCTCGAGCGCCGCCGTCGTCAGCTCCTCGTCCGGGCAGACGGCCGCCGCTAAACCGAGCTGAAAAGCCCGTTCGCCGGTGATCCGCCGCGCGCCCAGCATCACCTCGGACGCGACATATTTGCCGGCGGCCCGGACCAGGCGCTGACTGCCGCCGCCGCCAGGCGAAAGCCCGAGCAGGCCTTCCGGCAAACCGAGCCGGGCGCTCGCGGCGCAGAGGATGACGTCGCAGCACAAAGCGATTTCGAAGCCGCCGCCCAGCGCATAACCGCGAATGGCGGCGATGGTCGGCTTCGGCAGCGATTCGAGCTTGTCGAAGACGCGGCGGCTCTCATGCTGATAGGCGATGAACGGCTTGGCGCGCCGGCCGCGATATTCGCCGATATCCGCGCCGGCGACAAAGGCGCGTTCGCCTGCTCCGGTGAGAATCACGACGCGAACGCCGGAATCCGCCGCAATGCGGTCGAGCGCCTCGTCGAGTCGGCGGATCACCTCGCTCGACAACGCGTTGAGCTTGTCCGGACGATTGAAGGCGAGCCGTACGATCCCGGGCTCGATCGTCTCGCTGATCAGGACGGCGTCGGTCATAACCTATCCCTTTACGGCGCCGGCGGTGACGCCGGCGACGAATTGGCGCTGCAGCAGGAAAAACACGGCGACGACCGGCAGCGAGATCAGCACCGAGCTCGCCATCAGCTCGCCATAGCGAATGCCGTATTGGCCAATGAAATCGTTCATGCCGACCGGCAGGGTTCGCATGTCGCGGGTCGAGGTGAAAGACAGGGCGAAGAGGAATTCCTGCCAAGTGACGATCAACACGAAGACCGCGGTGGCGACGATGCCCGGCCGGCAGAGCGGCACGATGATGGCGATGAAGGTGCGCAAGGGTCCGGCGCCGTCGATCGCCGCGGCTTCGTCCAGCTCGATCGGCAGCCGAGCGAGGAAGCCGCGCAGCATCCAAATCGCCACCGGCAAGGTGATCGTGACGTAAGCAATGACCAGCGAAACATAGGTGTTGAGCAGGCCGGCGCCTTTCATCATCTTGTAGATCGGGATGATGATCGCGCTTGCTGGAAACATCTGCGCAGCCACGACCAGGCCCATGATCGCGAAAACGAGGCGGGTCTGCGCCCGCGTGAAGCTATAAGCCGCCGGCAGCGCCAGGCCGACGGTGATCGCGACCGTCGACAGCGACACGATCAGCGAGTTGACGAAATAGGTGCGAAATTCCGGCCTGAACGCCGTGACGTAATTGTCGAGCGTCGGGTTCTGCGGCCAAAGCCGCGCCGGAATCGCGAAGGGCTCCGTCGGCGGCTTCAGCGACACCGAGACCATCCAAAAGAACGGCAGTAGAATGACGAAGGCGAGTGCGATCTGAAGCAGCGTGAGACCGGCCTTGCCGACGAGCGGCTTGATCGTCGCGCTCATCGCGTCCTCCATCGCAGGCCGGACCGTTGAATGAGGAAATAGGCGGCGATGAGCAGCGCCAGGACGAGGATGGAGAAGACGCCGTAGGTCGCCGCCTCGCCGAAGCGGAATTCGCCGAAGCCGAGCTCGTAGATCTTGGTGGGAAAAATATGCGTGGCGTTTTCCGGGCCGCCGCGGGTGAGCACCCAGATCATGTCGAAATAGTTGAAAGTCAGGATGGTCGTCAGCACGAGATTGATCGCGATGACCTCGCGCATCGACGGCAGGACGACATGGACGATCCGTTGCACGCGACCGGCGCCGTCGATGATCGCGGATTCGATCTGCTCCTGGTCGACGTTCTGCAAGGCGGCGAGATAGATGACCGTCGAGAACGGGAACCCCTTCCACACCGCCGCGCCGATCGCCGCGGCCATGGCGGTCGAAGTCGAGGCGAGCCACGCGACGCCATGATCGACGAGGCCGAGACTGAGCAGAAACGAATTGATCAGGCCGAGCTGAGGATCATCCATGAAGCGCCAAAGGATCGCGCCGACGACGCCCGGCAGGATCCAGGGCAGCAGAACGAGCGAGCGCATCAGCCCGGTGGTCGGCAGGCGCTGATTGAGCAGAAGCGCGGTCAGGAAGCCGATGAGATTCTGGAACAGGACGACGAACACGGTCCAGATGCAGGAATTCCAGACGATTTGGCCGAATTCGCCGCTGGCGAACACTTTCTTATAAAGCGCCAAGCCGACGAATTGCGGATGCGGATTGATGAAGGATGTGGAGTAGAAGCTCTCGACCACCGTCCCGATCATCGGGTAGTACATCATCGCGCCGACCAAGACGACGGCCGGAGCGAGGAACATCCAGGTCAGCCAAGCCCCGCGCCGCGGCGCGAATTTCGGCGGCCGCGCCCGAGCGATGCGGCGCAAGGCCGGGCGCGGCCGCGGCTTTTCCAGAGGCTGAAAGCCGAGCTGCGCGCTGAGGCGGAAATCGGTGTCGTTCGACCGCATCGGCCAATTGCGCCCGCCAGGTGGATGGCCGCCGGCCTCAGCCGTCGGCCTTTCGCAACCGCGCCTTCTTCTCTCGAGACGAAAGGCGCCGGAATCGCAGCCGCGATTCACTTGACCGCGTCGATCGCCTTGCAGGCCTTGGCGGCGGCTTGCGCCGGATCCATGCCGCCATAGACGTCCTGCGCCAGCGCCACCTCGATGTTGGAGACTTCGAGATAATGCGGCGAGAGCGGCCGCGGGGCGGCATTGTTGAGCTGTTCGAGGATCCTGTCCGGCCCCTTGCGATTGGCCTTGAGGAAGGCGTCGGCCGCCTTGACGTTGGCGGGAATCAGATCGACGACCTTGCCGTTGACGTCCTCGCGGGTCAGGTACTGGATGAACTTCCACACCGCGTCCATATGCGGCGAGGATTTGTACATGACCAGATTCCAGCCGCCGAACGTGCCTATGGATTTCTTGCCGGCCGGCGCTGTGCCGTCGACGAAATCCCAATTGAGCTTCGATTTCTGCAGCGTCGGCTGTTCGAGCGCCGGCCAGAACTCGATCGCCAACGAGCCGTTCAAGAACAATTCGCGCATGTCGCCCGACGCTGCGTTGGCGACGCCCTGCGGCGCGTAAGGCGCGAGCGACTGCAAGTATTTGAGCGCGCCGACCGACGCCGGGCTGGTCAGCCCGCAGGAGCCGTCGTCATTGAGCACCTTGCCGCCGTTCGAGAAGATGAAGCTGTCCATCACGACGACCGTGTCCTCGCCTTTGTGAGCGAAGAGCCCAATGCCGTATTTGCCATTGCCAGTGAGCTTCTTGCCGGCGGCGGCGAGCCCGTCGAAAGTCGCGATGCTCTGCGGCTCGACGCCCGCCGCCTTGAGCAGATCGGCGTTGTAGAAGCTGAACTGCCAGACGTCGACATTGAACGGAATTCCCCAGAGCTTGCCGCCGTAATTGGCCGACGCCCAGGCGCCGGGGAAGAACGCGTCCGCCTTGACGCCGGCCTTGTTCGCCAAATCGTCGAGCGGATCGATCGCGCCCGCCTCTGCGAAAGCCGCCACCCAGATCTGGTCGATCGTCGAGACGTCCGGCGCGTTGCCGCCCTGTACCGCGGTGAGCAGGCGCTGCTGATATTCGGGATACGGGATCGTCGTCACCTCGACCTTGATGCCCGGATTTGCGGCTTCGAAACTCTTGACGGCCTCCTTCTGGTATTGGCTGAGGCCAGACTCCGTCTGCTGGTTGTCCCAGAACTTGAGTACGATATCCTCGGCCGAAGCCGAGGCCGGCAGGGCCAACCCGCCCAAGACCGTCGCCAGCGCCACCGCATTACGCATTCATTCCTCCCATGGTTTGACGATTATCGTTGCGGCCCTCCTCCGACGGCGAGCGCGCCGACGGGCCTAAGGGCCGGCCGCTCGGTTCTTTCGCGTCCTCGTCGGCGAGCGTGACGCGTCCGCCGGTTGAGGCGAAAGCGAAGCGGTGCGTCGGCAGCGAGCCGGAATCGGTGATCAGCTCGTCGACGCCGTCGGCCGGCACGACGCGATGGCTGGCGTCGAGCCCGACCAGCGAATGGTCGGCCATGACGAAGACTTCGCGCGAGGCTTCGGCGAAGCGCCGCCCGGCGAGCGCCAGCCTTTCGTCCGCCGCGGACGGGCCGAACCGCGCGGTGACGCCGTCGACCGAGAGGAAGGCCTTGTCCACTCTGATCGTCTCGAACAGCGCGCCAAGGCTCGGCCCGACCAGGCAACGGTCCTTCGCCTGGAATTCGCCGCTGGTTAGGATCACCTTGAGGCCAGGCCGTCCGTTCAGACGATCGAGCACGTCGAGCGAATTGGTCACGACGGTGAGGCCATGCGCCGACGAGAGCTCGTCGGCGAGGTACAACGACGTCTCGCCTTGATTGATGAGCACCGTGTCGCCCGATCGTATGAGAGCCGCGGCGGCGCGCGCGATGACCCGCCGCAGCGCCTGAATTTCGCGGGCGATGCCGGTTTCCGGCGCAGCGACGCGCAGCGTGAGGCCGAGTTCGCCGGCGCGCCGCTGCATCGCCCGCTGCATGTTCCGGTACCAATCATGAGCCGGATAATGCGGCACGAAGCCGATCGTCGGCCGCGGCGTTTTGAATCTCGGCACGGACTGGTTTCGCTCGCGGCCGAGGCTCGGCAATGCGCCCGACGGCGCGAAGGCCCAACCGCCCTCCTCCCGACGGTAATATTTGCCCAGCGCGCTCGGCGTCAGAATGGCGTGCGGCGTCTTAACTTCGGGCGGCAAGGCCTGGCCGGCCAGCGCGAGGCCGAGCGCCTCGACGGCGCGGGTCCCGACCAGTTCGGGAAAGAGCGCGGCGCAGGCGAGGAGCTTGCCCGCGGCCAGCGCTTCGAACAGAGCCGCGCCTTCGCCCCCGACCGAGAAAGCGTGGACATGATCGAGGCCGAGACTATCCGCCGCTTCGATCGCGGCGAGGATCGAATGATCGTTGACGCCGAACAGCACGTTGATGTCGGGATGGGCTTGCAAAGCGTCGAGGCTGGCGCGAAGCGCGGTCTTGAAGACGCCGCGGCCGTCGACCCGCCAATGGCGGACCTCGCCCTTGAAGGCTTCGCGGAAACCTTCGAGAAAGGCGTCGCTCCGAAGGCGAGTGTTGGGCAGCGCCTCGAGCGAAACGATAAGAACCTTCGCGACTTTGATCTTGCCGCTCAACTCGCGGCCGGCGACTTGGCCGAGATCGCGTCCGGCGGCGCGGTTGTCGGGCCCGAGATAGACGCCGCCGTCCTGCGGCGCCGATTCCGCCAGGAATGGAATGCGTCGGCGGCGCGCCATCAGCCGCAAGGTCTCGGCGCCGCTGCCTTCGAGGGGCGGCAGCACGATCGCGCCGACGTCGTCAAGGTCGGCGGAAGCCGCGTGCGTCGACGAGGATTGGGCCTGCGGCCGGGCGAGCGGCGGAGCGGCGGCGCCGCCATGGCTGCGGCGCACCAGTCCCTGCTCGGCTAGCCGTGCGACGTCGCGGCGTACCGTCACCGCAGACACGCGGCCCAATCGCTTCGCGATCTCGTGGATCGAGGCGACGCCGACATCCCGCAAGATCGACTGAATCCGCGCTTCTCGCTCAGCTTTGATCATTTTAGATCATTATTGGTCACAAGCCGAGATAGCATGCGGGAACCGATCGGCGCAAGGCTGAACTCGATCCACAGTTCGATCATTTTTGATCATTTTGCAAGGGGCGGCCTCGGCGTGAAGCATCACGCCTACTTTCCCGACCCCGGCCCGGTCGCTTTTCAAAGATAGGAGCGAGGCGCTGTCGGATATCCACGCCATGGGCGAATTCCACGTCCCGCGCGGATCGTACCTTGCGACTTTTCGCGATTGCCTACGGGCGGCGGCCTCGCGGACGCCATGCCGCCCCAGAGAGAGCGGTTCCGGCTGCGCATGAGCGGCGCCCGCAAGCCTCTCTTGCTCGAGAGACCCGCTGCGTCGAGAGGAGGCGCCGCTGGGCGTTTCTCCCCGACAATGGCGACGCCGCGTCAGCCATCGTGGCGAGAGCGTCGGGACGCCCTATCGTTCCGGCCCGCTCTCCCTCGTCCCCGGACTTCGAACCCGCCGCGGCGCCAGCATCCTCCGCAACGTCGCGTTGTGCAATTTCAGCGCCGTGACCCGGTTGCGTAATTCGTAATTGGCGACTTCGAGCGCTTCGATTTGCTTGATCAGGTCGGTGTCAGCCGTGTCGCGTAACTCCCGGAAAATGATTGGTTCGGATACTGATATGTAGCTCGTTAGGTGATCCGGCATTGTCTTCCCCCGGTGCACGCACTTTTCAATGGGCCGCAATCGGTCACTCGAACGTTCGCAACCCCAAACGACAAATTCCCGCCTAAGCGCTCCTCCTATGACTGTCCCGGTATTTCGCGCGCCAGCTTCGCCGAAAGCGCGGCAGCGAACATTGCGCTGCGTCGCCCGATGTCGCTCGAACGCATCCACCAATGGATTAACTAAGATGTGGCGCAGCCCCATCTAAAGTATCGACGCGGCAGGCGCAACGATAAGCTCCGCATCTTATGTTAGTGGCGCCCTTGCGCCATTGTCGCCTGGCGCTGATGACAAAAGATACGATAGACTTTCTGGCGAATTTAAGGAGGCGGCCAAGTCGCCGCGCGCGATGCTCGTCTCTGTGCGCATCGTCAACGCGATCAGGCGAACAAACGAACAAACTATGCTGCGTGATGACGCGCGAACAAAGGCCGCAAGCCGCGCCGATCTCCTTAGAATTCAGCGCTGCGCGTCGCGCGCGGATTCTCTCCCGTCCGAGATTTCCGCAAGCCTCGGCGCGAGCTTGGCGGGCCCAGCCTGTAAAAGGCGCAGCCTGCATGGATATTGGTCATCGTTTTTCGATCGCGCTCATAACGGAACTCCCGAAACGCGCGTCGATCCCGCCCCGAGGCGAAAATTTCGACGTTAATTCTTACCAATTTGCCTTGACTTGCGCCGCCATCTTGACCAAATCGATCTGCGCCGCCAAATATATGCTATTGTTATCATTGGCGTGAAGGCAGATTCGCGTGATATCGGTACGCTGGCGTGCGTGGTTGCGGGGCGACGGCGCCAAACGGGTTGGGACATTCTGTTGAGCGGCGCCAGGTCCGGAAGCGAGTTCGGAATCGGTCGGGTCGGGCGCCCAAAAACTCGCTGAATATAGGCGACGAATTCGTGGGGGTCCTTAGGACCGCCGTCGCGGGCGGACGCCGCGTTGGGAGAAGACCGTGAAACGAAAGAGGCATTCGGCGGCGGAGATCGTCGCTAAGCTTCACAAAGCCGATCGGATGGCGGCCGACGGCATGTTACAAAGCGACATAGCGCAGGCTTTGGGCATCAGCGTGATGACTTATCACCGCTGGCGGGCCAGCCGCTCGGCTGTCGAGAAAAAGAATTCGGCGGAAAGGCACGAGTCCGATGGCGCGGGCCTGTCGATCGACCACGACAAGGCGGCGCAGCTCGAGCGGCTGCAGATCGAAAACCAGCGGCTGCGGCGGCTGGTGACGGATCTTCTGCTCGAAAAGGCCAAGCTCGAGGAAATGCTCTAGCGTCGGATTTGGCGGATTGCCGAACGCACGGCAATCGCCATCCTCTGGCTCGACCCGCGCCCGCTCGTCGTGGCGGCGTCTCGCCAAATTAGCCGCAACCGCCCCCGCTCATGGGCGACGCGCCTCGCTGCCCGCCATTCACGCCGCCCTGATCATGGCCGGCTTTTCGGCCTCGCTCGCCGGATGACGTCGCCAAACGTTTAGGCGCTCTGCCGGATTTCGATTCTCTTTGCGCGTTTTTGCGCGCCGCCCTGACAGCTCGCGGGCGCGGCTGAGCGGTTTTCGCCGGTGGATCAAGCGGCGCCGCAACTCAGCGTTCGGCGACCGACAAGAACCGCGGGCCGGCATGCTTCTTGTATAACATAATCTTAGCATAGACCTATCATAACATCACATTCGAGCCACATTTTGTTATATTGTCGACGACGCGCGGCTCGTCCGGCGACGATGATTGGAGGCGAAAGATGTTGATCGATCGGCGCGTCCTCGTCACCGGCGGGGCCGGATTTATCGGGTCGCATCTTTGCGAACGCCTGCTGAGCGACGGCTTCGACGTTCTCTGCATCGATAACCTCTATACCGGGTCGCGGGGGAATCTGCAGCGCCTGCGCACATTTCCCAATTTCGAGTTTTTACGTCACGACGTTTGTTTCCCTCTCTATGTCGAGGTCGACCAAATTTACAATTTGGCCTGTCCTGCTTCGCCGATTCACTATCAATTCGATCCCGTTCAGACCACCAAGACCAGCGTCCATGGCGCGATCAACATGCTCGGGCTCGCCAAGCGGGTGAAAGCCAAGATCCTCCAAGCGTCGACGTCGGAAGTTTACGGCGATCCCGCCGTGCATCCCCAAGCGGAGGATTATTGGGGTCATGTCAATCCGACCGGTCCGCGTTCTTGCTATGACGAGGGCAAGCGTTGCGCCGAAACGCTGTTTTTCGATTACCGTCGTCAGCACAACCTGCCCATCAAGGTGGCCCGCATCTTCAACACTTACGGCCCCCGGATGCACCCTAACGACGGGCGCGTCGTGTCGACCTTCATCGTGCAGGCGCTGCTGAATCAGGACATTACCGTTCACGGCGACGGCGGCCACACGCGCTCCTTCTGCTACGTCGACGACCTTGTGGAAGGCCTCGTTCGCCTGATGAGCGCTCCCGACGACACGACTGGCCCGATCAACTTGGGCAATCCTTCGGAATTTACGATTCGCGAGCTCGCGGAGACGATCATCGATCTCAGCGGTTCGTCGTCGCGCATCGTCCATACGCCGCTCCCGATCGACGATCCCAAGCGGCGCCGTCCGGATATCAGCAAGGCGGACGAACTGCTGCAATGGAAGCCGGTCACGGCCCTGCGCGAAGGGCTCATAAAGACGATCGCCTATTTTGACGAGCTCCTCAGGGATAAGCGCTTGGAGGCGCGGCCGCCGGAATTCGGGCCTCATCTCGCCCAGGCGACCGGCGGCGTCGCGCTTCGCGCCTGAGCGGCGCGGGCCGGCGGCCGGCCTATTGTAAGCGAACGTTATCGCTCCGCGTAATGTTATCTTTTAACATTCGGCTGCCGAGGCGGCGTCAATCCCGGAGGATCCATGTCGAGCGATGCCCATGCCGCCCGATCGCCTTCGCCAGCGGCCGAGCGAGCTTTTCGCCTAGGCGAGGCGACGTCTCAGGCCTCCAGCTTCGAAACTCTTTCACGCTTCCTTCTGCGCATGGCCGCAGCCGAATTCGTATTGATCACGTTGACCGCCTATGGCGCCAGCGTGATCTACAGTTTAGGGTCGCGCGGCGTTTGGCCCGCATACGGAACCTATCTTCCGTCAGCCCTCTCGATCGCGTCGCTGGTCCTCGTCGTTTCGCTCGCGCTTCGGCATTATGCCGGATTGCAGGCCCAGCCGCTGCACCGGTTTCTTTGGAACGGCGCCAGAGCGGTAGCTCTGGCTTTCTGCTTCTTCCTCGCCGCGCTCTTCCTCCTCAAAATCTCCGACGATTACTCGCGCGCGACGTTTCTTATCCAATGGTTCGTCGTGGCCATATTGGTGCTTGGCGTACGCGCTATGCTCCATGCGCGCGTTCGAGCGGCGACCGCCGCGGGACGCATCGAGGCGCGCCGGGCCGTAATTATCGGCGAGGCGACGCCGTGCAACGAAACCATGGCGCGCCTGAGAAAAGCGGGCGTGCGCGTCGTCCGCTCACTGCCCTTGCCCGACTACTCTTGCGAGGAGAGCGCCGCAGCGCATTCGCGCGGAGACGCCCGCGCGCTTCTCGACGCTTGCCGAGCGGCGAAAGCCGACGATATCGTGATCTTGGCCGCCGCCGCGGATCTGCCGATGGCGTCGCGACTTGCCGACCTCTTGTCGGAGCTTCCCGTCTCGCTCCATGTGATCCTCGCCGATACGAGCGGCGCGCTCGCCTCGGCGGCGCTCGGCGAACTTGGCGAGTTGGTCACAGTGCAATTGCTGCGGCCGCCGCTCTCCCTGGCCGACCGCGCGATTAAACGAGCCTTCGACGCCGCCGCGTCCGCAGCCGGCCTCCTCTTGCTCGCGCCAATCTTCGCCCTCGTCGCGCTCATGATCAAACTCGACTCGCCCGGCCCGGTCTTCTTTCGGCAGACCCGCCACGGCTACAACAACGAGCCGATCCGCGTATTCAAATTTCGCTCGATGGCGACGGCCAATGACGCCGAGGCTTTCCGGCAAGCCAAGCGGAATGATCCGCGCGTCACGCGCGTCGGTCGTT
This sequence comes from Alphaproteobacteria bacterium, assembly GCA_021325385.1. Taxonomy (GTDB): domain Bacteria; phylum Pseudomonadota; class Alphaproteobacteria; order Rhizobiales; family Beijerinckiaceae; genus Roseiarcus. The sequence continues at coordinate 82,047 of JAJPHH010000139.1, forward strand.
TCCTACGTCGATCGAACCTGGATGAGCTGCCGCAGCTCTTCAACGTACTCTCCGGCGAAATGTCGATCGTCGGCCCAAGGCCGCACCCTGTCGCGCTGAACAAGGCTTTTGAGCAGGAGATTCGCCCTTTTTCCCGACGACACAATGTCAAGCCGGGGATCACCGGCTGGGCGCAGGTGAACGGCTATCGCGGCGAGACGGATACGCTCGAGAAAATGCAGCGTCGCTTCGAGCATGACCTTTACTATATCGACAATTGGTCTTTCGCGCTCGACATGAAGATCATCCTGATGACGCTGTTCTCGAAATCGGCCTATTCCAATGCATTCTAAGCAGCTCGTCGATGAGCCGCCGCCTACCGTCCTCGTCTACCGCGCCGACTTGCTGGCGCTGTCGGAAACCTTCATCAAAGAGCAGATGCTCGCTTACCGCCGCTGGCGCGGCGTGCTGATCGGCCGGCGATTGCTCGATAAATTGTCGCTGGAGGGATTGGACGTTCGATTGCTGCGACCGAGCCGCTCGCCTCTCTTCAGTCGCGCCTGGTGGCGAATCTGCCGCGGCCTCGACGCCGCCCCCCGGCCGGTGGTGCGCAAGCTGAAAGAAGAAAAGCCGCTGCTGCTCCACGCTCATTTCGGCCTCGACGCCGTGGAAGCTTGGCCATTGGCCCGCGCGCTCGATATTCCCATGCTGGTGACCCTGCACGGCTATGACATCCATATCAGCCGCGAATGGTGGGAGCGTTGCGACTGGGGTAAGCCGTATCGCGCCTATCCGCGACGCCTCCTGGCTTTGGCGGCAAGCCCACGCGTACGCTTCGTCGCGGTTTCGGAGGCGACGCGCCGGCGCGCCGTCGATTTCGGCATCGACCCTGAGAAAATCGCGGTCCGCTATATCGGCGTCGACGTGCAACAATTCGCGCCGCGCGGCCGGCCGATCGCCGAGCGTGAACGCCGCGTGCTCTTCGTCGGCAGGTTGGTCGAAAAGAAAGGATGCGAATATCTGATCCGCGCCGCCGCGCAAGTGAAGATTGCGGCGCCAGATGTCCGCTTCATCGTCGTTGGGGACGGCGATTTGAAGGCCGACCTGCAGCGCCTGGCTCGGCAACTTCATGCGCCGGTCGAGTTTCGCGGCGGCTTGCCGAGCGCTTTGGTCCGCGAGGAGTTGGCCCTGGCGAAGGTTCTCTGCCTGCCCAGCGTCACCGCAGCCAACGGCGATGCGGAAGGCCTCGGGCTGATCCTGCTCGAGGCGCAGGCTTCGGGCGTGCCGGTGGTGACCTCGGCCAGAGGCGGGCGCGACGAAGGCGTGTGCGACGGCGTGACCGGATTGACGTTCAAGGAGCGGGACGTCGACGCTTTGGCCCGCCATCTGCTGACCATACTGACGGAGAATAACATAGCCGCGTCGATGGCCGCCGCCGGGCCGCGCTTCGTATCGCATAAGTTTGATCTGCGGCGCTGCACGGAGGCGCTCGAAATGTTATATGATGATATGGCGCGCGGCGAGGGCTCGTCGCCCGGAGCCGGCCCGCCCGCAGAGACGTCGTCGATTCTTGCTTCGCACGCCGGGCGGCGACTGGCGGGCGCGGCTTGAACTGGGACAGCAGTCAGGAACAGCGAAGCCTCGCCGAACGCCAGACAGAAGCCGCCCAAGGTCATGCCCGGGGACGTTTTCATGGTCGCCGCCAGCCCTTCGCGACAACGCTCCGATCTGGAGACAATCTCTCGAAGCGCCGGTCCGCTCCGGCGGATGGTCGCCCGCGCGCCGACTTATTTCGCCTATTTGCGCGAGAACCCGGCCTGGCTGGCGATGTTTGTCCTCGCCCGGACGATGCCCGCGCGGCGGGCGCATTGGCTGAGCGCGAGGCCCGCTCGCCCGCTGCCCGATTTTCCGACGATGTTCGGCGACATCCGCCGTTCGCACGCCGTCGCCGCCCTGCGCTCGGAGGGGCTATTTTCCGGCTTCCTTTTGCCCGCTGCGATCCGCGAGGAAATCGTCCGTTTCGCCATGGCCACGGCCTGTTTCGGCAATTTCGATCGTCATATCGAATTCAATCCCGCCGACCATCGAAAGGCCGAAGAGCGTTTCGGCCGCTCGATTTTGAGCGGTCACTATTTCGAGCGCATCTTGCGATGCGAGGCGGCGATGTCCGTGCAACGCGACCCGCTTCTCTTCGACATCGCCCAACATTATCTCGGCGGCGAAGCTCAGTTGATCACGACGAGGCTTTGGTGGAGTTTTCCGACCAGAGCGGCGACCGATTCCGACATGAGACTCGCCTCGCTCGACAAATATCACTTCGATCTCGACGACTGGCGCATGTTGAAGTTCTTTTTTTACCTCCTGCCGGTCGATGATGGTTGCGGCCCTCATATTTATGTCCGCGGCAGCCATGTTCGCCGAGCTCTGCGCCATCAATTGACGCCTCTTGTCGGCCATTCCGCAAAGGACGTGTTTCGTTTTTACAGCGCGGAATCCGCCGTGACGCTGACCGGAAGCGCCGGGTTCGGCTTCGTCGAGGATCCCTTCGGCTTTCACACCGGCACGGTCGCCAAGCGTTCGCCGCGACTCATGATGGAGATCGGCTTTGGCGTTTCGCCGCCCTCGCGGCGGCGTTTTCATGGCGAGCCGGTCGTACGCTAGTGTCAGCGGATCGCGAGAAGACCTCCGTTCGGCGTCCGGAGCGCGAGGATACGGCGCGCGCGCCGCGATTGGCCAGCGGCCCGGCGTCGATCGCGCCTGCGGATAATCGCGGCGGCGCCCGAGGCGGCGTCACGGTCCTTATCGGCGCCTATAACGCCGCCGATTTCTTGGAAAGGGCGGTGCGCTCCGCTCAGCAGCAAACCCTGCCGCCGCTCGAGATCCTCATCGTCGACGACGGCTCGCAAGACCGAACCGCCGAGGTCGCGAGCCAGTTCGCAGCGGCGGATCCTCGGATACGCCTGCTTCGGCGGGCTCAGAATGGCGGCCCGTCCGCCGCGCGCAACACTGGAATAGACGCGGCGCGCGGCGAGTGGATCGCAATTTTGGACGCAGACGACGCGTTTCTTCCCGATCGCCTCGAGCGTCTCATCGAGGTCGTCGCGGATCGCGACGCCGACGTCATCGCCGACAATTTCTTCTGGTACGACGCTTCAAGCGGCGCCGCCGGCGACCTCGCCCTGCCGCCCGGCGAGGCCGTCGAATGGGTCGACAAATACAGTTTCGTCGCCCATGCGCGGCCGCGCTCCGGCGGTTCGGATTGGGGGCTGCTCAAGCCCATGTTCCGGAAGTCATTTTTGGACTCTCACGGCATGCGATACCCGGTCCATTCCCGGCATGGCGAAGACTTTCTCCTTGTGATGGACATTCTCTTGGCTGGCGGCCGATATATCATATCCCGCTATCCCGGATATCTTTATACGATGAGATCGTCCGGCCTCAGTCGGACGCTGATCGACTACCAGGCGATGGCGGCTCATACCCTTGCGCTGATCGACGACGACCGCGCGCGCTTCGATCCAAAGCTGACGGCGCTCCTGCGCGAGCGCAATCGCAGCGTGAGGCGTTGGGCGGCGATGTCGACCGCGCGTTCATATTTCAACGAGAGGAAACGCCTCCAGATTTTTTTTCTTTCGGTCAGGGACCATGTTTTCCTGCACGCAGTCCTCGCGCTCGCAGCAGCGAAATTCCTGCGCTCCATCGGCGGCTTCGTACGACGCGTCGCCTGATGCAGAAGGAGCTCCAGCGATCGAAGGCGCCGGCGCGGCCCTTAGCGTCCCGACACGAGCTCCCGGGAGCGCGGACTGATCGTCGTTTTCGCTGTCGCGGTCTCGGCCGCGTCGATCAACCGCCGCGCCTTGGCCGCCGCCCTTAAGCCGGCAAGATACGTCTCTCGATCTATCCCTCTCAATCGTAAAAGGTTCTTGACGGTTGAGAGAAGCGCTATCGGCCTGGAGGCCGAGCGCGGGCGCGTTCCCGTCCACTTGTAGGCGAGCAGCGCGTTCGAGACATAGGCGCCTTCGACCAAGCGGAGCAGATAATCCTTCTCGACCCGCCGGCTCGGTATCAAATGAGTCAGTTTCAGTTCAGGAAATATTCCGATGCCGAAGCCAATATCGCAGGCGACATAGGACAAGTCGAGGTCTTCGCCGCTCATCAACGCAGCGCCCCGACGGCCAGAGATCGCCACGCTCGATTGAAGAACGCTCCTGGCGTAGGCTTCGGCGACGGATCTACGGATGCACAGGCCCGCGCCCCAGGGCGTCGCCTCCAACGACGGGAAATTGCTCCAACGGGCCCGAGGCACCTCCCGTAAGGCCAAATAGGGGACGATTTTCGTAACATAAGCAGACGGCGGCGTCTCAAATTCCGGCGTGATCGCGCCGCTGCCCCAAACGCCCAGCCGAGGCCATTCGCCTCCTATCCTCAACGCCTCCGCGAGATAATTCGGATCAAGAACGTTGTCGTCGTCGACGAACACGAGCAAGTCCGCTGCAGCCTCCTTCATCGCCCGAAGGCGAGCGGCGGAAAGGCCGAGCTCGCCCTCGAAAATGTGCTTCGCACGCGGATGCCATGACAAGTCCCAGGCCGCCGCCAGCGGCGCGTCGGATGCGTTGTCGATGACAAGCAATTCCCATCTATGTTTGCCAAGGGTTTGCGCCGCCAGCGCTTCGAGCGTGCGACGCAAATAGACGCGCGACGGATTGTGCGAGCAGATGACGACCGATACATCCGGGCACGGCTCGACGTCGCGATCGAAAGACACGTCCGGACCTTTCGCCGCCGCAATCATCTAATCGTCTCTAGCGCCTTAGTCGATGAATGATCGTTCTTAACATCGCCGGTCAGCAGCTCAAATGTAACGATAACCTCCTGCTCGCTGGCTTGGACGCGAAACAGCTCTCGCGCGGCAACGTTAAATGGCTTCTCAGCCAATTCAACGCCTCGTCCCCTTCCCGATCGCCAATCAAATCGGACATCATAGCCGGCCGTCTTATCCGGGTTGATCGGGCCTTCCGCGATGACGGGATAGCCCTCGGTGACGAAAACCCTGTCGAATTTGCGCAATTTCGCCAGAACCTTCTTGATGTCGGCGTTTGACAAGTGCTGCAGGACCTGGCGCAGCAAGCAGACGTCCCCGGCGGGCAAGTCTTCTGCGACGATATCAACCTCCTCAAATCGCGCCCGCGCGTCCGCCGTCTGCTTGACGTGATGGGCGATCAATTCCGGCACGATATCGCAGCCCACATAACGAATCGCCGGAACATTGGCGAGAAGCTTTCGACCGATCTCGAAATCGCCACAGCCAAGATCGACCACAATGATCGGCTTTCGAGCGGTTTTGGCGATGTCGCCGAGCGCATCGCTCATTTTTTCGACATAGACGCGCGCGGCTTCGCCGCGTGATCCGGTCCCCGAAAAAAACCCTCCACTTGGACTGGCGCCCCACAGCCCGTCTTTATAAATGCGTTGAAATATCTGTCGTCGCCGCGCACTGACAATCGGCGCGGGGACGACGCGGTCCAGCGACGCCAGCGTCGATGCGTAAGCATGCTTGGCCGACGACAATGCTGACCTTGCAAGGCTCGCTTTACGCCGGAGCCTTTTCGATTGCGATACGACGAACCTGCTTGCGCGTTCAGGCCAGCCAGGCGCGCCAAAATCGTCCGGCAGATCGGCCAGATAGGGCCGCGCCCAGCGGTGAAAATTACTGTCGATGCGGCGCACGGCGCCGGGCGTCAAATTCTTGAGGTAGCGCTCCCAGGCGTTAGATTCCCAGAGATGGTTTGCAAAACGCCCGGTGTCGCATACGGAGGCAGTCGGCGCGAAGATCAGTTCAAGCTGCCCCGGCGTCCAAAGGGGCCGATAAAACGCGTCGCCCGGCAAAACGGTCGCCTCGCCTGGATTGGCCGCCGCGAGTTGGCGAGGCAATTGCACAGAATGCTCGTTCCAATATCGATCCTTTCCGCGCGAGCGAAACCACCTGTACTCCTGTCGCCATTTTTGTAGAAACGGCGCGCCCGGCGCAGCCAAGATCACGGCGTTCGCGACGCCAATCTCGCCCTCGACGCCTTCTTCGCCCAGCACGACGGTATGATCCAACAGCTCGTCGAAGCTACGATGGACTAGAACATCTGTGTCGAGGTAAATTCCGCCGTCGCGGATCAGCGTCTGTAAGCGCACCACGTCGGCGCGATGGGCCGGGTGAAGAAGCGGATTGCCAAAGACTTCGCGCGGCGCCGTAATTTTAACTGGCTGAAGGAGCGGCTTGGTTTGCCGCCACCATGCGCCGCTCGGCTCGTATTCATAGTATAGAAAGACTGCGTCCGGCTTGAGCCGTTCAATGGCGCTGCGCACGCAAACGTAATGAACCAGGCTCCAGGGCTTACCGCCGAAATCTTTGGCAAGCCCAAAGCAGTAGTGGAGCGTTTTCGGTATTTTCGGCATCGGCGCGCCTATCGCCAGCTTAGCTGATTAAGCAATCAATTTACGGCCTCGATCGTCTCGGCGACATCTTGGACACGTTCCATTTGCCATTCGCTTTGGCAGGGCAACCGCACAGCGGCGCCTTTTCGAACGATCGTTCCCGGCGTTCGCGCGCCGGAAATAACCTCAACTTGAAAAGCAGCGCCGACATAATCCAAAGAATGAAAATCTCCCGAGCGGCAACCAACGTCGACCGCGTACATGTCCGGCGCCAGCGGAAGGGAGTCCGCGACAAGCTTTACCGCGTAAAGACCAGGCGCAACGAGATTGGGACGATTATTGTCCGCAAAATCCGTCTCGTATGTCAGCAACCGCGTTCCCTCGAAATTCGAAAATCCGACGCCGACGGATACGTCGTGAAGCGGGCTCTGCGCTCGTAAATAAATACGAACGCTCATAGGTTCGCCGTGCCGCAATGGCGGCCCTGACATCCATTCCAGTTTCTCGAGCCGAAGGCGGCTCTCGCCGCCATATTGACGCGGCAAGCGGTCAAGATCGACGACCGGCGTTTGGCTCAGTCGGCGCTGCGTCAAATATTCGTTGAGAACCGCAGCAGATGGACCGTTCCGCCGAATTTTGCCTCCGTCAAGCCAAACCGCGGTAGGGCAAAGGCTTTTCAAAGTTCCGATGTTATGGCTGACGAAGAGCACGGTCCTGCCTTCCTGGCGCGAGACCTCGTTCATTTTTCCGAGGCACTTCTTCTGAAATTCGGCGTCGCCAACTGCGAGAACCTCGTCGACGACAAGGATTTCCGGGTCGAGATGCGCCGCTACGGCGAAAGCCAAACGAACATACATTCCCGATGAGTATCTTTTCACCGGCGTATCGAGAAATTTTTCGACCTCGGCAAAGGAGACGATCTCGTCAAATCTCTTTCGAATCTCGAGCTGCGTCATGCCGAGGATGGCGCCATTGAGAAAAATGTTTTCGCGGCCGGTCAATTCGGGGTGGAAGCCGGTACCGACTTCGAGCAGGCTGGCGACGCGGCCGCGAAGGACGACGCGCCCCTCCGTCGGCTCGGTGATGCGACTCAAAATCTTCAGAAGCGTGCTCTTGCCGGCGCCGTTGCGGCCGATGACGCCGAGCACCTCGCCCTGCTTGACTTCGAAATTCACGTCCTTGAGCGCCCAGAACTCTTCCAGCGTATCGCCTTGTAAGACCTGGCGTCCGCGCAGCGCGTCGAGCGCCTTGCGCGAGGCGCTCGCTGCGCCGCGCGCGATCACGTCGCGCAAGGCGAGGTAGTCGCTTCGACCGCGCTTCTCCGAGAGACGCCCGACCAGATAGCGCTTCGAAAGGTTCTCGACCGTGATCACGGCTTCGCTCATTCGGGAGACGACCTCAAATCAAATCTGCAAAGCTTCTTTCCGTCTTCCTGAAATAACGAAAACCGAACCAGAGAAAGAAAGCGGCGACGAGGCCGCTGACGAGCAGCCCTGGCGGATATAGTTCGCTTTCAGGGCCGAGAATGCACCAGCGGAATCCGTCGATCACGCCGACCATCGGGTTCAGAGAATAGAGCGCTCGCCATGCAGGCGGCACGACCTGGGAAGAAAAACCGACCGGCGACACGTAGAGGCCGAACTGAACGACAAAGGGAATGACATATCGAAAGTCGCGGTATTTGACGTTGAGCGCGGTAACCCAAAGAGCGGGGCCGATGCTGGCGAGGATTGCGAAAACGATGAAGAAGGGCAGCGCCAGGATGCGCCAGTCTGGCGCAAATCCGTACCAGACCATCAACGCGATCATGATGCAAAAACCGATCAGGAAATCCACGAAAGCGACGGCGACCGTCGCGATCGGCACGATGAGACGGGGGAAATAGACCTTGCTGATCAAATGAGAATTGTTGATCAGGCTGTTCGAAGCCTCGCTCAGCGCCGCCGCAAAGAAGGTCCATGGCAACATTCCGGCGAAGACCAAAAGCGCGTAGGGCGTCGCGCCGTCAGAGGGCAGTTTGGCGAGACGGCTGAAAATAGCCGTGAAGACGAGCATCGTCAGGAACGGCCGAATGATCGCCCAAGCCAGGCCGATGATCGTCTGCTTATAGCGAACAGCGAGGTCGCGCCACGCGAGCACGCGGAGCAATTCGCGATAGCGCCAGAGGTCCGCCCAATAATTGCGCTCGCGCCGCCCAGGCTCGATGAGAATTGCTTCGGTCATCGGCGCTCGAGAGCTCCCATCGGCGCGCCGCGAAGGCTGATCCGATTCAGCGTCGCGGCGAAGCTCCGAGCGGCTCTATCGCCTATTCGCCTCGCGATGTCGGCCAATACGCCGCCGGCAAAAGCCATCGTGTATCGGTCGCGGTCTCTGACGCAGGTCTTGACTATGCGCCACGCCAATTGGCCCCATCGTTTGTCCTCCTTGAGGGCCGGCCATGCGCACAGCGACTCGTCGAAAGCGATGACGGGCGCGAGGCCGGATGCGACAAGCTTCGAATTGAGGTAGTCCTGCAGCGCACGATTGAATTCCGGCGTCTTTCGCGGATAGACGCCATAATGATTGTTCTCGCCATGAATCCGATAGACGCCCAGAGGCTCGGCCAGAGAATAGACCTCGCCGATCAGAAAGGCGCCGCGCACGACAAAATCATCGGCTGAAATGCGAATTTTGTCGTCGGGAATCGGAAACAGGCGATCCGCTAAAACGCGATTCACCGCGATCGCGCTCGTCGGACCGCCGCTATACCAGAGAAATCGATGCCGTTTCGCAAATTCGTACAGGTTCAGCGGCGATGGATGCGTTCTCCCGAAGAGACGAGGTTCATCATCCGCGGCGTTTTCGTCTCTCAGCCTGAGCAGATGGTGCAGCATGGCCGGCCTTTCGACCAGGCCGCAATCGGAGAAAAATCGAACGACGCGCGTAACTTTCCCGGCATCGAAGAGATCGTCGGCGTCGAGAAAGCACAAAATGTCGCCGCGACTGGCGGCGACGCCGGCGTTGAAGGCCGAAGCCTGCCCGCCATTCGTCTTCAGGACTGAGACGACGCGGTCGCCGTAACCGGCGATGACGCCTCTCGATCCATCCGTCGACCCGTCGTCGACCACGACGACTTCCGTGCGCGGATAGTCCTGGTTAAGGGCGCTGTCGATTGCCGAACCTAGAAACCGTTCATGATTGTAATTGTTGATGAGGATGCTGACCAACGGCAAAAACATGAGCCTATCCTGACAATTCCGCCCCGCGTCTCCCCGAAGACGGATCCTTTCGCGGGCTCGACCTTTCTCCGGATCGTCGCCCTGCGAAAGCACGCCGTCACGGACTTAACATTACAACGATATTGTTTAACATACAATGTTCGTAACGCCAGAGTAAAAAAACAGCCGCCACGTCTGCGTCTGGTCGCGCGCCCGATGGGTTCCGTCTTCGTTCGCCTCATGCGATCTTCGACGGGCGAAAGAAGATCAACAGCGCCGCTGAAATCATGTCGCGGACCTCCGTCTTCTTCTGCTCGGTCAAGCGGGCGAGCAGGTAAACCGCCGCCCCTGCGCCGATCAGGACGATTGCAGTGACCGGCCATGAGCGAATGGCGAGGTCTTGCTGGCCCAGAAGAACGGCGGCCAGCGCGCGGAAAAAGAAGAGCAGCGGATAATGAAACAAATACATGCTGAATGTGCAGGCCGCCGCTGCCCGAATCCAAGGCGCGGCGACGGACAGCAGGCTTTCGAATTTGGTCTCGAGGCCTTTCAACCCGAAGAGAAAGGCGGCGAAGAGCAGGCCGGAAACGTAGCTCGAAAGAAAATGATTGGAGAGACCGAGCAAGGTCTCGGGTAACCCGGCGGTCAGATGATCGGTCCAGCGGTCCAGGACGTGGCGCGCGCCGCTGGTCATAAAGAGGACATAGGCCGAAATTGACGCGACACAAAGCGCGGCTCCGGCCATCGGCGTCTGCGTCGTCTGTCTATAGAGACGCCACGCCGCAACGCCCATCAGCCAAACCGGCAAGAGAAGCAGAATCTTAGGTCCCGCGATGAGGCAAACGAGCCCAAGCAGGGCGGAACGCCGCCAACTCGCCTCCGCATAAAAAAGGATTCCGAATATGACATAGTAGATCGCCTCGTAACCGAGAGACCAGAACGGACTGTTGGTTCCCGGCCACAAATTCAGAGCCCAGATTTCATTCAGAAAGACTGCGGCGACCACGAACCGCATCGCCGGCGGCGTGTTCAAGTCGGCGACCGTGGCCGCATCGCGCCATTGATCTCCATAGAGGACCGGAAAGAGCATCTCGCCGATGGAATCGAGCGCGACCGTCAGTATGAGCGCCGGCGCCGCCACCGAGAGCAGCCGAGCGGCGCGGCTCATCGCGTAATCGGCGAAGCTTCGATCTCTGGTTTCGGCAGCAAGCGCGACGACGAAGCCCGAAAGGACAAAGAAGGCGATAACAGGCTCGGCGCCTGTTTGAGTGAGACGCCAGGGAATCTTGGTCCCGAGCTTTTCAAATCCGGCATGGTGGAGAAAAACCAGGCAAGCGGCCAGAAAGCGGATCGCGTCCAAGGCGACCGACATTGAAAGGCTGATCGCCGCGGTCGCGTGCTGCTTCATGCGATCGCCCCCTTATGCATCGTCTTAACTTCGCCAAGCCTTCAGGCCGGCGCTGTATTTTGACCCCATGATCGCCAGCGTCGCCGCCGAGCCGAACGCTTCGCGCGAATAGCGCAACAACCCGCCTGCGAATGCTACTTTCCCGGCCGACACCGCCGCCCGCACCCGCCAGCGGATCTGGGTCGCGAACGCGATCCGCAGCGACAAAGGCCATTGTCTGGCGCGCATCCAGCCCGCCAATTCGCCGCCCTCGGACGCGAAATCGAGGAGATCCTCCACGCCGTGATGGCAACCCATCAGGCCCGCCGCAATCATCCGCTCGGCGGCGCTCGGCGCCCTTCTATCAAGCGCGGCCCGGTATTCGAGAAGCGCTCGCCTTGCTCCATCATAGACCTTGCGCTGGAACAGGATGATCCCTTTTTGAAGAAGAGCGAGCGCGCGCTCCTGCTCATGCGTCTCGTCGGCGAAAGGCCGAAAATCGCGAAGCCGCCAATTGCGCTCCAAGGAACGAAAGATGACGGCGTCGTATTTGATCCATTTATCGATCGTGTGATCGGTATAGGTCCGATCGGCGGCCGGCCCCCGCATTGCTTCATGCTTTCTTTGATAAAGCACGCGCTCGTCTATAAAGGCGCCCTCGTTGGTTCGAGCCAGCCGCAAGATCATGTTATAGTCTTGGCTACGGTACAGCGCCTCGTCGTACGGTCCGGCTGACAATTGTGTTCGCCGGCGCACGGCCCATGCCGGGTGAGGCAAAAAGCACCTCTCCATCAATTTGACGACAAGCCGCCGAGGATCGCGGGTCGGAACCGGTTCCTCGTCCCACAGATCCGACGGCGACGGCGGCGACGCGCCGCAAAAGCGCACATAGCGACCATAGGAAAAATCGGCGGCGGGATTGCGGGAAAGAGCGTCGGCGTGCCGCGCGAGCGCCCAGGGCGGCAAGAGGTCGTCGTCGTCCAGGACGATGATTGCGTCGCCGGCGCTCGCAGCGACGCCGAGGTTGAGCGCGGCCGCTTTGCCGCGGTTTTCCTGCCGAAGATAACGGATTGCCGGCTGATAACGCCGGGCGACCTCAGCCGTTCCGTCGGACGATCCGTCGTCGATAACCAGGATTTCGTAATCGCCGTGAGTTTGTCGCAAGACGGATTCGATCGCCTGGCCAAGCAAATCGGCGCGTTCGAAAGTCGGAATCAAAACCGAGAAGCGCATGTCGCCCCGCCATTCGCCGCGCCGGCGGCGGACGCTCGTCGTCGCATCATCCGATGTTCCGCCAATTTGCGACTGGCGCCTCCAGCCCGGAAGGCGCTCGATATCGCCGCGCGGCAACCATCCTTCCGGTTCGACGACGCGTTCTCAAGCGCAGGAGGATCATGACGCGGTCAGTCGAAATCGGCGATGCGCGAAACCCGACGCCATTCGGAAAGTCCTGCGATCAGATCATATCGATAGGCGAAGCCTGCTTCCGGCAGACGCCTTGGCACCATATTCGTCGATTGGTACAGCTTACGGATGCGGGCGCGGTTGATCTCGCTTTTCAAGCCCAAAGCCGAGAGCGCCTCGAAGCCAAACGCCGCCAGATCCAGCGCCCAAAACGGAACGACCGCTCGCGGCGGCGGATAGCCCGCGACTTTCGAGAAGGCGGCGCAAATATCCGCGCTGGTGTAACGTTCCGGATGGCAGAAATTGTAGAGAAAAACGCCTTTATTGCGCTCTTGCGCGAATAACATCGAGGAGACGAGGTCCTCGACGTAGCCGCACGCTTTGATCGTATCGGAGCGTCCCGGATAGACGAAGATGCGGCGCTTTAAGGCGCGCGACAAGCGGGTGAAGTTGCCGCGCTCCGAGAGCCCGTAAATGACGCCAGGCCGCACGATCGTCAGCCGCCGCCGGTCGGCGGCGGCTGCTTGCCACAGCCGGTGAACGCCCTCGGCGAGGACCTTCGAGCGGCCATAAGCATTGACCGGCTCGAGCAGCCCCTCCTCGTCCTTCGGCCCCTCGGTCGGCCCGTAAACCATCATGGTGCTGGTAAAAAGGACGCGTTCAGCGTCAACCTCGTCAGCAAAACGACACACATTGGTCGCGCCATTAACATTCGTCCAATAATATTCCCAATCCTCATGGCCGGGCGTCGTATGAGTCGCGGCGAGATTGAAAATTTCAAAAGGCCCTTCGCCGCATAAAGTTGGCGGGATCGGACGACGAATGTCGAAAGTGACATACTGAACGCCGCCGACGGCAAAGCGAGGCTGCGCGATATCGACACTATAAAGGCCGTCATAGCCGCGGCTTTCCGCTAACCGCTTGAGCAAGTGGCAGCCGATAAACCCCGCCCCGCCGAACACGATCGCCTTCATTATCGTCGCTCTTCGCCTCGATGATTGACGGTCGCTCCCCGGCCGCCTTGCCCATCGTCTTTATGTTATGTTATGCTCTTAACATAACATAGACGCAAGCGGCGCGCTAGGCCGCCATTGCGGGGAGGCGGGCGGGTCGATAGCGCGCCGAGAGGCGGGGCATAGGTTCTGGAGCGGCTGGTGAAAATCGCCTACCTCGTGCATGATCTGACCGATCCGGCCGTCATCCGCCGCATGAAGATGTTCAAGCTCGGCGGCGCGGCGGTGACGCCGATTGGTTTCAGGCGTTGCGGCGCTCCCATCGAAAAAATAGGCGCGGCCGAGCCGATCGAGCTCGGCGCGACGATCGATGGACGGTTAGCGCGCCGCGCGCTATCGGTCGCCGGCGCCTGCGCAAGGATACCTCGGATTGCCCAGCCGGCGCGGCGGGCGGACGCCATTGTCGCTCGCAATCTCGAGACGCTGCTTCTCGCGGTATTAGCCCGCAATATTTACGGCCTCGAAGCGCCGCTCGTCTACGAGTGTCTCGATGTCCATCGACTGCTTCTGTCGGACCGGCCGGATGGCGGATTCTTGAGATTGCTCGAATCCTTGCTTTGGCGACACGTTGATCTGCTTTTGACCAGTTCGCCGGCGTTCACTCGCAACTACTTTCTGCCCCGTCGCTTTCCCGCGCCAATCATGCTGGTCGAGAACAAGGTGCTGACCGAATCCGAAATCGGAGACAAGCGGCGCGCCAGGCCTCCTGGCCCGCCATGGCGGATCGGTTGGTTCGGCATGATCCGCTGCCGGAGAAGTCTCGCTATGTTGAGCGCCTTAACGCGCGCTCTGGGCGGCAAGGTGGAGGTGATCATTCGCGGCCGACCATCCCAGGCGACGTTCGCCGATTTCGACCAGGCCATCGCCAACGAGCCCTACATCCGCTACGGCGGAACATATCGTAATCCCGAAGATCTCGCTGCAATTTACGGCGATGTCCATTTCGCCTGGGCGATCGACTACCACGAGGAGGGCCTGAACTCGGCGTGGCTTTTGCCCAATCGAATCTACGAAGGAAGCCTGCATGGCGCGACGCCGATCGCCTTGGACGAGGTGGAGACGGGACGGTGGCTCGCGCGACGCGGCGTCGGCGTGGTGGTGAAAAACCCCATCGAACGATCGCTGATCGATTTCTTCCGCAATCTGAATGAAAACCTCTTTGTCGACCTGTCGGCTCGGCTTGCCGCCGTGCCCCGACGCGACCTGGTCCACGCAAGGCCCGATTGCCGCGACCTTGTCGAGGCGATATGCGCCGCCAAATCGCCGGTTCGACGCATGGGCGGCAATCCGGCGGAAGCGCGGCTGCCGCCCCATTGCTCGGAAATCTGAGGCGCCTTTGATGACCGTACAACCGGGGGCGCAAGGAAGCCGCCCTTGCCGCGTCCTCGCCGTTATCCCGTGTCTCAACGAGGAATTGCATATAGGGGCGGTCGTGGCCAATCTTCGGCGCGAGGCAGACCGCATCGACATGAAAATCGTCGTGGCCGACGGCGGCAGCGTCGACCGCACGCGCGAGATCGTTCGGCGGTTCGCCGAGAGCGACGAGAGAATCACGCTCCTCGACAATCCGCAAAAAATACAAAGCGCGGCGCTGAACCTCGCCGTGCGAACCTATGGCGACGGCGCCGCCCACCTCATCCGGATCGACGCTCACGCCGGCTATCCCGAGGATTATTGCGAGCGTTTGCTCGCGACCCAAGCCGAAACCGGAGCAGATTCCGTCGTCGTCAGCATGCGCACCGTCGGCCGCTCTTGCTTCGAGCGCGCCGCCGCCGCCGCGCAGAATTCGCTCCTGGGCAATGGCGGCTCGTCGCACCGGAACGCGACAGCCGGACGATGGGTCGACCACGGCCACCATGCGCTGATGACGCTGTCGGCTTTCCGCGCCGTGGGCGGATATGACGAGAGTTTTTCTCATAACGAAGATGTCGAACTCGACCTGCGCCTGAAGGAGAATGGTTTTCGTATCTATCTCGCCCGAGACATGTCTATTGACTATTATCCGCGCCGAAATCCGATCGCCCTGTTCAGACAATATTTCCGAATCGGCCGCGGCCGCGCCCGCAACGTCTTGAAGCATCGGCGGCATACCAAAATCCGTCATCTCGTCCTCGCGACGATCGCGCCGATCCTTTGCCTGATCCTCGCCGCGCCCGCCTCGCCGATCTTCGCTGCGCCCGCGCTCCTTTGGGCGCTGCTTTGTCTCTTGTATGGACTTTATCTCGGCCTTCGCTCACGCGATTCCTGCGCCGCGGCGGCGGGTCTCGCGGCGATCGCAACGCAAGCTGGCTGGTCATT
Source organism: Alphaproteobacteria bacterium (assembly GCA_021325385.1). Classification (GTDB taxonomy): domain Bacteria; phylum Pseudomonadota; class Alphaproteobacteria; order Rhizobiales; family Beijerinckiaceae; genus Roseiarcus. The sequence continues at coordinate 97,751 of JAJPHH010000139.1, forward strand.
CGGCTTCTATCTCGGGCTCGCCACCGGCCTCGTCGAGGCGCTCGGCGCAGCGCGGCCGCGGCGGCCGACGCCCCGTGGAGACTGGATCGCGCCATGACCGCGACGGCTGGGCCAGAACTCGAGCCGGCGGCGCCGCTGGTCAGCGTGATCGTCGCAAACTATAACGGCGCCGCTCATCTCGCCGAGGCGATCGCATCGGCGCAAAGGCAAACCCTCCGCGACATCGAAATCATCGTTTCAGACGACGCTTCGAGCGACGACAGCGTCGCGACCGTCGAGCGGCTAATGGCGCAAGATCCGCGCGTCAAACTGATCCGCGCCGAGCGCAACGCCGGACCGGGCGCGGCGCGCAACCGCGCGTTGGCGCTCGCGAAAGGCGCATGGCTCGCCGTGATGGACAGCGACGACGTGATGCACGAAGAAAGGCTGCAGAAGCTGACGACCGCCGCGGCCGCTGACGGCGCCGACATTGCGGCCGACAACCTGCTCGAATTCGGCGACGATCCTTCGCGGCCGGCGCGCGCCTTCCTCACGGGACGACGGACGCAGGCCGCATTTTGGGTCGATGCCGCGGATTATGTGGCGAGCAATTGTTTTTACAGCCGCAAACCGGCGCTCGGCTACCTGAAGCCGATCTTTCGAGCGTCGTCCTTTTCGCGAGAGGCGTTGCGATACAACGAGAGTCTGCGGATCGGCGAGGATTATGATCTTGTCGTTCGGCTTTTGCGCGCCGGCGCGAGGTTCCGAATCTATCCGATCGCGCTCTACTTTTATCGACGGCATGTTGGCTCGACCTCGCACCGGCTCAGCGAAAGCGCGCTCATCGCCATCCAGGCCGCCGATTGCCGCTTGCACGAAACGTTCTCCGACCCCGATCGTCGTTTGGCGTCGGCGCTCGCGCGGCGCTCCCGGTCGATCGAGACCGCCCTCGCCTACGAGCGATTGCTCGCCGCGCTGAAAACAGGGAATTGGAAGGCGGCGCTGAATTCTGCTCTGACCAGCCCCGGCGCAGTTCCGCTCTTGCGGATGCCTGCCATCGCTCGGTTGAACCGCCTCGCTTCCCTGGCTGGCGCGAGCGCCGCCACGATAGTGGATCGGTCGCCGGCCGGCGGCGGAAGCGCGCAGCGACTCGACCGCGCGATCGAGTCGGCCGCCGAGCAGGTCGCCGTCTGCATCTGCACATTCCGTCGTCCGCTGACCCTGCTCGTCGCCATGGAGAGCATCGCAAAGCAAGCGCTTCCACAAACTGTTCGTCTCGAAATGGTGGTCATCGACAACGACCGGCGCGCCTCAGCACAAAGCATCGTCGAGCAATTCGCCGCCAACGCGTCTTTTCCGGTACGGTACCGGCACTCTCCAGGAGAGAACATATCGGTGGCGCGCAACGCCGCGCTCGACGCCGCCGAGGCGCGGTGGCTCGCCTTCATTGACGACGACGAGCGCGCCTCTCCGCACTGGTTGGCTCAGTTGCTCGAAATGCGCGAAGGCGCGCACGCAATATTCGGTCCCTGCGAGGCGATCTACGGCGAAACCGCGCCGGCCTGGATGAAGCGCGCTGATTTTCACTCCAATCGCATCGCCGCGCCGGCGCTGGCGATCGAGACCGGCTACACGTCCAACGTTCTCATCGACGCGAGCTTTGTCCGCCGGCATGGCTTGCGCTTCGACGTCGCGCTCGGACGCAGCGGCGGCGAGGACACGATGTTCTTTCACGCCCTGCACAAACAAGGCGGCATCCTCAGATACGCCCCTCGGGCGACAGTCTATGAGGACGTGGCTTCGTCGAGAGCGACCGCCAAATGGATCGCGCGGCGGCGGTATCGAGCCGGGCAAACTTACGCGCTGATGCTCCGCCGATTTTCGCCGAGGCGCTATTCGCTGTCGGCGTGGACAAGCCCGCTGAAGATCGGGTTCTGCGCCGCCGCCTCGCTGTCGTCCGCCTTCAACTCAGCTCGGGCGAGTTGGTGGCTCATGCGCGGAGTGTTTCATCTGGGCGTCCTCAGCTTCGCTCTCGGCGGACGCCTGCATCAGGAATACGAGCCCAGCCGCAACGCGGCGGTCGGCCGGCGCTAAGCGGCGCGTCCCCGCAAGATGAAAGGGATTAAAAGGAGCGAGATGAGCGATCGCCTGATCGTGGCGGCGACGAAGGATAGATACCCGACTCGCTTCAATACGCCCAAGCATTCTCGTCACAAGATCAAGCCGGTCCTGTTCATCCCGACGCACCGCATATCGCCCCGCGTCGAAGGCGTGACATTGTTTCGGCCGACCCGCTGCGATCTCATCCATTCGTTCAACCGCATTCCGATCGCAACGAAGAAGAATTTCGTCATTTCGTTTGAATCGCATTTGCCGAGATATTTCGGCGGCGAGAAGAGCCGCTTCTTCGCTTATATGCGCCGGCGCCTCGCCGCGCCGACGTGCCGTCGAATTATCGCGACGTCGCATTTCGCCAGGCGGATTTTTGCAGCGACTCACGCCGCTGCCGATGAACGCGACGCGCTGTTGGCGAAGCTCGACGTCGTCTATCCGAATGTCGTCCTGCCGGACGCTCGGCTCGACGCGCGCGGAGCGCGGCCGCTGACTTTCGTCTTCGTCGGCGCGCATTTCGGCCGTAAGGGCGGCGCGGCGGCGGCGCGCGCCGCGGAAATCGCGCGGCGTAGGCGCCTGCCGATGCGCTTTCAGATCATCTCTGCGCTCAAAGTCGGCGCCGGGATTTGGAGCGATCCGCTCGACCGGGAGTTTTTTGAGGACTATTTCAGGCTTTTGGACGGCGACAACGTCACGTTCCGCAACTCGTTATCGAACGCGGAAGTGCTCAACGCGCTTGGCGCCGCGGATTTCACCATTCTGACCACTTTAAGCGACACGTTCGGATATACCGCGATCGAATCGCTCGCGGTCGGCGTCCCCGTCATTGCGACCGCTCAGGGCGCTCTTCCCGAATTTCTTGTCGACGGCCGGAATGGCCTGCTCATTCCGTTGGCGACGGATTCCTACGGCGAGTGGGTCCATGTTGGCCGATCCGACAAGGATAGTCCGCGCTTCGCCGCCCTCTATCGCGACGAGATCGAACGACTGGCCGCGGCGATGATCGAGGCGACGATTCCCTATCTCGATTCGCCGGATAAACTCGCGGAAATGCGGCGAAACGCGCGTGCGACCGCCGAGGAGCGGTTCGACAGTCGTAAGACTTCGATCGTCTTGGATCGAATTTACGAAGAGAGCGTCGGTTGAGAAGCGCCCGCAAGGCGAGGGCGTAGCTCTCAGCGCTTCGTCTGGTCTTTGCGTTTGCCCTCCATCAGCGCTTGGAGCAGCGGAGCGCGCCATTTCTGCGCAACCGGATCATAGGCGCCGAAACCCGAACAAAACTCCCAATAGGCGAAGCTGAAGCCGCGCTTTTCGGCCGCCTCGGCGACGGCGCGCGTCCAATTCGCTCGCGAATCCATATCCGCCGCTTCAAACGCGCCGAACTCGCCGAGATAAAGCGGGCGCGCGTTGCGCGCCGCCCAAGCGGCGGCTTTGTCGAAATCCCGGTCGATGACCGCTTGTTCTTCCGGCGCGCCCGTCCAGGTCGTTCCTTTCCACTTGTCGCTGCCCGGCACCCAGCCGGCGGCTTGATGGGTGAATTTGAGCGGAACGTAGTAGTGAAACGTGACGACGATGCGCCGGTCGTCCGGCGGCAGAACGAGTTTGTCGAGATGATCGAGGCTGTTCCAGAAAGCAGGTCCGACGACCACGATGCGCTTTGGATCTTTGGCCCGCACCGTCCGCAGAAGCGCCGACATGACGCCTTGCCACTTCTCGTCCGTCAACGCGCCCGAAGGCTCGTTGAGAAGTTCGAAAGAGAGCTTGTCGGGATAGTCGCGGTAATGCTGAGCGAGTTGCTCCCAGATCGCGACGAGGCGCGGAAAGCCCTGATCGGGCTGGCGCTCCATATCCACGTCATGGTGAACGTCGAGGACAACCGCCAATCCCTGAGAGAGAGCTTGATTGATCGCCCAGTCCACATTCGCGAAGAATCCGGGCTCGATTCGATAGGGCGGCTGAGCGGCGGCGTGCAGCGACCAGCTGACGGGAATGCGGACGGAATCGAAGCCGGCTTGACGAATAGTCCGGAAGTATTCGCTCTTCAATCGAACCGCCCAGGTCGCGCCGGTCGGCGCGTCCAGCGCATTGCCGAGATTGACGCCTCGCCCAAGCTCGCGATTATAGCGGGCCGCCTCGTCCTCCGCAGGCGCGGCGGGAACTGCGGCGAGAAAGGCAAGTGCGCAAGCCGCCGCGCCAAACCAGCGCACGACGAGGCGAAGGACGCTGGCCGAACAAAGCGCGGCGGCGCGATCGGCGCGCTGAAATCGTGCGCAGACTTGAGCAAAGCGCATTGGTCGTCTTCCTTCTCTTATCGTCGCTCGACCTGCGTCTGAATGTCGCGGCCGCCAACGCGGCGCAGCGCGACCGCGACGATGTTCTGCGGCGCTGGCGGGGCGAGATAGGCCCAAGCCATGCAGAATATGATCGTCGGCGTCTGGAACTGCCAAAAAAGGTCGACCTCGATCGGCGAACGCAGCAAGAGGAGCGTGAAGACATAAATCGCGAACATCTTCTCGGGCGACATCGGCCACAGCACGACCGCCCATCCCATCCGCGCGACGAACGCGACAAGAGTGAGGAGGAAGATCGACAATCCGACGAAACCAAGATCGACCGCCACTTCGAGATACGTATTGTGAAAGTGATAGCCGGTCTTGTTCGTCACATAGGATATTTTCCACAACTCCTCGGCGCCCCAACTGCCGACTTGCCAATAAGCCTGGTAGCCGACGCCCAAGATCGGATGGCTCGCAATCGACGTCTTCGCCGCGTCCCAAAGCTCCGTGCGCCCCGTCAGAGTCGTATCTTTGCCGACCGAGTTCAAAAGCGTCGAAAAATCGCCAACGTCGAACCAAAAGACGACCAAGAGGCCGATGAAAAGTCCAAACAGAGTTATGCCGCCGAGGCGAGCGAGCGGGGGCAGCCGGCATAGTCCGAGAATGGCGCAAATTCCGGCCGCGGTCGCCACGGAACAAATCAACGCCCCCGTGGACGCCGATTGGATAAGCAGCGCCGGCGCAGCGGCCATCGCGACGAAGCCGGCAAACCGAAAGATGCGCGGCTGCAGCCGATCCAGGAGCACCGCCCATCCGGTCGGCGCGAGAACGGCCACCGACAGGCCGAAATAATTCTTGCTGCCGAACAAGCCGACATTGGTCCCACGCATGATGTTAGTCGCTGCGCTGACGGCGACGACGATGGCCGAGGACACGAGAAGCGCCGACAGCAATGTCCGGGGCCTGACGCACGACGCTCCGATGATCGCAATGATGGTTGTGAGAAGATACTCCGCCCCGGACTTCAACGTCGTCGATTGATAGCCCGACCATGTCGCGGAAAACAAAGCGAATGTCGGCAGCGCCAGGAGCGGCCAATTCGTCAGGAGGCTTTGAAGGACCGCTTGCGGGCGCGTCGCCACGATGAAGATCCAGGGCAGTATGAAGGCGCCGACGACAAGCGTCGACGCGCCGCCGAAACCCAGGGACATCGCCCACTGGACGATGAGCAGCATCGTCAGCGAAACAAAACAAGCCAGCCAATCGGCTTGCTCCCGCATCGACAGACCTGCGCTCGAAATGCGCGCGGGCGCGCGCGATTCGATGAGAGGCGCAGCGCTTCTCAAGGCCTACTCCGTCGGCGCGCGGAAGGGCCGCCGTCCCGCGCCAAGACGAGGACGACTCCGCGATTCCGACGCTATTGGAAGCCGTCGAGCGCCTTCAGCGAGCAATTGGCGGAACAGAAATGCCGCCGCCATGGGCGGCGCGAAGAATGGCGAAAGGAATTGCGCCGGGCTGCGCAATTTGTATCCGTCGATCACTGAAAGCCACCTCACTCTGGCGTCGACGCCGATGTAATGGGACGCCAGCGCGCGCCGGTCGGCGCGGGAGAGGCCAGGCAGTGCAGCGAGCGTGCGGTCGACATCGCGCAAGCGCTCGAGGTCCTTTCTCGAATGTGCGCCGCTCAGGGAATCGGCCCGCAGCGCTGCGGCGTAGCCGCAGTTCGGCGATACGACGAACCGCGCGCCGATGGCGAGGGCTTGCGCATAGAGCGCGTAATCCTCGCCGAGACGCAAATTCTCGTCATACGTGAGCGCATGCCGGTCGAGGAAGGAGCGCCGGATCAGCGGCTTCAAAAAGCCGAGCTCGCGGCGGCGCGCCCCGCCCAAGTTCGTATTGCCCCGGACGAAGTCGCCGAAATTGAGTCGCCGCGGCTCAACAAGGTCAAGAAGCCTCGATCGTCCGTTCGCTTCGCCGATCTGCGACTCGTCGATAAGTAAGATATTGTCGGCGATGAAATCGGCCTCGTCGGCGAAAGCGAGCAACGTCTCGATCCGCCCGGGCAGAAAGAAATCGTCGCCGTCCAGAATCGCGACCCAAGGCGCCGACGACATGGCGAGCGCCTGATTGCGCGCCGCCGAGGGGCCTCGGTTTTCGGGCAAGATGCGAACCACGACCCGATCGCTCGAAGAGCCGGCCTCCATCGCCCGCGCTGCCGTGTCGTCCGTCGAGCAATCGTCGATCACGAAGACCGTTCGCACCTCCGACTGGCGCAGGGCCGACAGGACCGCGCGTTCGATCGTGTCCGCCCTGTTCCAGGCTGCGATCACCACGTCGACCGAGCCAGCGCCTTCGACGATTGCGGCCATGGTCAGGCTCTATAGCCGTATCGCGCGCCGTTTCGACTGCTGTAATAGCTTTCGTGACAAGTTTCGTAGCGCGCGAAAGCCTTCATATCGACCTTGTTCAGCACGACGCCGAGGAGATTGGCGTGAACGTCGCGCGCCCGGCCGAGCGCGTGCTCGACGACTTCGACGCCGGTGCGTCCCCATTCGACGACCAAGATGAAAGTATCGACAAATCGAGTCGCGACGCGGGCGTCGACGATCGGAGCGAGGGGCGAGAGATCGACGATGATGTAATCGTACGTCTCGCGCAGTTGGTCAAAAAGCTTTCGCGTCTCCTCGCAGCCTAAGAAATCGCTGCTGTCCGGCAGGTGGCTCGGCGCCGCAGCCGGCAGGAACGAGAGATTGCTCGTCGTCTCCGTCCATACAGCGTCGGCGACGGCGACCCTGCCGAAAGCCGCGTCGAGCACGCCGCAAGCGGCGGTCGGCGCCAATCGGCGCGACAAGGAGGAATTGCGCAGATCGCAATCGACGAGCACCGCGCGTCCGCCGCTCAGCGCCATGGTTTGCGCGAGCGCCATGGCGACGGTCGACTTGCCTTCGTTCGGCAGCGAAGAGGTGACGGCGATAACCTTGCTGGCCCGCTCCTCGCGGCGCAAATCGACGGCGACCTTCAGGGCGCGGATCGTTTCGGCGAAACGCGAAGAATAGGCCGAATCCGCGGCATTCGTCAGGAGAGTAGCGTCGCCCAAAATGATGCGGGCGCCTGCGGGGTCTTCGGGCTGGCGCACCCACCGCGCCCGATCGGCGGCGCCGCGGCTCAGAGGCAACACGCCGATGCATTCGGTCTGCAGGCGATTCTCGACCTGAAGGGTCGTGCGAACGGCGCAGTCGGAAATTTCACGCAGCATTCCGGCGCCCGCGCCGAAAATCAGTCCGGCCATCGTCGCCATGCCAAGGACGAGCAATGGCTTCGGCGAGCTCTTCTGCAATGGGCGCGTCGCCTGGGTGATTAGCCGCGCGTCGGTGACCGGGAAGGATTGCTGCTGGACCGATTCGGTATAGTGCTGCAGAAAATTGTCATAGAGCGAACGATAAGTCGCCGCGCTGCTCTCCAGGTTATGGAGAGTCACCTGCGCTTCGTTCATCACATGAGAATTGCTGACGAGGTCGTCGAGGGATTTTTGCACCGACTCTTCGCGCGCCTTGGCGATCTCATACTCGCTCTTGTAGGTCTCGGCGATGCGTTGCAATTCATCGTATATGGCGTTGCGAAGCTCCTGCATCTGGTTGCGCACGTTGACGACCGCCTGATGCTGCGCGCCATATCGCCTCGCCCAATCCGCCTGCTTGGCGCCGAGATCCAAATATTGTTGGCGCAGCTTGGTGATCACTTCGTCATGCAGAGAATCGGTGACGGTCGCGGTGTCGGCGCTGGCCAAATCGTTGTCGTGATTGCTGAGAATCTGCTCGACGCGGTCCAGGCGCGCCTTGGCTTCCGCCGTATTCGAGCGAGCCGCGACCAGCGAGTTGTTGAGCTCGGTGATCTGCTGCTGGTTGAGGAGCTGCCCGCCGGCGCCCGTATCGACGATATTATGCTTGGCTCGATAATCGACGGCCGCGCGCTCGGCGTTGGAGGCTTGCTCGCGCAGCTCGTTGAGCCGGCCCTGGAGCCAATCGGCGGCGCGCCGCGTGCTGTCGTATTTCGCGTTCAGCGTCTCGGCGACATAGGCGTCGGCGACAGCGTTGGCGACTTGCGCGGCGCGGTCGGGATTGAGGGATTGGAAATCGATCTCGATGGCGTAGGTCAGCCCCGTTCGTCGCACCGAGAGGCGGCTCTCGAGAACCCAAAGAGCGGTGCGGATGCGCCGGAAATCGGCGGAAGGTTGCGGCCCGCCCGGAGCGCCGCCGCCGGAAGGAATGAGGCGCGTGGCCAAGTCGGTGATCCAACCGATCAAGCCGGGACTGGGCGAAATGAATTCCGGATCAGAGTCGAGATGCAGGTCGCGGATGACCGACAGGCCGATATTTTCCGATTTCAACACTTCGATCTGCGTATCGGCCGTCGAAGAATCGATCGGCAGATCGCCGAGGGGCGATTGCTGCGGCTCGAAAACTTGCGTCTTATGCGTATCGATCAGCAGAACGGCGCGGCCGGTATATTTTGGCGATGTGAAGGCGATATAAAGGCCGGCAAGGGCCAGGGTCAGCGCCGTCGCGGCAAGAATGATTGGATATCGCCGTCTTAAAAATCCGATTGTCGCTGCATAAAGTTCGGATGACGAGACGCTCCCCGGCGCAGGCGAGACGGACTCCGAAAGGAACATCGACCTGTCTGCTTGCAGCATTCTCAACTCTCTGCGTTTCCGACGATGAACGTCGTCTCTAACGAGATGCGAGCGATCGAACTCCCCTCATTTTCTTGGCGACAACGCCGTTGCTTCTTTTCGTTATGTTAATAACATAATGAATACCGCGACGCAACATACGGGGTGCGCGAAGGCTCCGAGATATCTCATTTGCTAAAGATTGGCGGCCGCGGCCGTGCTTGCGCCGTAATCGGCGGTGAGCGCCGCGGCCTCCAGAAGCGCGAGGAATTTCGACAGCTCGACCGACGGCGCGTTCGCGGCGAAGACGATATCCTTGTCGTGCATTTGCATCTTGGTGGCGAGAAAATAGCCGGCGGGATCGCGAAAACTGACGTTATAAATGACCGGAACGGACGGGCCGGAGAATTTGGCCACGTCGACGCCGAGCTTGGCGGCGACCTCGCGCGGCTCGCGGCGGTAGAGATACACGGAGGCGGGATCCGCCTGAATGTCCAGAAGCCCCCCAGCTTTGGCGACGGCTTCGGCTAGGGTAATCCGCCAATTGTCGAAGTTGAATTGGCCCTGCTGGCCGGCGGCGCCGAATGCCAGGAACGTCTGCGGCTGCTTGAAGACATAGATGGTATCGTTCGGCCAGACCCATATATTGTTGGAGGGCGCGAAGATCAGAGCGCCGAACGGGACAGCCGCGCGGCGGCCCCTGCGCTCCAAGACGACCCAGTTGTCATAGCCCTGATCCTTGATGCCGCCGGCCCGCGTGATCGCGTCGAGAATGTGCTCGCCCGCCGGCTGCGCCGGGAAACGGTTCGGCGTGTTGACTTGGCCGAGAACGCTGATGAGCGATGTGTTCTGCGTCGCCAGGGCGACGACCGCTTGCGGATCGATTGCGCGGTTTTTGATCGCCCCGACGATCTCTTTCTGGACCTCCGTCGGCGTCTTTCCGGCCGCGCGCACGACGCCCGCGTAAGGCACCGAAATGTTTCCGGACGTGTCCACCGGTTGATTGGGCAAGGTGACGAAGTTGCCGGGGCGGACGCCGGCTTCCAGCGGAATGAAAAGCCCGCCGGCGCTCGCCTCGAAAATCGTCACGCTGACGACGTCGCCGACGCCGAATTTGATCTCCGGCGGCGGACGCCGGTCGCCAAAGGCGTCGACAATTGCTTCTTGGCCGTGTTCGCTGGCGATTTTCACCGTATCCGGCGTCAACTTGACGAGGCCATAGGGCAAATTGCCGGAGGCTTTCGAATCGATATCGGCGCTCGACGGACCTGCGGCGGGAAAGAAAGAGTTGCACCCGCCGAGAACAAGCAGCGCAACGCACGCGAATAGAGTCACAATCGCTTTGTTACGACGCACGTTTACCCCTCGCTCGGGCGCCGTCGCCGACGCCGTCGCCGCTTTGTTAACACATTATGTTCAAGGACGTTGTTTGTACAGAACGGCGATAGTGCGGCGAAAAGCGACAAAAAGATATTCGCGTTACATCGGAACAAATTACCATTTTATGCGCGTCGTCTAACCTATCCGGATAAGGGCCACGCCCAACCTGCCGGATTTTGCCGGCAAGCTTTTGAACCCCCAGCGGAAATCATAAAGCGGAGCGCAGGAGCTCGGTCGGCCGGCTGTCAGCCTCCAGCGGCGGCTTGCCCACTCCCAGATAGCGAAAGCCGTGTTTCCTCAACTCGTCAGCTCGATAGATATTCCGCAGGTCGATCAGCACGGGACGGGCCATCGCTTGCTTCAGGCGGCCGAGATCGAGGGCGCGGAATTGCTCCCATTCAGTGACGATCACCAAAGCGTCGGCGTTTTCGGCGCAAGAGTAAGGGCTGTCGCAGTAAATCACGTCGGGAAGCGCCGCTTTCGCCTGCTCCATGCCGATCGGATCATGAGCCTTCACCTTCCCGCCCATATCTTGCAAGGCCGTGATCAACGCAATCGACGGCGCCTCGCGCATATCGTCGGTATTCGGCTTGAAGGTCAGGCCGATCACCCCGATCGTCTTGCCGCGGACCGCGCCGTCAAGCGCCAGGGCGACTTTCCCGGCCATGGCGCGCTTGCGCTGATCATTGACCGCAACCACGGTCTCCACGATGCGCAGAGGCGCCTGATTGTCTTGGCCGATCTTGACCAGCGCGACGGTGTCTTTTGGAAAACACGACCCGCCGAAGCCTGGCCCGGCATGCAAGAATTTCGAGCCGATGCGATTGTCGAGACCAACGCCGCGCGCGACTTCCTGCACGTCCGCGCCGAGCTTTTCACAAAGATCGGCGATCTCATTGATGAAGGTGATTTTCGTCGCCAAAAAAGCGTTGGCGGCGTATTTGATCAATTCAGCGGCGCGACGACGCGTGCCGAGGATCGGCGCCGCGTTGATGTAAAGCGGCCGGTATAGCTCCGCCATCACTTGGCGCGCCCGCTCGTCCTCGCAGCCGATGACGATGCGATCGGGATGCTTGAAATCGCGGATCGCCGCGCCTTCGCGCAAAAATTCGGGATTGGAGACGACGGCGACATCGGCGTCGGGGCGCGCTTCGCGAATGATCCGCTCGACCTCGTCGCCGGTTCCGACCGGCACGGTGGATTTGACGACGACCACCGTGAAGCCGGAAATCCTCGGGGCGATTTCGCGCGCGACGGCGTAAACATAAGACAGATCGGCGCAGCCGTCGCCGCGGCGGGAGGGCGTGCCGACGGCGATCATGACGACTTCGGCGCGCTTGACCGCGCCGGCGAGAAAAGTCGAGAAAGAGAGCCGACCCTCGCGCGCATTCGACCGGACGAGCTCCAACAGGCCCGGCTCATAGATCGGCATGTCGCCGCGCTTGAGCGCTCTGATTTTGCCCACGTCTTTATCGACGCATGTCACCTGATGGCCGAAATCCGCGAAACAGGCGCCCGAGACAAGGCCGACATAGCCGGCGCCGACGACGGTGATGCGCATTTGGGTGATGCTCCGCCTCACGCGGCGTCAGACGGACCGACGACTCGCGGTTAACATAACATAACATCTAATGTTATGCATATCATAGTCGGCATGGCAAGCGGCCGATCGCGCGCACTGCTTGCCGGCAGATGAATTGGGACTGAACGTCCGCCGGTCGTTAAGCCGAGCCGGGCGACAAAGCTCGCATGGCGTCCGGGCGTTGTTGACCTGCTAATCCGGCGCTTGTTCGAAGCCGATCGCCTACGCAACGCCGGTCTTGGCGAAGCCTGTCGGCGCGGCGCTGATTTTTTCCGATAGAGAGCGCGCAGCGGCGGCGAGGACTTCGCGATAGCGGGCGTAATTTCGCGCGCCGTCCTCGCGCGGCGCGATCAGGCACAGGGTCGCTGCGCAAACGCCGCCGTCGCGGTAAACCGGCGCGGCGAAGCAATGGGTGAAATTGTCGGCCAATGTGTCGAACGAAAAAAATCCAGCTTCGCGGGCTTGCCGGACCTCGGCGAGAAAGGCGCTCGGCGCGAGCGTCGCGCCGCTTGGCAAGACGAAATCCTCCTTGGGGATGAAGGCGAGGATCTGCTCGTCGCTCATATGAGAGACGAGCAGCCGGCCCGACGCCGTCCACGGAATCGGGATTCTCTCGCCGACATCGGAACTAATCCGAAACGGCCTGACGCCTTCGCGCATCATCGCGACCGTGTATTTGTCGCCGTCGAGCATGCAAAGCTGCGAAGTTTCGCGCGTCGTCTCGGCGAGTTCGTCGAGATAGGCCCTGCATTCCCGCGTCAGGTCGAGCTGCGCTTGATAGGCGAGGCCGAGAAAGTACAGCTTGCGGCCCAGGAAGACCCGCCCCTCCTTGTCGGCGTGCTCGAGAACGCCGGTTTTCAGCAGCAGGTTCACGAGTTCGTACGTCGTCGATTTCGGCGCATCGAGGCCGACCGCGATTTCGTTCGGCCGGGCGGGCCGCCGCAATGCGCGCAGGTAATCCAGGATCTCGAAGGCCCGATCGAGCCCGCGCGCGCGCCGGCTGACGCCGATCTCCTCCACCGCCTCCGCAGTCATGACCGCCCCCTGCCCGATTCCCGCGCCGTCCTTATAGCGCTCGGACCTTTGCCTATTGCGCATTTTTTGAAACGACATTAGCCTCTGCATGTCCGCTATACTGATCTTATTTCCACTATAGCGGAATTCTTCTCGAGGCAAGGCGCAGCCGGCGGAGCGGCGGCGCGGCCAAGGGAGTTGGGGCGACAGCGAAGGCGTCGCATCGGAGGGAGATCGAGCATGATGAAATCATCTTTGGCGGCGGTCGGCGCTCTTTGCCTCGGCCTGCTGGCCGCGTGCGCGGCGACAAGCGAAGCGGAGGCTGCGTCCAAATGCATCAAAGGCGACCGCAAGCCGCCTTACACGATCGGCTGGGCCGACATCTATTCCGTGCCGACCTGGATGAAGGAGACGCAGGGCACGATCGAAAAGGAGGTCGAGGAGCTGAAGAAGCA
>JAJPHH010000060.1 GCA_021325385.1 Alphaproteobacteria bacterium
CCAAATCTGTCATGGTCGGCGGAGATAGGACAGTTGTGCTGACCATTTGATGGCGCAGGATTTGCGTCGGGCGCAACGGGCGAAGAGCGATGACTAGGGCGTCGATCATAAAAGATCGAAAAAAACCCGCCGCGTGAAGCCTTGGGCCGCGCGCGACGCGGCCGACATGTCCGGATCTCATCTTAAAAAGACGCCAGCGCAATTCGACGATAAACGGCCGGGAAAGTTGCGGCCGCACCAGGGAGCGGGAAGATGACCGATAGGGCTCCAGGCCTCAACGAGCGTCGCGACGCGACGGGCGCGGTCAAACGCGAGACGGATTCTTCGTCCGCTCGTCCTCCATTTTTCGGAGCCGCCGCCATGGTCGATCCCGCCTTGCCGCCCGCTCAAGGGCTTTACGATCCGCGTTACGAGCACGATTCCTGCGGCGTCGGCTTCGTCGCCGATCTGAAGAATCGCAAGTCGCACGACATTCTCGTCAAAGGCCTGCAGATCCTCGCCAATCTCGACCATCGCGGCGCCACGGGCTTTGACGCGAGCCTCGGCGACGGCTGCGGAACGCTGGCGCAAATTCCGCACCGCTTCTTCCAGGAGGAATGCGCCAAGCTCGGCATGAACCTTCCCGCCGCCGGCCATTACGCGATCGGCCAGTTCTTCATGCCGCGCGCCGCAGCGGCGCGGCGGGCGTGCGAGACGATTCTCGAAGAGGCGGTCGCCGAAGAGGGCCAGGTTCTGCTCGGCTGGCGCGACACGCCGGTCGACAATCGCGAACTCGGCGAGGCGGTCAAGGCGGTCGAGCCGGTCCAGCGCCAGCTCTTCATCGGCCGTGGGCCTGGAATCGTCGACGAGGACGATTTCGAGCGCAAGCTCTACATCATTCGCAAGATCGCCTCGAACCGGATCGTCGCCTCGACCGTTCCCGGCGTTGCCGAATATTATCCGGTGTCGCTGTCCTGCCGCACCATCGTCTATAAGGGCATGGTCCTGGTGGGCCAGCTTGCCGGCTATTACAAGGACCTGCAGGATCCGCGCTTCGAGACGGCGCTCGCGCTCGTCCATCAGCGCTTTGCGACCAACACCTTCCCGTCCTGGCGGCTCGCCCATCCGTACCGCATGGTCGCCCATAACGGCGAGATCAACACGCTGCGCGGCAACGTCAACTGGATGGCGGCGCGCCAGGCGAGCGTCTCGTCCAAGCTGTTCGGCAACGACATTTCGAAGCTTTGGCCGATCTCGTACGAAGGCCAGTCGGACACCGCCTGCTTCGACAACGCGCTCGAATTCCTGGTCCAGGGCGGCTATTCGCTCGCCCATGCGATGATGATGCTGATCCCGGAAGCCTGGGCCGGCAATCCGCTGATGGACGAGGAGCGGCGCGCCTTTTACGAGTACCACGCCGCGCTGATGGAGCCCTGGGACGGTCCGGCGGCGATGGCCTTCACCGACGGGCGCCAGATCGGCGCGACGCTCGACCGCAACGGCCTCAGGCCGGCGCGCTACTTCGTCACCGACGACGATCTCGTCATCATGGCTTCCGAAATGGGCGTGCTGCCTGTGCCGGAAGAGAAGATCGTCGCCAAGTGGCGGCTGCAGCCGGGCAAGATGCTGCTCGTCGACCTTCAGGAGCATCGCATCGTCTCGGACGTCGAGATCAAGCAGCGCCTGTCGCGTTCGAACCCTTACGCGCAATGGCTCGAGAAGACGCAGATCGTCCTCGAAGACTTGAAGCCGGTCGAGCCGCGCGCGGCGCGCACCGACGTCTCGCTGCTCGATCGTCAGCAGGCCTTCGGCTACACCCAAGAGGACCTCGCCATCCTGCTCTCGCCGATGGCTTCGACTGGCCAAGAGGCGGTCGGCTCGATGGGCACAGACACGCCGATCTCGGCCATGTCGGACCGGTCGAAGCTGCTCTATACCTATTTCAAGCAGAACTTCGCCCAGGTGACCAATCCGCCGATCGACCCGATCCGCGAAGAGCTGGTGATGAGCCTCGTCTCGTTCATCGGGCCAAGACCGAACCTCTTCGATCTCGCCGGCGCGGCCAAGCGCAAGCGGCTTGAAGTGCGCCAGCCGATCCTGACCAACGAGGATCTCGAGAAGATCCGCTGCATCGGTCACTTCGAGGACACGTTCGACACCAAGACGCTCGACGTCACCTATCCGGTCGAGAAAGGCGCAGCCGGCATGGAGCATGCGCTGAACCGGCTCTGCGAGCGCGCCGAGGCGGCGGTGCATGGCGGCTACAACATCATCATCCTCTCCGACCGCCAGGTCGGGCCGGACCGGATTCCTATTCCGGCGCTGCTGACGACGGCGGCCGTGCACCATCACCTGATCCGCAAGGGCTTGAGGACCTCGGTCGGCCTCGTCGTCGAGACCGGCGAAGCGCGCGAAGTGCACCATTTCTGCTGCCTCGCCGGCTACGGCGCCGAGGCGATCAATCCCTACCTCGCCTTCGAGACGCTTACCGCTATGGCCGGCGAATTGCCCGAGGAGATCAGCGAATACGAGATCGTCAAGCGCTACATCAAGTCGATCGACAAGGGCATCCTCAAGGTGATGTCCAAGATGGGCATTTCGACGTACCAGTCCTATTGCGGCGCACAGATTTTCGACGCGGTCGGGCTGTCCAGCGCGTTTGTCGACCGCTTCTTCTTCGGGACGGCGACGCGCATCGAAGGCGCCGGCCTGCTCGAAATCGCCGAGGAAACCGCGTTGCGGCACGCCGACGCGTTCGGCGCCTCGCCGGTTCTGCGCAACGCGCTCGAAGTCGGCGGCGAATATGCGTTCCGCTTGCGCGGCGAAGCCCATTCCTGGTCGCCGCAAACCGTGTCGTTGCTTCAGCATGCGGTGCGCGGCAATGCGCGGGACAAGTACCGCGCATACGCCAAGCTGCTCAACGAGCAGGACGAGAAGCTGCTCACCATCCGCGCGCTGTTCCGCATTCGCGGCGCCGAGGAGGACGGGCGCGCGCCTGTTCCGCTGGAGGAAGTCGAGCCGGCCAAGGAGATCGTCAAGCGGTTTTCGACCGGGGCCATGTCCTTCGGCTCGATCTCGCGCGAGGCGCATACGACGCTCGCCATCGCCATGAACCGGATCGGCGGCAAGTCCAATACGGGCGAAGGCGGCGAAGAGGCGGATCGCTTCAAGCGGCTGCCGAACGGCGATTCGATGCGGTCGGCGATCAAGCAGGTCGCGTCCGGGCGATTCGGCGTGACGGCCGAATATCTCGTCAATTCCGACATGATGCAGATCAAGATGGCGCAAGGGGCGAAGCCCGGCGAAGGCGGCCAGCTGCCCGGCCACAAGGTCGACGCCGTCATCGCCAAAGTCCGCCATTCGACGCAAGGCGTCGGCCTGATCTCGCCGCCGCCGCATCACGACATCTACTCGATCGAGGATTTGAAGCAGCTCGTCTTCGACCTGAAGAACGTCAACCCGCAAGCGCAGGTCTCGGTCAAGCTCGTTTCGGAAGTCGGCGTCGGCACGGTCGCGGCGGGCGTCGCCAAGTGCAAGGCCGACCATGTCACGATTTCGGGGTACGAAGGCGGCACCGGCGCTTCGCCTTTGACCTCGATCAAGCATGCCGGCAGCCCTTGGGAGATCGGCCTCGCCGAGACGCATCAGACCCTGGTGCTCAATCGCCTGCGCTCGCGCATCTCGGTGCAGGTCGACGGCGGTTTGCGCACCGGGCGCGACGTGGTGGTCGGCGCGCTGCTCGGCGCGGACGAATTCGGCTTCGCGACGGCGCCGCTGATCGCGGCCGGCTGCATCATGATGCGCAAGTGTCATTTGAACACCTGCCCGGTCGGCGTCGCGACGCAAGATCCGGTGTTGCGCAAGCGCTTCGTCGGCCAGCCTGAGCACGTCATCAACTTCTTCTTTTTCGTCGCCGAGGAAGTGCGCGAGTTGATGGCGGCGATGGGCTATCGCCGCTTCGACGACATGATCGGCCAGATGCAGATGCTCGACCGCGCGGCGGCGATCGAGCATTGGAAGGCGAAGGGTCTCGACTTCTCGAAACTGTTCCTCAAGCCCAAAGCGGGCCCCGGAATTGGCGTCTATCGCAGCGAGCCGCAGGACCACGGCATCGACAACGTCCTCGACCGCCGCTTCATCGCCGAAGCGCATGACGCGATCGAGCGCGGCAAGCATGTGCGGCTCGAAATGCCGATCCGCAATTCGGACCGCTCGACCGGCGCCATGCTGTCCGGCGCGATCGCGCGTCGCTATGGCCATGCGGGCCTGCGCGACGAGGCGATCCATATCAAGCTCAAGGGCACGGCCGGGCAAAGCTTCGGCGCCTGGCTCGCCCATGGCGTGACGCTCGAATTGGAAGGCGACGCGAACGACTATGTCGGCAAGGGCCTCTCCGGCGGCCGCATCGTCGTCTATCCGCCGCGCGAGGCGACGAAGATCGTCCCGGAAAAGTCGATCATCGTCGGCAACACCGTGCTTTACGGCGCGATCGCCGGCGAATGCTATTTCCGCGGCGTCGCCGGCGAGCGCTTCGCCGTGCGCAATTCCGGCGCGATCGCGGTGGTCGAGGGCGCCGGCGACCATGGCTGCGAATATATGACCGGCGGCGTCGTCGTGGTGATCGGCGAGACCGGGCGCAATTTCGCCGCCGGCATGTCGGGCGGCATCGCCTATGTGCTCGACGAAGCCGGCGACTTCGCCGAGCGCTGCAATCTGTCGATGGTCGACTTGGAGCCGGTCGCGGCCGAAGAGGAGCTGATGCAGCGCCTCCACCATCACGGCGGCGATCTCGAAGGCCATGGCCGCGTCGACGTGATGGCGGATATGAGCGGCCGCGACGCCGAGCGGCTGCATCAGTTGATCGTCAATCATGCGCGCTATACCGGCTCGAGCCGGGCCCGCCACATCCTCGAGAACTGGGAGGCCTATCTGCCGAAGTTCCGCAAAGTGATGCCGGTCGAGTATCGGCGCGCTTTGGCCGAGCTCGCCGCGCAGCGCGGCCAAGAGCAGTTCCTGGCGGCGGGCGAGTGAGCGCTCCTTTGAACCAATGGCGCGCGACGCGCATTTGTACGTAAGGCTGGGTGGCGAGGCGATGGGAAAAGTGACGGGTTTTCTGGAAATCGATCGCACGGACCGGCGCTATGCGCCGGCCTCGGACCGCATCCGCCACTATCGCGAGTTCGTCATTCCCCTGTCGGAGGAGACGACTCGCAACCAGGCCGCGCGTTGCATGAATTGCGGCATCCCCTATTGCCACAATGGCTGCCCGGTCAACAATCAGATCCCGGACTGGAACGACCTCGTCTATCGCGGCGACTGGGCCGAGGCGGCGCGCAACCTGCATACGACGAACAACTTCCCGGAAATCACCGGCCGGATCTGCCCGGCCCCCTGCGAAGCCTCCTGCACGCTGAACCTCGAAGACGCGCCGGTGACGATCAAGACGATCGAATGCGCGATCGCCGATCGCGCTTTCGCCGAAGGCTGGGTCAAGCCGGAGCCGCCGAGCAGGAAGACGGGCAAGAAGATCGCCGTGGTAGGCTCAGGGCCGGCGGGCCTCGCCTGCGCGCAACAACTCGCTCGGGTCGGCCACGAAGTTCACGTTTATGAGAAGAACGCCAAGCCGGGCGGGCTGCTGCGCTACGGCATTCCGGACTTCAAGCTCGAGAAGGTTCATGTCGAGCGCCGCGTCGCGCAGATGAAGGCCGAAGGGGTGATCTTCCACTGCAACGTGATGGTCGGACGCGACCTTGCGGCCAAGGATCTGGTCGATCAGTACGACGCGGTGGCGCTGGCGGGCGGCGCCGAGGCGCCGCGCGACCTCAAGGCGACCGGCCGCGAGCTTTCCGGCGTGCATTTCGCCATGGACTTCCTGCCGCAGCAAAATCGCCGCGTCTCCGGCGAGCCGCTCGGCACCAATGAGCCGATCACCGCGGCCGGCAAGCATGTCGTCGTGATCGGCGGCGGCGATACCGGCTCGGACTGTATCGGCACATCGATCCGGCAAGGCGCGCTGAAAGTCACCCAGCTCGAAATCCTGCCCCGCCCGCCGGAAAAAGAGGACAAGCTCCTGACCTGGCCGGACTGGCCGCTGAAGCTGCGCACATCGTCGAGCCATGAGGAGGGCGCCGAGCGCGACTTCGCCGTGATGACGACGGATATCCAGGGCGAGAACGGCGTCGTGACCGGCCTGCGCTGCGTGCGCGTCGACGCGAAGATGCAGCCCATCCCGGATACGGAGTTTGTTCTGAAAGCCGACCTCGTCCTGTTGGCGATGGGCTTCGTCTCGCCGGTTCGCGAAGGACTGCTCGCCGATCTCGGCGTCGCGCTCGACAATCGCGGCAATGTGCAAGCGAACACCGCCAATTACGAGGCGAGCGTCAACAAAGTCTTCGCCTGCGGCGACATGCGGCGCGGCCAGTCGCTGGTCGTCTGGGCGATCCGCGAGGGCCGGCAATGCGCCCAGGCGATCGACAAGGCGTTGATGGGGACGAGCGTACTGCCGAGGTAGAATCCCTTCTCCCCGCTTCGCGGGGAGAAGGTGGCCCGAAGGGCCGGATGAGGGGCTGCGCAAGACTCGAAAAGCAGAGGCGGCGCGACGCCGGCGCTCGCGTCGCCCCGACAACGCCATTTGAGGCGCTTTCCGGGACGGCGGCTTTGCGCGAGATCATTTGGCGACGCCGATGCGGCGGCGACGCGATCGTCGCGAGGGCTTTCCAGGTTTCGTTTCGAAGAAAATCAGTCGCGCCGGCGGCCGCCGATGTACGATTTCGAGATTGGCGTCGACCTGGCGAAGAGCGCTCCGGAATTTCGAAGCTTTTCGTGCGCCCCATACGCCTAAATAGGCAGCACCAGTCTCGTCATTTCGAAAATAAGCAACGCCGCCAAACGTTGCGGACAGCCCAGCCGAATCTTTGAGGCCTCCGCCGCCGAATACGCCGACGACGAGATCAACTGGCGCGACGCAAGCGTTCGCGTCATGTCCGAAAGGTCCGCCGCGGAAGACGTAGATGGCAAGACGCTCGCTCATCAAGCGACGATCTCAGCAGCCGCCAATTCCCAAGCACCGGCGCAGCCCCTCATCCGGCCGCTTCGCGGCCACCTTCTCCCCGCGAAGCGGGGAGAAGGGAAGTTACGCCGTGATCCGCTCGTCGGCGGCGGTCGGCTCGCGCAGGACGTAGCCGCGGCCCCAGACCGTCTCGATATAGTTGCGCCCTTGCGAGGCCATGGCGAGCTTCTTGCGCAGCTTGCAGATGAAGACGTCGATGATCTTCAGCTCGGGCTCGTCCATGCCGCCATAGAGATGGTTCAAGAACATCTCCTTGGTCAGGGTCGTGCCTTTGCGCAAGGAAAGAAGTTCGAGCATCTGGTACTCTTTGCCGGTCAGATGCACCCGGGCGCCGTCGACCTCCACCGTCTTCTGGTCGAGATTGACGACGAGATCGCCGGTGACGATGACCGACTGGGCGTGTCCCTTCGAGCGCCGCACGATCGCATGGATGCGGGCGACGAGTTCGTCCTTGTGGAAGGGCTTCGTCAGATAATCGTCGGCGCCGTGGCCGAGGCCCCTCACCTTCTCCTCGATGCCGGCCATGCCGGAGAGGATCAGGATCGGCGTCTTGACCTTGGTCAGGCGCAAAGTGCGCAGCACTTCGTAGCCGGACATATCCGGCAGATTGAGGTCGAGCAGGATGATGTCGTAATCGTAGAGCTTGCCGAGATCGATGCCCTCTTCGCCGAGATCCGTCACGTAGACGTTGAAGTTCTCGGACTTCAGCATCAGCTCGATGCTTTGCGCGGTGGCGCTGTCATCCTCGATCAAAAGAACGCGCATGTCAGATCCCCAGCCTTGCCCCGGGTTCGAGCCCGGAGGCGTCATTCGCCAAGCCCACGCCGCAGAGAAGCCGACGCGCAACCGGAAGCGATGCCGGTCGATTCAAAACGCCAAGGTGACCGCGAATGGTTAACAAATTCTGA
>JAJPHH010000083.1 GCA_021325385.1 Alphaproteobacteria bacterium
CCGGCTGCGCGCGGCGGCCTTCTGGAAGGGTCGGGGCGAGGGGCGTCGCCCTCGCTCCGCTCGGGAAGTTCGACTCGCCTCCGGCGGGTCGAACAAGGGGCTGGACGGATTTAGCGAGCTCTCAAAGGTACGTGGCATGGGCGGCCGTTCCCGTCCGACCCCTCGCGCCATTCGACGAGCCGCTTGCATAAGCTGCAATTAACCTGTCACACACGCGTCATTCGCCGTCGCTTAAGTGCCGCCTCGCGTTTCTGTGGGGAGCCTCGGGCCATGACAGCGGTGAGCGATTTTCACGGCGCGGCCGCGCCGCCTGCGTCGGGCAAGCCTCGTCTCGACCAGCCGATGGACATCAGGCAATTGCTGGTCTTTCTGGCGGTGCTGGCGGCCGGCCTGTTCTTCATGGCCTACAGCATCTATTCCGACATCTCGTCGACGGGCGGCGCGTCGACCAGGACGATCGTACCTTTCCTTCTGCTCGGCGTCGCTCTGCTGATCGCGCTCGGCTTCGAATTCGTCAACGGCTTCCACGACACCGCCAATGCGGTGGCGACCGTCATCTACACCCATTCGCTGCCCGCCCCGGTCGCCGTGGTCTGGTCGGGCGCGCTGAATTTTCTCGGCGTCCTCACCTCGACCGGCGCGGTCGCTTTCGGCATTCTCTCGCTGCTGCCGGTCGAACTGATCCTGCAGGTCGGCTCGGGCGCGGGCTTCGCCATGGTCTTCGCTTTGTTGATCGCGGCGATCATCTGGAATCTCGGCACCTGGCATTTCGGCCTGCCGGCCTCCTCGTCGCATACGATGATCGGCTCGATCATCGGCGTCGGCGTCGCCAATTCGCTGATGCGCGGCCAGGACGGGACGTCCGGCGTCGATTGGGGCCAGGCGACCAATATCGGCTATGCGCTGCTCCTGTCGCCGCTCTTCGGCTTCGTCCTGTCGGCGCTGCTGCTGCTGATCATGAAATTCCTGATCCGCCAGCCGCAGCTCTACAAGGCGCCGACCGACAATTCGCCGCCGCCATGGTGGATCCACGGGCTGTTGATCTTCACCTGCTCGGGCGTGTCCTTCTTCCACGGCTCCAATGACGGCCAGAAGGGCATGGGCTTGATCATGCTGATCCTGATCGGCGTCGTCCCCACGTCATATGCGCTCAATCGCGCCTTGCCGGACAGCTATATGGCGACTTTCGCCGCCAATTCGCAGGCGGCCTCGAAAATCATCGAGGCGCAGGCGGCGGGCTATAACGTGCTTGGCGACCCGCGGCCGGCGGTGACCGCCTTCGTGCATGACCGCAAGCTCAACGAAGGGACTTATCCGTCGCTGGCCGTGTTCGTGCGCAACATCGCCGGCGAGGTCGAGCAATATGGCTCGCTCGCCAAGGCGCCGTTCGACAAGGTCGGCAACATCCGCAACGACATGTACCTGGCTTCGGAAGCGCTCCGCCTGCTGATGAGGGACAAGGAGAACGGCCTGAAGCCGATTGAGGTCGCGGCGCTCAACACCTATAAGAAGTCGCTCGATTCCTCGACCAAGTTCATCCCGACCTGGGTCAAGATCGTCGTCGCGATCGCGCTCGGCCTCGGCACGATGGTCGGCTGGAAGCGTATCGTCGTGACGGTCGGCGAGAAGATCGGCAAGGAGCATCTGACCTATGGCCAGGGCGCCGCGGCCGAACTCATCGCCATGTCGACCATCGCCGCCGCGGACGGCTTCGGCCTGCCGGTCTCGACGACTCATGTCCTTTCGTCCGGAGTCGCGGGCGCGATGGCGGCGAACGGCTCGGGCGTTCAGCTTTCGACCCTGCGCAACATCGCGCTCGCCTGGGTGCTGACTTTGCCCTGCGCGATGCTGCTGTCGGCGACGCTGTTCGTCATCTTCCGCAAGATGTTCTGAGCGCGACGCATTCCGTCATTGCGAGGAGCGAAGCGACGAAGCAATCCATTCGTAGGGCGTCGCGCTATGAATGGATTGCTTCGCTTCGCTCGCAATGACGGGCGGCGGCCGTTGGGGTCGTCTGGTTTCCCGCGCGGCGATTGTTTAAGATCGCGGCTCGGAGAAGAGCATGGCCACAATCGACGATGTTTTAGCTAAAATCGACGCCAACCAGACGGCGGCGCTCGATCGGTTATTCTCCTTGCTGTCGATTCCGTCGGTCTCGACCGATCCGGCTCGCGCCGC
Source organism: Alphaproteobacteria bacterium (assembly GCA_021325385.1). Classification (GTDB taxonomy): domain Bacteria; phylum Pseudomonadota; class Alphaproteobacteria; order Rhizobiales; family Beijerinckiaceae; genus Roseiarcus. The sequence continues at coordinate 2,179 of JAJPHH010000083.1, forward strand.
CGATTGCCTGCGCGCCGCCGATTGGCTGGTCGGCGAATTGAAGGGGCTCGGCTTCGAGATCAGCCGGCGCGAGACCGACGGCAAGCCGATGGTGGTCGGCCACGCCAAGGGCGCAAGGCGCGACGCGCCGCATGTCCTGTTCTACGGCCATTACGACGTCCAGCCGGCGGAGCCGCTCGAACTCTGGGAGAAGCCGCCCTTCGAGCCGCGTCTCGTCGACGCGCCGACCGGCCAGCGCATCGTCGGCCGCGGCGCCTGCGACGACAAGGGCCAGTTGATGACCTTCGTCGAAGCGTGCCGCGCCTTTCGCGAGACCGGCGGCCTGCCCTGCGACGTCAGCGTGCTGTTCGAGGGGGAAGAAGAGATCGGCTCGCCGTCGCTGCCCGGCTTCATGGCCAAGAATGCGAAAGAGCTCAAAGCCGACGTCATGCTGGTCTGCGACACCGCGATGTGGGACCGGGCGACGCCGGCGATCACCACGATGCTGCGCGGGCTCCTCTACGAAGAGGTGATCCTGCGCGGCGCCAATCGCGACCTCCATTCCGGCCTGTTCGGCGGCGCGGCGATCAATCCGATCCGCGTCCTGTCGCGCATTCTCGCCGATCTGCACGACGAGAACGGCGCGGTGACGCTGCCTGGCTTTTACGAAGGCGTCGACGAATTGCCGGAAGAGATCGCCGCGCAATGGCGCGAGCTCGATTTCAACGAGGAGGCGTTCCTCGCCGATGTCGGGCTCTCCGCTCCGGCCGGCGAAAAAGGCCGCAGCGTCCTGGAGATGATCTGGTCGCGGCCGACCTGCGAGATCAATGGGATTGTCGGCGGCTTCACCGGCGAGGGGTCGAAGACCGTGCTGCCGGCCGAAGCGCGGGCGAAAGTCTCGTTCCGCCTGGTTGGAAGGCAGAATCCGGACAAGATTTCGCAGAGCTTCCGCGATTTCGTCGAAGAGCGGCTGCCCGCCGACGTCAAGGCGGAATTCATCGGCCACGCGTCGAGCCCGGCGATTTCGGTCGCGACCAAGAGCGAAGCGTTGCGCCGCGCCCGGCGGGCGCTGGAGAGCGAATGGAGCAAGCCGGCTTTGCTGATCGGCTCGGGCGGCTCGATCCCGATCGTCGGCGCGTTCAAGCGCGAACTGAACATGGACGCGCTGCTCATCGGCTTCTCGCTCGACGACGACAGGGCGCATTCGCCGAACGAAAAATACGAGCGCTCGTCCTTCCACAAAGGGGCGCGCTCCTGGGCCCGCATCCTGGCCGCGCTGGCGGCGTGAGCTTGCGAAATTGAGTCAAAAACCCGGCGTCGGCTGCGGCGCGGCGATCGTTCGCGGCGGCCGGCTGTTGCTGGTCGAACGCCGCAAAATCCCCGAGGCGGGCCACTGGAATCTGCCCGGCGGCAAGGTCGATTTCCTCGAACGGGTCGAGGCCGCCGTGCTGCGCGAAATCCGGGAGGAAGTCGGCGTCGAGCTTCAGCTCGGGCCGCTGCTCTGCGTGACCGAGATGATCGGCGCCGACGGCCAGCACTGGGTGTCGCCGATCTATCGCGCGACAATCGCCGCAGGCGAGCCGGTCAATCGCGAGCCGGACAAGATCGCCGCCATCGGCTGGTTCCCGCTCGACGCGCCGCCTTCGCCGCTGGCGCAAGGCGCGAGGGACGCAATCAAGGCGCTCTTCCCCCTCGCCCGGAAGGAGGCCGGCCAGCAATGAGGGCGTCGCGGCGCAGGAAGGATACGGAGCTCCGTACGATTCAATGACGCGAACTATTATCTGAGCAAATCCCTCATTCCCGGCCTCCCTCTCTCCGGAAGAGGGCGAGCGCTGCGGCGCAAATCCCCTTGATCAAAGTCTTCGCTTCCGCGGCGCTGCGGCCATTGACCAGCAGCAGGTTGAACATCGCATAGCTGGTCAGAGCGAAGAGAAGATCGACGAGATCGCGCGTCGCGTTTTCGCCGGCCGGCTCGGGGCTCATCCGCTGAACCAGCGCGGCGATCGCCTTGCGGCGCCTTTCGTTGCGGGCGGCGACCGCTTCGGCGAATTCGGGATCGGCGATCCGGTGCAGGCGGCCGACCGAAGGATCGAAGCTCCAGAAATCGCAGAAAATCTCGATTACCCGGTCGAGCCCGGCGCGCGGATCGGGATCATTGACCGCCCCCGCGAGGCGGAGCAGGCCTCCCGCCTTCGCCCGCTCGTCGAACACCGCTTCGAACAGGCCGCGGCGCGAGCCGAATTGATTGTAGACCGTCAGCCTGCTGACGCCGGCCGCCTTGGCGACGGCCTCGAGCGAAACGCCGGCGCGCGGCGCCTTGCGCAGCAATCGCGTCGCCGCGGCGACAAGCCGCGCCTTGGTCTGCGCTGCGGCCGCATGACGCGCCGGGCTGGCGTAGGAGCGGGGCGGCATGACCTAGACACTTTCACTATACATATTGTATATCGAATACGCCAATCGATAGGAGTCAAGTCGATGCCGACCGTCGTGATCGTCGTCATCTCGCTGCACGCCCTCGCCGCCGTGTTCTGGGCCGGCTCGACTTTCGTCGTCGCCCGCGATCCGAAATTCGGCGCTGAAAGACTGTTCCGGCCGCAAATGGGCGCGGCGGTCGTCGCCGTGCTGACCGGCGCCTATCTCTGGCGTCTGCTGCATGAGGGCGGCTTCGGCCCGATGGAGCAGGTCCTCCTCGTCGGCGCGCTCTGCGCCATCGCCGCGGCGGGCGTCCAGGGCGCGTTGGTCGGCGGCGCCAGCCGCAGGCTGCGCCAGGGCGAACTTGCCGGACCGGAAGCTGAACGCCGCATGGCCCTCGGCGAGCGCCTCGCCGCTGCGCTTCTCGCCGTCGCGCTCGTCTGCATGGTCGCAGCCCGCTTCGCCTGAGCCGCGAGGCCGCGCATTGACGCTGACGACTTAAGCCCTACATGAGCGTCGCGTATTGGCGCGCGCCCCGCGCGCTGATACGAGGGCGGCCATGGCGGAAGTTCAAACCAATCGCAGGCTGGCGGCGATCTTGGCGGCCGACGTCGTCGGCTATTCGCGCCTCATGGCGGCCAACGAAGACGGCACGCTCGCCGCGCTGAAGCATTTCCGTGAAAATCTGTTCAATCCGGCGGTGGCCGGCCATAACGGCCGGATCGTCAAATTGATCGGCGACGGCACGCTGGTCGAATTCGCCAGCGTCGTCGACGCCGTCGAATGCGCGGTCGCCGTGCAAAATGCGGTGGCCAATCGGATTTTGCCGCCGGGCGAGCCGGCGATCCAGCTCAGGATCGGCGTCAATCTGGGCGACGTAATCATCGACGGCGACGATATTTACGGCGACGGCGTCAATGTCGCGGCGCGGCTCGAGCCGCTGGCCGAACCCGGCGGCGTCTGCATCTCCTCGATCGTCCATGAAGGCGTCGGCAATCGCATCGACAGCGCGTTCCGAGATTGCGGCCAGGTCCGGGTCAAGAATATCGACCGGCCGATCTCGATCTGGAAATGGCGACCGGGCGACGCGCCCGCCGCCGCGCCGGCGAAGAAACCGGCGCGCGAAGCCAGGAGCCAAGCGCCGTCGATCGCCGTTCTGCCCTTCGACAATATGTCGGGCGATCCTGGCCAGGATTATTTCAGCGACGGCATGACCGAGGACATCATCACCGACCTCGCCAAAGTGGCCGGCCTGATCGTCATCGCCCGCAATTCCAGCTTCGCCTATAAGGGGAAGAAATTCGACATCCGCGACGTCGCCCGCGAACTCAATGTCCGCTTCGTGCTGGAGGGAAGCATCCGCCACGCCGGCAATCGCGTGCGCGTCACCGCCCAGCTCATCGACGCGACCAGCGGCGCGCATGTCTGGGCGGAGCGCTACGATCGCGATTTGACCGACATATTCGCCGTTCAGGACGATCTGACGCAGCGAATCGTGTCGGCCCTGAAAGTCACGTTGAGCCCGGCGGAGAAAGCGCGGATCGTCGAGTCCGGCGCGCCCGCCAATGTCGAGGCGCATGACCATTTCATCCGCGCGCGCGAGCTTCTGCTTGGCGCGACGCAGAATCGCGAGACCTTCGAGCAAGCGGTCGCGGCGCTCAATCGCGCGATCGAACTCGATCCGAATTATGCGCAGGCCTATGCCGGACTCGCCTGGGCCTATGTGCTCGACTACACCAATCAATGGACGAAGGCGGCCGATCGCGCCCTCGACATCGCCAGAGGGTACGCGGATCAGGCTGTCGAAAAAGATCCGCGCGAGCCGCTCGCCCGTTTCGCCAGCGCGATGGTCGCGGGGCGCCAGCGCGACATGGCGCGCGGCGTCGCCGAGGCCAACGCCGCCTTGGCGCTGAGCCCCAATTACTCGCCGGCGCGCGGCCTGTTGGCGAGCTTCGAATTGTTCGCCGGGCGGCCGCTCGAAGCGATCGCGCAAATGGAGCGCAACATGCGGCTCGACCCAGTCGTCAGCCAGCAAGGGCTCCAGTTCCTGGGCATGGCCTATCTGGTCGCCGGAAAATACGAGACGGCGGCGCTCATCTTCAAGCAGCGCTTGATGCTCGCGCCAATGTCCGATTCGGCGCGATCCCTGCTCGCCTCGGCGCTCGGCCATCTCGGCGAGCCCGGCGAAGCGCGCCGCGTCTGGGACGAGCTCAAGGCGATCAATCCGAACTATTCCTTCGCCGCCCATATCAGCCGCCTGCCGTTCCAGAAGGAGGAGGACGTCAAGCGGATCGCCGAAGGCCTGGTCAAGGCGGGATTGCCGACCGACTGAAAGGTACGAGACGCGGCGCGGGAGCGCCTTCGAAGCGGCGAGCCCTGGGGCCGCGCGCTTTTCCTGCTTCGCTCGGCGACGCCGTTAGGCACGGGACCCGCTTCCCGGCTTTTTCCTTGACCTCGACCGCGCAGTTCACTATCGTACGCCAATCTCGATGGCGAGACCTGCCATGAACGCGATTCTCTTCGTAAAAGTAACGCCGGAGACGGGACAGGCTTAAGCCCTGCTTTCCCGGAACTGGCGCATCCCGAGGGCCCGAAAGGGCCTTTTTTATTGCCTTGATGTCCTTCTGAAGGAAAGGCGAGGAGCGAGGGCGGATATGTCCACTTGGTCGCAGACTTTCACCTATCTCGACGGCGAATGGTTCGAGGGCAACAAGCCCATCATCGGCCCGCGCACGCACGCGTTCTGGCTCGGCTCCAGCGTCTTCGACGGGGCGCGCGCCTTCGAGGGCGTGACGCCGGATCTCGATCAGCATTGCGCGAGGCTCAACCGTTCCGCCAAGGCGATGTGGCTCAAGCCGACGATGAGCGACGAGGCGATTACGAACCTCGCTCTCGAAGGGGTCAAGAAATTCCCCAAAGACGCCGCGCTCTACATCCGTCCGATGTACTGGGCCGAGCGAAGTGGCGCGACCTCGGTGCCGCCGGACCCGGAATCGACGCGCTTCTGTCTGACGATCTACGAAGCGCCGCTGCCCAAGCCGACCGGCATCGCCATCACCCGCTCGCCCTTCCGCAAGCCGACCGCCGAGACGATGCCGATCAACGCCAAAGCCGGCTGTTTGTACCCGAATAACGGGAGGGCGCTGATGGAGGCCAATGCGCGCGGCTTCGACAATTGCATCCTCGCCGACATGCTCGGCAATGTCGCCGAACTCGCCACCGCCAACATTTTCATGGCCAAGGACGGGATCGTCTACACGCCTGCGGCGAACGGGACGTTCCTCAACGGCGTCACCCGTCAGCGCGTTCTGAAATTGTTGCGCGAGGCGGGACATGAGGCGCGCGAAACGACCCTGAGCTTCGAGGATTTCGACAATGCCGACGAGATTTTCTATGTCGGCAATTTCGGCAAGGTTGCGCCGGTGCGGCGGCTCGAGGGGCGCGATCTGCAACCCGGGCCCTTGTACCGCAAGGCGCGTGAGCTCTACTGGGAATACGCGCATTCGGCCTGAGGCGGCGAACGACAGCGCGGAAACCCGAAAGCGGCGTTTTGGAATGGGCGGCGCGATCAGCGATTGCGTTGCTTCGAGAATGCGCCGCGCGTCAGCCGCATTGTCTCGGCCGTGATTGCAGCGACGCGACGACGCAATTCATTCATAGAGCCGAGCCTTGCGAAGGGACTGCTTCGCCTCGCTCGCCATGACGAGGAGGTCCCGCCCAAAAGCAACTTGCTCGCCTCTAGAGCTTCTTTCCGTCCGGGCCGAACGTCTTCAGATAGGCGATGACGTTGTCGATGTCCTTTTCCGACGCGAGACCGGGAAAGGTCATCTTGGTGCCGGGCGCTTTCGCCTGCGGGTTCTTGAGATATTCTTTCAGCGTCGCCTCGTCCCAGGTGAGACCGGAATTCTTGTTCGCTTCGCTGTAATTGTAGTCCGGATATGTTCCGGCTTTGCGCCCGACCACGCCATTGAGGACCGGGCCGACGCTGTTATGCGCGCCTTCGCCGATCTGGTGGCAGGCCCGGCATTTGAGGAACACTCTCTCGCCCGCTGCGGCGTCCTGAGCCGCCGCAGGCGGCACGAGATCAAGCAACGCGGGCAAGGCGACCCCGAGGCTCAATGCGGCAACGGCGACTCTCACCTCTCCACCCTCCTTCTGGCAAGATTTCCAGAAGGATTATGTCAGACTTACCGGACCCCGGCGCGCGGCGCGTGGTCGCGGATCAGCAGCCGCGAGTCCTAAGCGGGAGCGCCTGCGCCAATCTCCCGCCGCTTCCGCCATGCGAAGGCGGCGAACACGCCGGCCAAGGCGAAAGCCATGCCGAACCAGGTGACGGCGTAGGAGAGATGATTGTTCGGAAAGGACAGGATGGTCTCGCCGCCTTCGGGCAACGCGGCCGGATCGGGCCCGGCGTCCGCATCGATCGTGAACGGCGCGACGCGCTCGAGCTTCATCGCCGACGCGATGGCGGCAGGATCGCGGGTGAACCACTGCCCCGCGGCGGGATCGTCAGCCGGGGTGAACAGGGTGCGCTGTTCCGGCGATCGCATCAGCCCGGTGACTTCGGCCGCGGCCGGGCCGTTCTCCGCGCCGCTCAGGAATGCGGCCTTCTTGTCGTCCGGAATGAAGCCGCGATTGACGATGACGATCGAACCGTCGGCGAGGCGCAGCGGCGTCATGACCAAGTAACCGGGTCCGCCATAGCGGCCGCGCGGACTCGCCAAGGGGCGGAAAACCAGGACCTGATGAGCGAAATCGTAATTGCCGGCGACGCGCACATGGCGATACTCGTAATCCGCGGGTTTGAGCTGCGGCCATTCGGCGGGCGGCGGCAAGGCGATAGGCGGCGCGCCGACCCGGGCCGAGACTTCGGCGATCAGCGCCTCCTTCCAGGCGAGGCGATGCAATTGCCAGACGCCGAGCGCAATCAACAGCGCGAGGCCTGCCGCCGTGAACAAGGCCGGCCAGATCAGCGCCGAGACGAGGCCGCGCTTCGCCACGAATTTAGCCTTTCAGCCGGCCTTCCGCGGCCTTGTTGCGATATTGCAAGGCGATCAGCACGCCCTTGAAGGGCCGCAGCAAGCCAAGACAGACGATGATCGTCAGCGGCAGGAAGAGAACCATGTGAACCCAGATCGGCGGCTCATAGACGATCTCGGTCCATAAAGCGGCGCCGAGCACGATCAAACCGCCGATCAAAGCGATGAAGACGGCCGGGCCGTCGCCCGAATCGGAAAAGGCGTAATCGAGCCCGCAGGACGAGCAGCGCGGCGCAAGCGCGATGAAACCGCGGAATAGCGGGCCTTTGCCGCAGCGCGGGCACCGTCCAGAGAGTCCCGCCGCAAAGGGCGAGATGTCAGCGCCTTCGGTTTCGCTCATTCATGTCGCCGAGGCGCCGGGCGTCGCCGCCCAGCGCAGCGAGGCGGATCAGCCGCCGCCGGTCGCGCCTTCGATCGCGGCGCCCCACGAGCCCCAAACATAGATGCAGGAGAACAGGAACAGCCAGACGACGTCGACGAAATGCCAATACCAGGCGGCGAATTCGAAGCCGAGATGCTGCTTGGGCGTGAACTGGCCGGCATAGGCGCGAAGCAGGCAGACGATCAGGAAGATCGTGCCGATGATGACATGGGCGCCGTGGAAGCCGGTCGCCATGAAGAAGGTCGCGCCGTAGATCGTGTTCTTGAAGCCGAACGGCGCGTGATAATATTCCCAGGCCTGCACGCAGGTGAACGTCAGGCCGAGGATGATCGTCAGCCACAGGCCGATTTTCAGGCCCTTGCGGTCATTGTGAAGCAACGCGTGATGCGCCCAGGTGACGGTCGTGCCGGACGTCAGCAGGATCAGCGTGTTGAGCAACGGCAGATTGAGCGGATCGAGGACTTCGGTCCCTTTCGGCGGCCAAACCCCGCCGGTAAATTGGACCCGCGCGTACTGGATCGATTCGTTGGTGAACAGCGAGGCGTCGAAAAAAGCCCAGAACCAGGCGACGAAGAACATCACCTCCGAGGCGATGAACAAGATCATGCCGTAGCGGTGGCTGATCTGGACGACCGGGGTATGGTCGCCATGCTCCGCCTCGAAGATCACATCCCGCCACCAGGACGCCATCGTATAGAGGACGCCGATCCCGCCGGCGCCGAGCACATAGGGCCCCGCCTTCAGGCCGCCGATCGTCATGTCCTTCATCGACATGATCAGGCCGACGGCGGTGATGAAGGCGAAGATCGAGCCGACGATCGGCCACGGACTCGGATTGACGAGGTGGTAATCGTGATGCGGCTTGGCGTGAGCGTCAGCCATTCTATCCCCTCTTCCCTTCAATCCATCCGGCCGGACCTGCCTCGGCGTGGATTTGCCCCGTTTGCTCCAGCCCGTCAAGGCGACGATTCGTCCCGAAACGCCGCGCCTTTGGCTTTGATCAGGAGCGCTTTTCAGCCGTGACTGGCTTCGCCGCGTCCCGCGCCGGATAGAGCGTATAGGACAGCGTCAATGTCTCGATCCCGTTCATCGTCTCGTCCTGCTCGAGTTTGGGATCGAGAAAGAAGACAACCGGCAGCTCGGATGTTTCCCCCGGGCCGAGACGCTGCTCTGTGAAGCAGAAACAGGCGATCTTGTCGAAATAGGCGCCTGCGACGCCCGGCGCGACGTTATAGATCGCATTGGCCGCGGTCTCGCGGCCGGCCTCGTTGCGGAACTTGAAGTAGACCGTCGCGGTCTCGCCGGTGCGCAGCGTGAGCGACGGCGTTTCAGGCTCGATCGTCCAGGGCAGGCCGGCCGCGACATTGGCGTCGAAGCGGACCGTGAGGAGGCGCTCGCCTTTCAGCGTCGGGGCGGAATGAGCGACCTGAATCGTGCCGGCGAAGCCGGTCGTCCGGCAGAACAAGGCGTAGAGCGGAACCGCGGCGAAGGCCGCGCCGAGCATGACGAGAAAGAGGAGCGCGACGGCGAAGCCGGTCGCCCGGTTGCGCCGGCCCCACTCGTCTCGCTCCGATCGGTTCTTCGCCATCGCCGGCTCACGGTTCCGGACGCAACACGCCCGGCCCCAATTTGACAATGGTCACCGCATAGAACAAGGCGGCCAGCAAGCCGATGCAAACGCCGATCGCTATGTTGCGCAGCCGGCGATTGCGCTCTTGCTGCGGCGTCAGTCGGACGCCTTGCCGCGGATCGGGTTCGGCCATGGCGCTCACAGGCCGTAACGCTCGATCAATCCGGAGCCATGCTCGACGACCAAAGCCGCAAAGAGCAGGAACAGGTAGAGGATCGAGAAGCCGAACAATTGCATGGCGGCGCGATTGGCCTCGCGCCCCTGCCGCGTGCGGTAAACGCGCCAAGCGAAATGAATCATCGCCAGGCCGGCGGCGATCGCCAACGCGGCATAGATGCGCCCGCCGACGCCCAAGGGCCAGGGCGCGACCGCGATCGCGGCCAGCGCCAACGTGTAGAGGAGGATTTCGAGGCGAGTGCGGCCGGCGCCCTTGACATTAGGCATCATCGGCACGCCAGCGCGGGCGTAATCGCCGCTCTTGACCAAGGCCAGCGCCCAGAAATGCGGCGGCGTCCAAATGAAGATGATGGCGAAGAGAACGAGGCTGTCGAGCGTCACCGAGCCGGTTGCGGCGGCGTAGCCGACGACTGGCGGAAGCGCGCCGGCGGCGCCGCCGATGACGATGTTCTGCGGCGTAGAGCGCTTCAGCCACATCGTATAGACGACGGCGTAGAAGAAGATGGTGAAGGCGAGCAAACCGGCAGCGAGAAGGTTCGCCGTCACCGCCAGGCTCATCACCGCGATGAGGGCGAGCGTGAGGCCGAAGAACAAGGCTTCCCGAGGCTGCACGAGCCCGAGCGGCACAGGCCGATTGCACGTGCGCGACATGATCGCATCGATATCGGCGTCCCACCACATGTTGAGCGCGCCGGCCGCGCCCGCGCCCGCCGCGATGGCGAGAAGCGACGCGAAGGCAATCACCGGATGAACCGAAACCGGCGCGACGAGCAGCCCGGCCAAAGCCGTGAACACGACGAGCGACATGACGCGGGGCTTCAGCAGCGCGAAATATTCACGCGGTCCGGCGGCGTATTCGACTGCGCCGGCCGTCGGCGTCATGGGCTCGCGACTGACAAGACTCATCAAACCTGATCCTCGACCTGCGCGCCTCTGCGCCCAGGTCCTCCGGCCCTCCGTCCCGGTCCGCGCCGGAACGTCAAGCCAAGGCCGCGACCGGCGCGGCCCTTCTCTTAGTGCTCCGCGCCAGTGATGCGGGGCAAGGTCTCATATTGATGGAAGGGCGGCGGCGAAGGCAGCGTCCATTCCAACGTCGTGGCGCCGACGCCCCACGGATTGTCGCCGGCGACCCGCTTCTTCGCGAAGGCGTCGTAGACCGTATACAGGAACACCAGCGTCGCGACGCCCGCGACATAGGCGCCGATCGAAGAAACGAAATTCCACAGCCAATAGGCGTCGGGGTAATCGATATAGCGCCGCGGCATGCCGGCGAGGCCAAGGAAGTGCTGCGGGAAGAAGACGAGGTTGATGCCGATGAACAGCAGCCAGAAATGCAGCTTGGCGAGGCCCTCGTTGTAGAGATAGCCCGTCATCTTCGGGAACCAATAATAGAATCCCGCGAAGATCGCGAACACGGCGCCGAGCGACATCGTGTAGTGGAAATGGGCGACGACGTAATACGTCTCGTGCAACGCGCGGTCGACGGCGGCGTTGGCCAGGACGACGCCGGTCACGCCGCCGACGGTGAACAGGAAGATGAAGCCGATCGCCCAGATCATCGGCGCGCGGAGCTGAATCGACCCGCCCCACATCGTCGCGATCCAGGAGAAGACCTTCACGCCGGTCGGCACCGCGATGACCATCGTCGCAAAGACGAAATAGCGCTGCGTGTTCAGCGACAGGCCGACCGTATACATGTGATGGGCCCAGACGACGAAGCCGACCGCGCCGATCGCGACCATGGCGTAGACCATGCCGAGATAGCCGAAGACCGGCTTCCTCGAGAAGGTCGAAACGATCTGGCTGATGATGCCGAAGCCCGGCAGGATCAGAATGTAGACTTCCGGATGGCCGAAGAACCAGAACAGGTGCTGGAACAGGATCGGATCGCCGCCGCCGGCCGGATTGAAGAAAGTCGTGCCGAAATTGCGGTCCGTCAGCAGCATGGTGATCGCGCCGGCGAGAACCGGCAGCGCCAGAACCAGCAGGAACGCCGTCACCAGGACGGACCAGGCGAAGAGCGGCATGCGGTGCATGGTCATGCCCGGCGCGCGCATGTTGAAGATGGTCGTGATGAAATTGATCGCGCCGAGAATCGAAGAGGCGCCGGCAAGGTGCAGCGACAGAATCACGAAGTCCATCGCCGGGCCGGGCGTGCCGGCATTCGACGAGAAGGGCGGATAAAGCACCCAGCCGCCGCCGAATCCGTGCATGCCGGGCGAGCCTTCGACGAACATCGACAGGATCAGCAGCAGGAACGAGGCCGGCAGCAGCCAGAACGAGATGTTGTTCATGCGCGGGAAGGCCATGTCCGGCGCGCCGATCATCAACGG
>JAJPHH010000033.1 GCA_021325385.1 Alphaproteobacteria bacterium
ACCAATTTGCAGATGCGCTCGATATCGGGAATGAAGCCCATATCGAGCATGCGGTCGGCTTCGTCGATGACCAGGATTTCGATGCCGGTCAAAAGCAGCTTGCCGCGATCGGCGAAATCGAGCAGCCGGCCCGGCGTTGCAATGAGAACGTCGGCGCCGCGCGCGATCTTGGTCTCTTGATCGCCGAACGAGACGCCGCCGATCAGCAGCGCGACGCTGAGCCTATGGTTGACGCCATATTTGGCGAACGCTTCTTCGACTTGCGCGGCGAGTTCGCGGGTCGGCTCCAGGATCAGGGTTCGCGGCATTCGCGCCCGGGCGCGGCCTTGTTCGAGGCGGCAGAGCATCGGCAAGGTGAAGGCGGCCGTCTTGCCGGTGCCGGTCTGGGCGATGCCGAGCACGTCGCGGCCGGCTAAAGCGTAAGGGATGGCTTGCGCCTGGATTGGCGTCGGCGTGTCGTAGCCCGACGCTTCAACGGCTTTGAGCACCTTGTCGCTCAGGCCGAGTTCGCTAAATTTCATCGGTTCTCACTAAATCGACGCCTAATGAGCGTTCGCCCCCTTAACGCCTGACGCCGTCAAAACGCGGATTTTCTTGAAGGACGCTGAGCGTCCGCGCCGCGCGGGGTCCGCGAGACCTCTTTCGGCGCGCCGGGCCTCTATAGGGACGATTCACGCAAAGTCAATGACCATGCGGCCTCCGCCATCGATATGGCGATCCATGGTCAACGGGACAAGGTCGGACGGGCCTATTATTCGCCGCCGTTTGGGGAGCGTCTACGAGGACTCAAACCCGATTTGACTTTCGTCGCCGCGTCGCTATCATTTAACCGATGTGTTAAATGACGACCTGGCGGCATGGATAAGAACGACCCCCTTTCGGCCACCTTCGCCGCGCTCGCCGATCCGACCCGGCGGGCGATTCTTTCGGCGCTCGCCGCCGGCGACGCGACGGTCGGAGAATTGGCGCTGCCGTTTCCGATTTCCGGGCCGGCCATCTCCCGCCATTTGCGGGTCCTGGCCGAGGCCGGCCTGATCGAGCGCAAGGCGAGCGCGCGCTGGCGGATCTGCTCGCTGCGTCCCGAAGCGATGCGCGACGCCCATCGATGGCTCAGCAATTACCAGCGCTATTGGGAGGAGAGCCTCGATCGGCTGGCCGAACTCGTCGAAGCGCCTGAACATTCCGCCGCGTCGGCCGAGCCGAACAAGTCACGGAAATCCAAGCGGGAGAAAGGAAAAGGGAAATGAAAGAGGTCGCGACGTTTCACCTCGAAATCGAGCGTTTCATTCGGGCGCCGCGCGAAAAGGTCTTCGCGGCCTTCACCGACGCTTCAATGCTCCAGGCCTGGTGCTGTCCGCGCGGCCTGACGGTCGCCGAGGCCAGCGCCGACGCGAAGGTCGGCGGCGCCTATCGGATCGTCATGGCGCGGCGCGACGGCTCCCGATTCGTCGTCGCCGGCGAGTATCAGGCGATCGAGGCGCCGGGCTTCATCGCCTATACCTGGCGCGGCGAGGGCGGCCCGGCGGCCGGCTCGACGACGCTGATCGAGGTCCGATTGACGCCGAAAGATGGCGGCGTCGCGCTCCACATGCGCCATACCGGCTTTCCCGACGCCGCGGCCCGCGAATCCCACCGCCAAGGCTGGCGATCCTGCTTCAATCGCCTCAGCGATCTCGTCGATCCGGAGGGCAGCGCCGGCACGCTCACCCTCTTCGGCGATCCGCGCAGCTCCTACTGCTGGACCGTGCGCCTCGGCCTCGCCGAGAAGGGGATCAAATACCGGCTCGAGCCGAACCGGCCGCGAACGCCCGAGCAGCGCGCGATCCATCCTTTCGGCATGGTTCCGGCTTTGCGCGACGGCGAGAACGAGATCTACGAAACGCGCGCTATTCTCGGCTACATCGACGAAGCGTTCGAGGGTCCCTCGCTGATTCCGCCGGCCGGCGTGACGGCGCGGGCGCGCAACGAGCAATGGATCAGCGTGATCAATTGCTACGCCTACGACGCCATGGTCCGCCGCTATCTGTTTCAGCATATGGCGGCGAAGGGCGAGCCTCCTCTCGTCGTCGAGCTTGCCGCCGAGGCGCGGCGCGGTCAGCCGGTCGACAAGGTGGTCGCGGCGGCGCTGCGCGACATCGACGCGCAGCTTAACCTCTTCGAACAGGCTTATGACGGGGGCGATTATCTGACCGGGCCGTCGCCCTCTATGGCCGACCTGTTCCTGGCGCCCTTGATCTTCTACCTCAGTCAATTGCCGGAAAGCATGGAGTTGCTTAGGAAATATCCCGCGATACGGCGCGGTCACGAAGCGATGCGGGCGCGGCCGAGCTTTGCGGCGACGCTGCCCTACGCCGCGTGAGGCGACGCGCGCTGGCGATCGGGAAGGAGGGATCGGCCCCCATCGACCAAGGCTGGGGTCCTGACAGCGTCCGCTTGCCAGACCCGCAAAGGAGGGGACGGTAAATGACGAGGAACAGACGCGACCTCAAAAAGGACCTGGAATGCATTCGGCAGCTACTCTTGCGCGAGTGGGACCCGATCGGAATCGCCGGTGTCGGCCCCGACGACGAATATGACGAATATGTTGGCAGGGTATACTCAATGCTGACCAACGAAGCTGCGACGGAGCCGGCTATCGCAAACTACTTGCACAGGGTTGCGATACGCGAAATGCGATTAGCCGAGACAGAGGACCTTGCCGAGCGCACCAAGTCGATTGCCAAAGTGCTGGCTTCGCTTGGTTTCGAGTTCCGCAGCCGTTAGCCGATTTACATCCGCGGCCGTCAGCGTAGGCTTATTTGGGGACGGAGAGGGCCGGTCCAGGCGCGCCCCGCCGGCTCTCGTTCATGCGCCGCGGCGCGTTTCTATGCCGCGCCGGCGTCGCCGGCTTGGCCTGGCGGTCGTCGTCGCGCCAGCGCGAGCTTCACGCGGTCCAATAATTCGCGGCCGGTAAACGGCTTGGCCAGCGGCGGTCCGAATTCCTTGAGATCGTCCGGCAGTTCGCGGGCAACCGCGTCGTCGCCTGACTGGACGATCACCTCGACGCCGGGTCGATTCTCCTTGATCCAGCGAGCCAGCGCCAGGCCGTCCATCTCGCCGGGCATTTTGACGTCGGTGATGACGAGATCGATCACCAGCTTCGCATTAAGGGCGTCGAGGGCTTCTGCGGCCGTGGCGGCTTCGCTGACGCGATAATGGCACTGCCGGAGAAATTCCGACATATCCAGCCGGGTCAGCACCTCGTCGTCGACATAGAGGATGGTCTCGGGCGGCGGCTGATGGTCGTCTGCATCGCTCATTCTCGCCCCCTACCTCGCGCGCTGACGCCAGCAGCAAATGCAACACTGGAGCAAGATCAGAGTTCCCGCCGGAACGATTTTGCGACCTGGGAGTTTTGCGGCGCGATGAGCCTCGTCGTGACATATCGCCGCTACGCCGCAGATTGCCTCGCCGTTGCTCAACGGGCTCCCGACGAAGCCCGCAGGCGAATTTTGATCGAGACCGCCGCCCGTTGGCACAGAATGGCGGCCACGGTGGAACGCTATATGGAGCAGCATGAGGGCCTGGAGCCGCCGCTCTTCGCCCCGGTGAAGGAGAGCCGGACGGCGACGCCTTAGCGCAGTCCCGCTTTTATTCTTTCTGAAATCCGGAAATCTGTGCTATAGTCGAGCCCTCAATTGGACGGCTCGGCGCGGGAAAATCGTTTTCCAAATTTTCCGCATTGTAACCCTTTGAAAACGCCCGATTCGCGGAAATATGGATTTGGAAAAATTTGGACGTCGCCCGCGCGAGACCGACTGAGGAGCGCTCCCCTGGGCGCGTTAAGATAAGGCCAAAAGCTGCAGGTCGCGCCAGATGACGCAGCCACGGGACGGCGTCGGATCCGACCATCAATTCGCCGCGAATTTATTGAAATAGCAGCGAAAAATTCATTCAGCGCGCCGCCTGCTGTGGAGTCTGGCCGTGCGGCGCTTGCGCGGGGCCGTCGCCTCGGCCAAACAGGTTCAACGGCTTTTCAAGGGTGATTCGTGGCCGGCCAATTGGCGTTCGAGACGGAAATCGAGGTCGACCGGGGCGAAGCCGAGCCTTCGTTCATGGTCGATCTCGACGGATTCGAAGGTCCGCTCGACCTCCTTTTGGAGCTGGCCCGCCGGCAGAAAGTCGACCTCGCCCGCATTTCGGTCCTCGCCCTGGCCGAGCAATATCTCGCCTTCATCGAACAGGCGCGGAAAGTCCGGCTGGAGCTTGCCGCCGACTACCTCGTCATGGCGGCGTGGCTCGCTTATCTGAAATCTCGCCTGCTTCTGCCCGAGCCGCCCAAGCCTGAAGGGCCGGGCGCCGCCGAGCTCGCCGAGGCCCTGGCGCAACGCTTGCGCCGGCTCGAGCAAATCCGCCTCGCCGCCGAGGCGCTGATCAACCGGCCGCGCCTGGGCCGCGACTTCTTCGGCCGCGGCTCGCCGGAAGAAATGGCCGTCACGCGCCGTCCCGCCTATTCGGCGACGCTCTATGATCTTCTCTCCGCCTACGCCTCCCGCCGCCAGACGCAGGCGCGGGCGCATGTGCGCCTGAAGGAGCGGTTCGTCTGGTCCCTGGACGACGCGCGTCAGGCGCTGAACCGGCTGGTCGGCGTCGCGGTCGATTGGACCGAATTCGATTCCTGGCTGATCGCCTATTGCGCCGATCCGAAAATGCGTCGGACGGCGCGCGCCTCCTCGTTCTCCGCGGCGCTCGAATTCGCCCGCGAGGGCATGATCGAGTTGCGGCAAGACCGCGCTTTCGCGCCGATCTGGGTGCGCGCCAAACGCGCCGAACCTGCCTCCCCTGTCGAACAAGGCGAGAATCAGAATGGGTGAAGTCGCGAGACTGTTCGAAGTCACGATCGGGGAGACGGGCGCCGACGGCGCGCCGGCGGTCGAGCCCGAGGCCTTGCGGATCGCCGAAGCTCTCGTCTTCGCCGCCTCCGAGCCGCTCGACGAGGCGGTGATCGCCTCCCGGCTTCCCGAGGGGAGCGACGTGTCGGCGGTCATGGCCGAGTTGCAGCGGCTCTACGCCAATCGCGGCGTCAATCTGGTTCGCGTCGCCCGGAAATGGGCTTTTCGCACCGCGGTCGACCTCGCCTGGCTGCTGTCGCGGGAGGACAAGGAGCAGAAGAAGCTCTCCCGCGCCGCGATCGAGACCCTGGCGATCATCGCCTATCACCAGCCCGTCACCCGCGCCGATATCGAGGAAATTCGCGGCGTCGCCGTCTCCAAGGGCGCCCTCGACGTGCTGATGGAGACCGGCTGGGTGCGCATGCGCGGCCGGCGCAAGGCGCCGGGCCGGCCGATCACCTATGGCACGACCACGGATTTCCTCGTCCATTTCGGCCTGGAGGCGATCGGCGACTTGCCTGGCCTCGACGAATTGAAGGGCGCGGGCCTGTTCGACGGCCGCTTGCCGCCCGGTTTCGGCGTGCCCTCGCCGAGCGACGATCCGGCCCTGACCGAGGACGAGGACCCGCTCGAAGAGACCGCCGCAATGGTCGAGGCTTATGGGCCGCAGCAGGAGGAGGAGCCGCAGCCCGCGGACGAAGGCGCCGAAGAGGACGGCGCGACGGAAGAAGGCGCCTCGGAAGGGTAGGAGCGACGTCGCGTCGGAACGGCGCTTCAGTCCCGTTCTTCGCTCGCCGCGAACCTTGGCCGGATCGGCGGCGTTTGGCCGGCGGACGTCTCTCGACGCTCCGACCCGACGGCCAAGAGACGCATGTCCTCCCGGATGATCGAACGGATCAAGATCGCGGCCGCCATTGTGGCGGTCGCGCTCGTTCCGGTCCTCATCTGGTATCTCTCCAGCTTCATCCTGATCACGATGGGCGCGATCCTGGTGGCCGTCGCGGTTCGGCTCGGGGCGGAGCCGATTCATCGCTGGCTGAGATTGCCCACCAGCGCGGCCCTGGCCGCTTCGGGCTTGCTGATCGCCGCGCTGGTCGCCGGCGCCGGCTACCTTTTCGGAACGCGGATCGTCGCAGAGTTTCAGGAGGCCTTTCAGCGGATCGGCCAAGCCCAGCAAGGCATAACGTCGGCGCTACAGGGATCGGAAATCGGCCGGCAGCTCCTGTCCCATATCCAGGGCGGCAATCTGCCGATCTCCGATATTCTCACCCGCGTCTTCACCGTGAGCGTCGGCTTTCTCGAAGCGCTCGTGGTGAGCCTTATCGCCGGCATCTACATCGCCGCGCAGCCGACCCTCTACCGCGACGGGCTGGTCCTGCTGTTTCCGCGGCGCCTGCGCCCGAACGCGAAAGAAACGATCGACGACCTCGCCGTCGCGCTTCGGCTGTGGCTCCTTGGCCAATTGCTGCAAATGGTGGCGATCGGGCTGTTGTCGACGCTGGCCGTCACTCTGATCGGGCTGCCGTCGCCCGCCGCTTTGGGGGTGATCGCCGGGGTCTGCGAATTCGTCCCCTATGTCGGACCGATCGTCGCCGGCATACCCGCGGTACTCGTTGCGGCGACGAAAGGGTTTGACGCCGTCCTGTGGACGATCGGCGCCTATCTTCTCATCCACCAGGTCGAAGGCAATCTCATCGCGCCGATCGTCCAGCGCTACCTCGTCTATATGCCGCCGGCGGTGATCATTTTGGGCTTGGTGGCGATCACATCCGTTTTCGGTCCCGCGGCCGTCATCTTCGCGCCGCCGCTTACCGTGGTTCTCTTCGTCCTCGTCAAGAAGATCTATCTGCGCGACAATCTCAACGAGCCGACGCAACTGCCCGGCGAGGAGAAACCGCCGAGCCGAAGCCGTGAAGCGGCGGACAAAAAGGCCCCGGCGGAGCGCCGATGAGGGCGCTCGCGCCGGGGCCCGGACTTCGCGTCAGGAACTCAGTCGACTCGCGCGGCCGTAGCGGTCGACCCGGTCGACGGCCGCATGAAGCCGATCATGGTTCCGCTCAAGGCGCTGCCGGTGAGCAGGATCGCAGCGCCCGCGACGAGCAGCGCGGCGAGGGTGAGGTTCTGAGCGTAGAGGCCGCAAACCGCCAGGATGCCCAGCACCGTCACCGCGAGGCCGGCCATCGCCTGAACCGCGGTCGAGCCGGCCGCCATTTCAGTGGCGACGACGCGCACGATCGGCGTGCTGCTCTGGAACCGCATCGCGATCGCCGGCGAGGTCAACAGCCGCCAGACGGCGGAACTGCTGACCAACAGCGCCGCGCCGAAGGCGATCACCGCCACGCCGGTCAGGACCGGCGGGAAGACGCCGATCAGCGCCAGCACGCCCAGAACCACGCCGGCTATGCCGACCAGGAACAGCGCCGATATGCCGCCGCCGCTCATCGCGATGCTGGCGTCCGCGGCACTCGTTTCGAACTGCGCGAACTCGCTGAGCATCGCGCCGCCTTGGATCAGCAGCGCCGCGCCGAAGACGATCGTCGCGATCGACGCCATGCCTTCCGCCCTGACGCCAGCCAAACCGACAATCGCCAACACGATCGTCGCGACGCCGCCCAAGGCGTCGGCGAAACCGCCATAGGCGGTCGTCTCGTGAGAGACCGAAGAAGAACCATACGCAACTGACATGGGGACTCTCCATCCTAGCGAGCGAGGCTCTGCCGGCGCTGGAGAATCGAGAGACGCTTTTCGGCGAGTTCCGGTCCTCGGCCTGCAGGCCCCGGCATCGCAGACTAGCTGGATAAAAAACGTCGCCTCGCCGGGAAGGTTCCGGTATCGCGCCCGGCCGCCGTGATAGGCGGCGAAAGTTTGGATGGGTTTCGTCCCGTAACCTTGACGCGAAGGCCGCCGCGTCAGGCCGGCCAAGGTCGCGGGAGACGGACATGGCTAAAGCTCAGGCGCAGGCTCGGACGCTCAAAGGCTCCGCCTTCAACATTCTCTTCTCCGCCAGCTTCTTCGCCGGCTTCGTCTACGTCATGCTGCACTTTGGCTGAGCGCGATCCGAACCCTGCGGTTGAGACGGCCCTTCTTTTCAATTCCCGTCACCGCGGCCTGGCCGATCTCGCTGGTGCGCCGGACATGTGTGCCGCCGCAAGGCTGCAGATCGATCCCTTCGATCTCGACCAGCCTCACGCGCCCCGTTCCGGTCGGCGGCTTGACCGACATCGTCTTGACCAGGCCAGGATTGGCGGCGAGCTCGTCGTCCGAAATCCAGAGCGTGCGCACCGCCGCGTCTCTGGCGATCAGCGCGTTGAGCTTTTCCGCGATCTCCCCCTTATCGAGCGTCGCCTCGCCTGAATCGAAATCGAGCCGGCCCTCGCCGTCGCCGACCGCGCCGCCGGTCACGGGGTAGGGCAGAACCGCGGTCAGCAGATGCAGCGCCGTGTGGGCGCGCATTCGCTTGAAGCGCGAATCCCAATCGATCCGGGCGAGGACCCGCGCGCCTGGCGCAGGCAGGCTCGATCCATCGGCGAGACTGTGAAGGATGAGCGAGCGATCGGCGCCGTAAGTCGCATTGACCACCGCCAGCCGCGAACCGTCATCAAGAATGAGTTCGCCGCGGTCGCCCGGCTGGCCGCCGCCCTGCGGATAGAAAACCGTGCGATCGAGGACAATTCCGCCGGGATCGATGGATGAGACGATCGCTTCCGTCTCGCGGAGATAGGCGTCGTCGCGGAAGAGGGGTTCGGTCATGGATTGATCCTCGTCGCGCAATATTGCGCGATTGCGGCGATCATGTCTTGAACGTTGTTGCGAGCTCAGGCGGCGCGCAAGAAAGCTCGTCCCTAGACGAACACGCTCGGCGCGCTGGGCTTGCGTTCGAGCCAGGCCGGGACCGGCAGGCTCTTGGAGCGCAAGAACGCCGGATTGAACATTTTCGAAGCGTAGCGCATGCCGGAATCGGCAAGGATCGTTACGATCGTATGGCCAGGTCCCATCGCTTTGGCGAGCCGGATCGCTCCGGCGATATTGATTCCGGACGAGCCGCCGAGGAGGAGGCCTTCTTCTTCGGCGAGATCGAAGACGATCGGCAGCGCCTCCTCGTCCGTGATCTGGAAGGCCATGTCGACCGGCGCGCCGGCGAGATTGGCGGTGATTCGCGATTGGCCGATGCCCTCGGTGATCGACGAACCTTCGGCTTTCAAGACGCCATGAGCGTAAAATTCGTAGAGCGAAGCGCCCATCGGATCGGCAAGCGCGATCTTGATCTCGGGATTGCGCTCCTTCAGCGCCATGCCGACCCCGGCGAGCGTGCCGCCGGTGCCGACCGCGCAGGAAAAGCCGTCGACCTTGCCGTCGGTGTCGGCGAAGATTTCCGGCCCGGTCGTTTCATAATGGCCGCGGCGATTGGCGACATTGTCAAACTGATTGGCCCAGATCGCGCCGTTCGGCTCGCTCTTGTTCAGCGCTTCGGCGAGTCGACCGGAATAGCGGACGTAATTGTTGGCGTTGGCGTAAGGGACGGCCGGCACTTCGATCAGCTCGGCCCCGACCAGGCGCAGCATGTCCTTTTTTTCTTGCGCCTGCGTGTCGGGGATGACGATCACCGTGCGAAAGCCGAGCGCGGCGCCGACCACGCAAAGACCGATTCCGGTATTGCCGGCTGTGCCTTCGACGATGACCCCGCCTTTGCGCAGCGCGCCGCTCTTGATCGCGTCCTGAATGATCGCGAGCGCGGCGCGGTCTTTCACCGAGCCGCCGGGATTCATGAACTCAGCCTTGCCGAGTATCGTGCAGCCCGTCTCTTCCGACGCGCGTCTGAGCTTGATGAGCGGCGTATTGCCGATCGCTTCGACGACGGACGGGCTGAATTTCATGGCGTTCCTCTTTGAGTCACGCTTAAGCTAGGGGCCGAGGCGAGACAAGCGATCAGAAGATCAGCCTTAGGCCAACAACGGCCAGAACCAAGGCGAGAATGGGGCGCAGCCAGAGCTCGGGCAGGCGCGGCGCCGCGAAACTGCCGACAATAATGCCGGGGATCGAGCCGGCCAGCAAAAGCCCGAGAGTCGCCATATCGACCGACCCGATCAGCCAATGGCCGAAACCGGCGACCAGGACCAGCGGCACGGCGTGCGCGATGTCGCTGCCGACGATCTGCTTGGTCGGCATTTCGGGATAGCTCAGGATGAGCGCGGTCACGCCAAGCGCGCCGGCGCCGACAGAGGACAACGAGACGAAGACGCCGAGGGCGATTCCGGTGAGCACCGTGAGGACGGCGCGGGTTTGCGGCGAGATCTTGCCGGCGCGCTTATCGGCGTAGGCTTGCAGGCGGCCGCGCAGAATCATGGCGAGCGCGGTCAAGAGGAGCGCGCAGCCGAGCAGCAGCGTGATCAGCGAAGACGCGCCGGCGCCGAACGGACCGACGTACCGGAGCAGGAAGATCATCAGGATCGCGGTCGGCGCGCTGCCGAGCGCAAGCAGGCCGGTCAAGCGCCAGACGATCGTGCCGTTGAAACCATGAACCGCCGTGCCGACGGTCTTGGTCGCGGCGGCGTAGAGCAAGTCCGTGCCGACCGCCGTCGCGGGGTGCACGCCGAACAGCAGGACAAGGATCGGCGTCATCAGCGAACCGCCGCCGACGCCGGTGAGGCCGACGACAAGGCCGACGAAGAATCCCGATGCGACGTAAAGCAACTTCGCCCCCGCACGGCGCGAACGCCGCCTGACAATCGTGCGTGGAGATATTCACTTATAGTCTATAAAGTCAATGGACTATCATGTGGGAACGGATTGTCATTGCCGGCCAGCGAGTTATGCGAACGGCTTCAAGTCGAAAATGTTATCGCAAATTTCCGCGCCGGCCAATCCCGGTCCGAACCCCGGGTCGCAAGAGCCGATCAATCGACGCGCGGCAATCCGAGGCGATAGACGCCGCGGAAATCGTGCGGATCGACCGGCTTGCCTTTTCGATAGATAACCAACCGGCCGGCCTCGGCGAGCCGCACAGCCGCGCGCCGCACCTCGTTCAAATGCGAGCGCCAGCCGAGTTCGCCCTCGCCGCGAGCCGTCGCATGGGCCTTGGCCGCGTCGATCGGCGAAACTGTCCCCGCGTCGAGGCGGCACAGTTCAAGGATCGTCTCTTCGATGGCGAGGGTTGAATCGGATTGCGAGGTTCGAGAATCCATGGCTTGGTGATGCGAAGCCGCGCCCGCGCCGTCAAGCCGTCCGCGCCACAACGCGCGCGTCGCCGAACGAGACAATGAGCCTATAAGACTTTGGGGCCGTCATGCCGCTCAAATTGGTGATCGCCAACAAGGCCTATTCGTCCTGGTCGCTGCGGCCATGGATATTGCTGGCGCATTTCAAAATCCCCTTCGAGGAAGTCGTCATTCCGCTGGATCAGCCCGATACGCGCCAGCGCATCCTGGCGGTTTCGCCGAACGGCAAATGTCCCTCGCTCCAGGACGGAGCGATCTCGGTTTGGGAATCGATCGCGATCGTCGACTATGTCGCGGAGAAATATCCGGACAAGCCGATCTGGCCGAAAGCGAAGGCGGCTCGCGCGCTGGCTCGTTCGCTGTCGGCCGAAATGCATGCCGGCTTCCAGGCTTTGCGCAATCACCTGCCGACCAATTTCCGGCGGCCGGTGAAAAAGCGCGAATTGACCAGCGAAGTCGAGGCGGATGTCGCGCGCATCGAGGCAGCCTGGGCGGACGCGCGCAAAAGATACGGCAAGGCCGGTCCGTTCCTGTTCGGCCGCTTCAGCGCAGCCGACGCGATGTTCGCGCCGGTCGTCAACCGTTTCCACGTCTACGATGTCCCTGTGAAGAAGGCGACGCGCGACTATATGGAGGCGATGATGGGACTTCCCGCCTGGAAGGCCTGGATCAAGGACGCCGAAGCCGAGCCATGGCGGATCGAACGCTACGACAATATCTGAACGAGCCGTTCGACTGGCTCCGCCATGCCGTGAACGGCAGGCGGGCGCGGCCGCGCGTCACCCGCATCGGCGATCGCCGCTTCATCACGCAGGGGTTGGAGACCAACGTTTGGACCGACCTCTATTACAACGCCATGACCGTGACTTGGCCGCGCTTCTTCGGCTGGCTTGCGGCGCTTTTCGTTCTGCTCAATCTCGTCTTCGCCGAGATCTATTCGCTCGGCCACGAGCCGATCGCCAACGCCAAGCCGGGCAGCTTTTCCGATCTCTTCTTCTTCAGCGTCGAAACGACGTCGACGGTCGGCTATGGCGACATGCATCCGCAGACGTTGTACGGCCATATCGTCGCGACGGCCGAGAATTTCGTCGGCATGGTCTCGCTGGCGGTGATGACCGGCCTCGTTTTCGCGCGCTTCTCGCGGCCGCGAGCGCGGCTGATCTACGCCGAAAGTCCCGTCATCACGCGCTATGACGGCCGTTTGACGATGATGGTGCGCCTCGCCAACGCGCGCAACAATTTCATCACCGACGCGAGCGCCAAGCTCTGGCTCATTCGCACCGAACATTCGGCCGAAGGGCGCCAGATGACGCGGTTCATGCCGCTCCGCCTCGAGCGCAATGAGAATCCGGTTTTCGCGCTGACCTGGACGCTCCTGCACGTCATTGACGAGAAGAGCCCGCTCTACGGCATGAACGCGAAGGACATCGCCGCGAGCGATATGAACTTCGTCGTCACCATACGCGGCCTCGACGAGAGCTCGGCTCAGCTCGTCTATTCGCGCAAGCCCTATCCGGCGCAGAGCGTCAAGGTGGGGCACGAATTCGTCGACGTGGTCACGATCGACGAAGACGGCATGCGCCGCATCGACTACGCCAAGCTGCACGAGACGCGGCCTGCGCGAGTATAGGCGGCGTACGCTTTTAGCGCTCGGCTTCGACGATTCCGCTCCCGATCAACCAAGTCACGGATTCGCATACGGCTTCGATCGAGCCGTAGCGAGGCCGATAGCCGAGCAAGCGCTCCGGCTTGGCGATGCTGCAATTGGGACTATGGGCGATGTGATCGTAGGTTTGCGCGGCTTCGATCTCGCTGTGCAGAGCCTTCCATTCCAACCACGGCAGATAGCGCAATTTCGCCTCGCGGCCGAACCAGGCGGCCATCGCCTCGGCATAGCCGCGGAGCGTCACCGCCGCCGGCGAGACTGCGTGAAACGCTTCGCCCACCGACGCGCTCCAATGGGCGATCGCGGCCATGAACAGCTGCGCGACGTCGTCGGCATGGACGTGGTGAACGGTCTCGAGGCCGAAATTCGGCAGCGCCAACTCTTCGCCTCTCGCCAACTTGGTGAAGACGTTCGGGTTGAAATGGCCGGCGGGATTGAGCGGCGCCCAACCCGGACCGACGATGTGACCGGGGTGGATGATCGTCGCAGGAAAGGAGTCTTTGCGCGCCGCCTCGATCAGAAAGGCTTCGATCGCCGCCTTCTGGATTCCGTATTCGCCGAACGGGCGGCGCGGCTGCATCTCCGTGGTCGGGACAACGACGCTCGGGCCATGCACCCAGATGGTCCCGGTGTGGAGGAAATGTCGGACTTGGCCGCGCAACGCCTCGACCAGATGTCTGGCGCTGGCCTCGGTGAAGCAGATCATGTCGACGACGATGTCGGGGTCGAGCGCGCGGATTTTCCGCCCGAAGGCGCCCGCCTTCTCTTCGGCCTCGCGATCGAGAACCACCTGGCGGACGGAGCTCCAGGCGCCGTGCGGCTGATAGGGCGCGCGCTCGCCGCGGCTGACCGAAATCACCTCAAACCCGGCGAAAACCAGCCGCGGAACGAGATAAGTGCCGATATGGCCGCTTCCTCCAATAACGACGACGCGAGACACGGGACGCTCCTTTGATGGACGACGGCGCCGGCCAGACTAGCAATATCCGTCGCGCAATCTAGAATTCCCTTCAAAGCTTGCGACTCGGGAGGAAGCTTCATGGCGGCCAAGTTGCGCATCGGCTTCGTCGGGCTTGGCCGCATCTTCGATCTGAACGTCCGCGGCTATCTCGGCCATCCCGAGGCCGAGATCGTCGCGCTCTGCGAAACCGACCCGGATTTGCTCGCCCGCCGCGCCGGCGAATGGTCGAAGGCGCGCGCGACCAGCGATTTCGAGGAATTCTTGTGCGCCGATCTCGACCTCGTCGAGATTCTCACACCGCATCCGCTGCATGAGGCGATGACCGTCGCGGCGCTCGCGCGCGGCGCCCATGTCAGCGTGCAAAAACCGATGGCGATGACGCTCGACGAATGCGACCGCATGATCGCGGCGGCCGACAAGAGCGGTAGAAGGCTCAAAGTCTTCGAGAATTTTCTTTTCTATCCGCCGCTTCTTCGCGCGCGGGAATTGCTGCGCGAGGGCGCGATCGGCAAGCCGCTGCATTTCCGCATGAAGGTGGTGATGGCCGACCGCGCCCAGGCTTGGCGTGTGCCGGAAGCGGCGAGCCGCTGGCGGCACGCGCTCGCCGCCGAAGGCCGCGGCGGGCCGATCGTCTTCGACCATGGCCATCATATGATGGCGGTCGCGCTATGGCTGTTCGGCGATGTGCGCGACGGCTATGCCTGCATCGAAACGACCGAGACGCCGGCCGGGACGTACGACGCGCCGGCGACCTTGGCCTGGCGCCATGTCGATCCGCCGGTCCATGGCGTCTGGGACGTCTCGCTGGCGCTGAAAATGACGCTGCGCACGGATTATTACGCGGACGCCGAGCGTTTCGAGATCCAGGGCGAAGAGGGGATCATTCAAGTTACGCGCTGCTCGGATCGGATGCTGGACGAGCCGGCTCTGACCCTCTATCGCGGCGGCGAGGTGCGCGCCTTCCACAATCTCGATGCGGATTGGGGCGCAAGCTTCGCGCCGTCGACGCGCCATTTTATCGACGTCCTCCTCGGCCGCGCGCCGCAAGAGATTTTGACGGCGCGCGAGGGAAGGCGGGTGATCGCTATGTACGATCTTTTCCAGCGCAGCAATGCGGAGCGGAGAGCGGTGACGGCTTGAGCGACAGTGTCATTCCCGCGCAAGCGGGAATCCAGGAGCCGTCGCGTTTGGGGAAACGCCGTACTGGATTCCCGCTTTCGCGGGAATGACATAAAAAGGGAGCGGGGAGGAAAGCGCTATGGCTCCATCCCATCAGATCGAGCCGATCGAAAAGGCGAGCGTCGACGAGCTCCGCGCGCTGCAGCTCGAGCGGCTGAAGGACGTGCTCGGCCGAGTCTATGACCGGGTCCCGCATTATCGGAACAAGTTCCAGGCCGCAGGCGTCCATCCAGACGATCTTCGGACGCTGGCCGACCTCGCCAGGTTTCCGTTCACGACAAAGGACGACCTGCGCGCCAATTATCCGTTCGGCCTGTTCGCCGCGCCGATGGAGGAGATCGTCCGCATCCATGCTTCGAGCGGCACGACCGGCAAGCCGACCGTGGCCGGCTATACGAAAGCCGATATCGAGACCTGGGCGTTGCTGATGGCGCGTTCGCTGCGCGCCGCCGGGGGCTCGCCGCGCGACAAGATCCACGTCGCCTATGGCTATGGCCTGTTCACCGGCGGGCTGGGCGCGCATTACGGCGGAGAGGCGCTCGGCGCGGCGGTGATCCCGGTCGGCGGCGGCTTCACCGAGCGCCAGGTTCAACTCATCAACGACTTCCAGCCCGACATCCTGATGGCGACGCCGTCCTACACATTGGCGATCGCCGACGAGTTCGAAACCCAGGGGCTCGATCCGCGTCGATCGAGCCTGCGCGTCGGCATTTTCGGCGCCGAACCGTGGAGCGAGGGCATGCGCGGGGAGATCGAGCGTCGTTTCGCGATCGACGCGCTCGACCTCTATGGCCTCTCCGAAGTGATCGGGCCGGGCGTCGCTCAGGAATTGCTCGAAACGAAGGACGGGCTGACTCTGTGGGAGGATCATTTCTATCCCGAAATCATTGATCCGGAAACGGGCGCGCCGCTCGCCGAAGGCGAAGCCGGCGAGCTCGTCCTGACGACCTTGACCAAGCAGGGCATGCCCGTCATTCGCTACCGCACCCGCGATCTCACCCGGCTGCTGCCGGGAACGGCGCGCGCCATGCGGCGGCTCGACCGCATCAAAGGCCGAAGCGACGACATGCTGATCATTCGCGGCGTCAATGTCTTCCCCTCGCAGATCGAAGCCGCGCTCGCCAGGGAAGAGGCGCTGTCGCCGCATTACCTGCTCGAGCTGCGCCGGCCGAACGCGCTCGACGAACTGGACGTCGTGGTCGAGCTGCGTCCCGCGCTGGCCGGCGGGTTGGCCGTCAACGACATCGCCGCGTTAGAGCGCAAAGCCGAGCATCTCGTGAAAGCCTATGTCGGCGTGACGGCGAAAGTCCGCGCCGTCGCGCCGGGCGCGATCGAGCGCTCGCAGGGCAAGGCCAAGCGCGTGATCGACTTGCGGCCGAAGGATTGAAGATGAACGCTCCGACGACGCCTGAATTCATCGCCGCGGATTTGCGCGAAGCAGGCCTGCCGCCGCCGTCGATCGACGAGTGGTTCGCGGCCGAGCCGCGCGAGACGAACGAGTTCGGCGAGGATCGGCGCCTTTACGCGGTCTACTGGGCGTTAGCGGACGCGTTAATCGGGCGCTTGCCGCGAAAGGCTCAGCGCAACGCGGCGCAGGCCAAAGCCGCCGCCGCGATCCGCGGCCGCGCTCGTTCTTCGCGCGCGCGCTTCCTCACCGCCTATATCGAGAAGATCTATGCGACCCTGACCCACGATTTCTCGCGCTTTCTCCGCGTCGAGGACCTCGTCCTCGAAGCGGCCGAGACCTTTCCCGGCCTTGCGCCGTCGCGCGCCCAGCTCGACGCCGAGGCCGAGACCCTCCAGCGCGACAAGGATGGGCTGGAGATCGACCAAGGCCTGCTGCTCTCGGCCATTCTCGCCGACCAGCGCGCCGGCCGTCATCTCTGCCACGCCATGTTGTTGCCGCGGCCGGAAAGCCGCGAGGCGCTGGCGCGTTTTGCCGCCGACGGCGCGCTCGATCTCGGCTCGGCGCGACTGCTGCGCAAGGGCAGGGGCGTTCTCCTCGCCGCCGGCAATCCGCGTTATCTCAACGCCGAGGACCAGACGACGATCGCCGCGATGGAGACCGCCGTCGACGTCGCGATCCTCGATCCTGACAGCGACATCGCGGTGCTCCGCGGCGCAACCGTCGAGCATCCCAAATATGCCGGCCAGCATATTTTCGGGGCCGGCATCAATCTCACCCATCTCTATCGCGGCAAGATCCCTTACGTCTGGTACATCCAGCGCGATCTCGGCTTCGTCCATAAGTTCCTGCGCGGCGTCGCGACGCCTGACGCCTTGCCGGACGACGTCAGCGGCTTCGGCATTGAAAAACCATGGATCGCCGTGGTCGAGACTTTCGCCATTGGCGGCCATTGCCAGATTTTGCTCGCCATGGACTATGTCCTCGCCGCCGCCGACGCCTACCTGACGCTGCCGGCGCGCAAGGAGGGCATCATTCCCGGCGCCTCCAATCTGCGTCTGCCGCGCTTCGTCGGCGATCGCGTCGCCCGTCAGCTCGTCCAATATGAGCGTCGGCTCGAATGCGATTCGCCAGAAGGCCGCCTGATCTGCGACGAGATCGTCCCATCCGAAGCGGACGGGATTGTCCCGCCCGAGGCGATGGGCGCCGCCATCGATCGCGTCGTCGCCGGCCTGACCAGTTCCGGCGCGGTCGGCGCGATCGGCAATCGCCGCGCCTTCCGCATCGGCGAGGAGCCGCTCGATCTGTTCCGCCAATATATGGCGGTCTATGCCCGCGAGCAGGCCTATTGCCATTTCAGCCCGGCTTTGATCGGCAATCTCGAGCGCTATTGGGACGCGCAGAACAGGAAAGGCTGATGGCGAGGCCGCGCTGCATCGGGATCGTCGCCTGTTCGGCCGAGGGCGCCTCGTTGTGCTACCGGACGATCTGCACGGAAGGGCCGCAGCTTTATGGCGCCCACGCGCATCCTGACGTCGCGCTCCATTCCCTGTCGCTCGCGGACTACGTCGCCTGTCTCGACCGCGAGGATTGGCCCGGCGTCGCCGACTTGATGCTGGTCTCGGCCGAGAAGCTGGCGAAAATCGGAGCGGACTTCCTGATTTGCCCGGACAATACGATCCATCAAGCGCTGCCGCTGGTTCTGCCGCGCTCGCCTCTGCCTTGGCTGCACATCGCCGAAATCGTGGCGGAGGCGGCGGCGGCGCGCGGCTTCCGCAAGCTCGGCGTGGTCGGCACGCGCTGGCTGGTCGATGGCCCGGTCTATACGGAGAAGCTCGCGGCGCGCGGCCTCTCCTATGTTCTGCCGATCACGGAAGAGCGGGATGAGATCAACCGCATCATCATGGACGAGCTGGTCTATGGCATGTTCAAACCCGAGGCGATCGCCTATTGCCAGCGTGTATTCGCACGGATGAAGACGGCAGGCTGCGACGCCGTCGTGCTCGGCTGCACTGAAATCCCCTTGATCATGAGCGACGCCAACTCGCCGCTGCCGACGCTCGACTCGACCCGGCTGCTCGCCAGAGCGGCGCTGAAAGAGGCGGCGCGCCCCTTCTCCCCGTGAAACGGGGAGAAGGTGGCCGTGCGAAGCACGGCCGGATGAGGGGCTGCGCTGATGTTGTAATTGGCGTTCATAGGGCGCTAACGATCAAGTCCAGCGCCGCCCCTCATCCGGCCCTTCGGGCCACCTTCTCCCCGCCTTGCGGGGCGAAGGGAAATTAGGAGCCCCTTCTTGGCCGCCATCAAAAGCAACATCGACCCTGCCTCCGACGCTTATCGCGCCAATGCCGAGGCTTGGGCGCCGCTCCTCGCCGAGCTCGATTCGCGCCGCGCCGGCGCGGCGGAGGGCGGCTCGCCGCGCACCCGCGAGCGGCACGTCTCGCGCGGCAAGCTGCTGCCGCGCGAGCGCGTCGCGCGCCTGCTCGATCCTGGCGCGCCTTTTCTCGAAATTGCGCCGCTCGCCGCGTTCGGCATGTACGAGGGCGACGTCCATGCCGCCGGGCTGATCGCCGGTATCGGCCGCATCGAGGGGATTGAGGCGATGATCGTCGCCAACGATCCGACGATCAAGGGCGGCGCGTACTATCCGATGACGGTGAAGAAGCACCTCCGCGCCCAGGAGATTGCTCGCGAGAACAACCTGCCTTGCGTGTACCTGGTCGATTCCGGCGGCGCCAACTTGCCGCATCAGGCCGAGGTCTTTCCCGACCGCGAGCATTTCGGCCGCATTTTTTACAATCAGGCGACCATGTCCGCGGCCGGAATCGCCCAGATCGCGGTGGTGATGGGCTCCTGCACCGCCGGCGGCGCCTACGTCCCGGCCATGTCGGACGAGACGATCATTGTCAAGAACCAGGGCACGATCTTCCTCGGCGGTCCGCCTTTGGTCAAAGCCGCGACCGGCGAAATCGTCTCGGCCGAGGAGCTGGGCGGCGCCGACGTTCATACCCGCATTTCCGGCGTCGCCGACCACATGGCGCGCGACGACGCGCATGCTTTGGCTTTGGCGCGGCGCGTCGTCGCGAACCTCAACAAGCGTAAGCAGCATAATCTCGCGCTCCGCGCGCCGGCCGAGCCGTCGTACCCGGCCGACCAGCTTGTCGGCGTCGCGCCAGTAGACCTGCGCAAGCAATACGACGTGCGCGAGATCATCGCGCGCCTCGTCGACGGCTCCGACCTCGACGAGTTCAAGGCGCGCTACGGGACGACGCTCGTGACTGGCTTCGCCCATCTCGCCGGAATGCCGATCGGCGTCCTCGCCAATAACGGGATTCTCTTTTCCGAGAGCGCGTTGAAGGGCGCGCATTTCATCGAGCTTTGCGCCCAGCGCGGCATTCCGCTCC
The DNA here is from genome assembly GCA_021325385.1 of Alphaproteobacteria bacterium. GTDB lineage: Bacteria > Pseudomonadota > Alphaproteobacteria > Rhizobiales > Beijerinckiaceae > Roseiarcus. Next base: position 19,702 of record JAJPHH010000033.1, read on the forward strand.
TCTTCATCCAGAACATTTCCGGCTTCATGGTCGGCCGCCAATACGAGGCGGGCGGCATCGCCAAGGACGGCGCCAAGCTGGTGACCGCGGTCGCCAACGCCCGCATCCCGAAAATCACGTTGATCGTCGGCGGCTCGTTCGGCGCCGGCAATTACGGCATGTGCGGAAGGGCCTACGGTCCGCGCTTCCTCTTCACCTGGCCGAGCGCCCGCATCAGCGTGATGGGCGGCGAGCAGGCGGCGAGCGTGCTGGCGACGATCCGGCGCGACAATCTCGAAGCGGAGGGGAAGGCCTGGTCGCAGGAAGAGGAGGAGGCGTTCAAGACGCCTATCCGGGAGAAATATGAGACCGAGGGATCGCCCTATTTCGCGACCGCGCGGCTCTGGGACGACGGGATCATCGCGCCGGCTGAGACGCGGCGCGTGTTGGCGCTGGCCTTCTCCGCCTGCCTCAACGCGCCGATCGAAGAGACGCGGTTCGGGGTGTTCAGGATGTGAGCGCGGTTCGCCCCGTCTTGCGAGGAGCGAAGCGACGAAACAATCCATTCGTAAACGACGCCTTATCGCTTTCCCGGCTTGCGATGCTGTGTCATGCCCGCGAAAGCGGGCATCCAGGAATTGCCGAGGCTGGATGCCCGCTTTCGCGGGCATGACATTTCCGCCGGCGCTTCGCGGCTATTCTGAATCGATATCTTCCAAGGGAACGCCGCGTCCGTCGCGGAGGCTTGCCCGCGCTTTTTCGACGCGGTCAAGAAAACGGGGATCGCTTTCCAGCCGATACTCGAACCAAATCGTCTTCCGACTTAAAACCGATCAGTACGCCAGCCGGCTTGCCGTGGCGCGTAATGACGATCCGACAACGGCGCTTCCCTCAATTCTGATTTCCGAATTGCGCGAGCCATGATTCTAATCGCCGACCTCCTTGAAGCCGGCCATGCGAAGCTCCTGTTTCGGGGCGGCATGGCGCCTGGCGATCACCTTTCCAAGCCGGCATGGCGCTTTGAGGCCGCCCGGGGCCGCGCTAGTTTCCGTCGCCGCCCAAGGAGACGCCCTTGTTCGATTCCGTTCTGATCGCCAATCGCGGCGAGATCGCCTGCCGCGTGATTCGCACGGCCAAGAGGCTCGGTCTTCGAACGATCGCGATCTATTCCGAGGCCGATCGCGGCGCGCCGCATACGCGCCTGGCTGACGAGGCGCACGAGATCGGGCTGGCGCCGGCGCGCGATTCTTATCTCGCCGGCGAGAAGATCGTTGCGCTCGCCAAGAAGATCGGCGCCGCGTCGATCCATCCGGGCTACGGCTTTCTCTCCGAGAACGCGGAATTCGCCGAAGCCTGCGCCGCCGCGGGCCTCGTCTTCATAGGCCCGCCGCCCGCGGCGATTCGCGCCATGGGTTTAAAAAGCGCGGCCAAGGCGCTGATGCAAAAGGCCGGCGTGCCGGTGACGCCCGGCTATCACGGCGATAACCAGAGCCCGAAATTCCTGAAGGAGAAGGCGTACGAAATCGGCTATCCGGTGCTGATCAAGGCGATCGCCGGCGGCGGCGGCAAGGGCATGCGCCGCGTCGACGCCCATGTCGAGTTCGAGAGCGCGCTGGAGAGCGCTTCGCGCGAGGCGAAGAACGCGTTCGGCGACGCGCGGGTGCTGGTCGAGAAATATGTCGCCCGGCCGCGCCATATCGAGATGCAGATTTTCGGCGACGCGTACGGAGAGGTCGTCCATCTTTTCGAGCGCGATTGCTCGCTGCAGCGCCGCCATCAGAAAGTGATCGAGGAGAGCCCGGCGCCGTCCTTGAACGACGAGACCCGCGCCGCCATGGCCGCGGCCGCGATCGCGGCGGGCAAAGCGGTCGGCTATGTCGGCGCCGGGACGGTCGAGTTCATCGCCGATTCGTCGAAGGGCCTTCGGCCGGACGGCTTCTATTTCATGGAGATGAACACAAGGCTGCAGGTCGAGCATCCGGTCACGGAGGCGATCACCGGGCTCGACCTCGTCGAATGGCAATTTCGCGTCGCGGCCGGCGAGAGGCTGCCGCTGTCGCAGCAAGAGATCCGCTCGAGCGGCGCGGCTGTCGAAGCGCGGCTCTACGCCGAAGATCCCGAGCGCGGCTTCCTGCCGTCATCAGGAAAAATCCACGCTTTGCGTCTGCCGGCCGGGCAGGGGATCAGAGTCGATTGCGGCGTCGAGGAGGGCGGCGAGGTCACGCCTTTCTACGATCCGATGATCGCCAAGATCATCGCTCATGGCGCGACCCGCGACGAGGCGCTCGATCGGCTTTCGACGGCGCTTGGCGAGACGCTGGTCGCGGGTCCGCGCGTCAACGCGGCTTTCTTGAAAGCGCTTTGCGACGCCAAAGAATTTCGCGCCGGCGCCTTCGATACGGGCTTCATCGACGCCAATCTCGACAAACTCGGCGTCGGCGCGCGCGAGTTCGATGCGGCCGCGGCGCTTGCCGGCGCCGAGCGCTTGCTGGCGCGCCGCGCCGAGCGCTTCGCAGGCGCAAGCGCGGCGAGCGATCCCTGGAGCCTCGCCGACGGATTCGAACTGACCGGCAAGCGCGTTGTCGGCGTCGAGGCGCTCGTCGACGGCAAGCCTGTCGGCTTCATCGAGACGATCGAGCGTGGCGTGCGCCGGCTCGCCCTGAAGGACGGCGCGCCCTCGCGCGCCGACGCCCCGCCGCTGACCATCGTTGCAGCGAAGGATCGCGCCTTCGTGTTGCGCGAAGGCCGGCAGACCGAGGTCCAGCTCGTCGATCCGCTCGATGCCGACGCCGACGCGGCGGCGGTAGGATCGGGCCTGATCGAAGCGCCGATGCATGGTCGGCTTCTCGCGCTCTTCGTCAAAGAGGGCGACCTGGTCGAGAAGGGCGACCGGCTCGCGGTGGTCGAGGCGATGAAGATGGAGCATGTGCTGAGCGCGCCGCGCGCCGGTCGCGTCGGCGCGATAGGGCATGCGGCCGGAGCGCAAGTGGCGCAAGGCGCAAGACTCATGACCATCGAGGAGCCCGAACAATGAAGAGAGGACGATGGCGCGCGGCTTCGGCCCTGTTCGCAGCCGCCGCTCTGCTGGCGGCGAGCGCTGCGGCCGAAGACGCATCCCGCGCCTATTGGGGCGAGCCGTCGGTGGACGGCGGCAAATGCTGCAAGTCGCTCGCGGAGGTGCGCGAGAACATCGATCGCATCGATCGCGATCTCGTCCGGCTGATGGCCCAACGCCAGAAATATGTCGCCGAAGCCGGCCGCTTCAAAGCCAATCCCGCCGCGGTCAGCGCGCCGGCGCGGGTCGAGCAAGTGATCGAGAAAGTGAAGAAGCTGGCGCGAGAGGAGGGGCTGGCCGAGGCGGTGGCGGAGAAGGCGTTTCGCGCGATGATCGCCGGGTTCGAGGACTATGAGCGCGACGTCTGGACCAAGAAGAACGCGGCTGGCGGCGCCCCGCCAGCGAAGAATCCGTGACGCGCCATCCACAACGCGTCGCCGCTCCGCTCTTCTAGTCGTCGCAAGCCGGCGCCATAATCGCCGCCATGACCTTGCATCTGATCAAACTCTGCGTGGGCGCCGAGTCCGTCGAGGACCTGCAAGACTGGATCGACGAGCGCATGGCGGTCAGGAAAAAGCGCGGCGAGAAGCTCGAGCACAAGCACATTACCCGCATGGTTCCGAAACGGGTCGAGGCGCTGCTCGGCGGCGGCTCGCTCTATTGGGTGATCAAGGGCCAAATCGCGGCGCGCCAGATCCTGCTCGACATCCGGCCGTTTATCGACGGCGACGGGATTGGCCGCTGCGAGCTCGTTCTCGAGCCGAAGGCGCGGCCGGTTTTGCCGCGGCCCTATCGGCCGTTCCAGGGCTGGCGCTATTTCGAGCCAGAGGACGCGCCGCCTGATCTTTCCGCCCGGCTCGGCGATGTCGCCCATATGCCCGAGGCGATGCGGCGCGAACTGAGCGAGCTCGGCTTGCTCTGAGCGGCGGCCGGCGCGGAGATTAGAATTCGCGTTATGAATTCGTGACCGCGCAGAGCGCGCGCGAACGGCCGAGCCAGGCGGGCGGGTGGCGTTTTCCGCTCTCGCGGCTATTCTGGTTGGCGTAACGCCATTCGCAGCCTGTCAAATCGATGACCGACTTGCCGCACCTTCGGGCCGCAGGCGCAACCAGCCTGCAGGACAGCGAAGAGCGGCTGCGCCTCGCTTTGCGCGCTGCGGCGATGGGTACGTTCGTATGGAGCATCGAGGAGGACCGCTGCGATGTCGGCCCGCAGATGCGAACGCTGCTCGGCGAACCCAGCGAGATCGCTACGGCGGCCGATTTGGCGGCGTTGATCCACCCCGCCGACCGCCAGCGCTACGCCGATTCCGTGGCCCGCGCCTGTCGCCTCGACGACGGCGGCGAGATGCGGGCGGACGTCCGCATTCTATTGCCGGGCGGCGGCTTGCGCTGGCTCGCCATCACCGCCCAGGTCAGTTTCGAGGGCGAGCCGCGCCGGGCTTCGCGCATGATCGGAGCGGTTTTCGACATTACCGAGCGCAAGAAAGCCGAGGCCGTGCTTCGCGAAAGCGAAGAACGGGCCCGGGTCGCGCTCGAAGCCGGCCGCATGGGCACATGGCGTTACGATCTGAACAGCGGCGCGCAGCAATGGGACGCGCGCCAATACGCGCTGTTCGGACTCGAACCGAGCGTCACGCCCGACCGCGATCTCTTCTTGTCGCTCGTTCATCCCGACGACCTCGAATTGGTCGCCTTCGACGCCGCCAGCCTGCCGCCCGAAGGCTCGTTCCTGGATAGCGAATTTCGCATCGTCCGGCCGGACGGCGAGATTCGCTGGATCACCGCGCACGCGCTCGCGCGCTACGACGAGGACGGCAAGCCCTTCGAAATCATCGGCGTCAATTGGGACGTCACCGACGGCAAGCGCGCTGTCGAGGCGCTGCGCGAAAGCGAGGAGCGGCTGCAAATCCTGGTCGGCGAGCTGCAGCATCGCACGCGCAATCTCGTCAGCGTGATCCAGGCGGTCGCGGATCGGACCTTGCGCTCGAGCGCGACGCTCGGCGATTTCAAATCGAGCTTTCGCGAGCGCTTGGCCGCGCTCGGCCGCGTGCAGGGCCTGTTGTCGCGGATCAAGGACAACGAGCGCGTCACCTTCGATCAGCTTTTGGAGACCGAACTCGCCGCGCAGGCGAGCCGCGAAGGCGCCGGTTCGCGTATTGCGTTCGATGGTCCGAAGGGCGTGCGCCTGCGTTCCGGCACGGTGCAGATCTTCGCCTTGGCTTTGCATGAGCTGACCACGAACGCGGCCAAATACGGCGCGCTCAAACAGCCGAACGGCCGTATCGCAATTCGCTGGCGCTGGCAGCCTTCGGGCGAGGGCGGCAAGCCCTGGCTTCACGTCGACTGGAAAGAAAGCGGCGTCGCCATGCCGCCGGGAGATCGAGCGCCGCAAGGCGGCGGCCAAGGGCGTGAATTGATCGAGCGCGCCCTGCCTTACCAGTTCGGCGCGCGCACGCATTTCGCCTTGGAGCCGGACGGCGTCCATTGCGCGATCTCGCTTCCTGTCTCAGAAATCTCGGCCGAGGAGGCGCTGAATGGCTGATTTCGCCAATCGCCGGATTCTCATCGTCGAGGACGAATATTGGCTCGCCCAGGCGCTCCTGGACGAATTCGAGGCGATCGGCGCCGCCGTGCTCGGCCCGGTTCCGTCGGTCGAGCGCGCCCTGGGTCTGATCGAGCGGGAGGCGGCGATCGACGGCGCGGTGCTCGATTTGAACCTCGGCGGCGTGATGGCCTATCCGGTCGCGGACGCCCTGCTTCAGCGCCAAGTCCCGTTCATCTTCACGACCGGCTACGAGAACGCCGCAATCCGGGCCAAATATCCGGCTGTGACCAGTTTCGAGAAGCCGTTCGCGTTCAGCACGCTGGCGGAGGCCTTGGCGAGGGCGCTGTCGCCCTGAGCCTGCTCGGCCGTCGGTTGATCTGAGCGCGCGGGGTCAGGCCGCGCATGGTTCAGAACGAAAAGAACGCGCCCACCCGTCGCCCCGCAGGCGCGGCGGGAATCGAGGTGTTCCTCGAAGCCGCTCGCAAGGCTCCCGCGCCGCAGAGCGGCGGCCGCGGCCGCCTCATCTTCGCTCTCGACGCGACGATGAGCCGGCAGCCGACGTGGGACCTCGCGCAGGGCCTGCAGGCGCAGATGTTCGAAGCGGCGGCCAATCTCGGCGGCCTCGACGTTCAACTCGTCTATTACCGCGGCTTCAACGAGTGCCGCGCTTCGCCCTTCGTCTCGGGCGGACGCGGGTTGGCGGCGCTGATGGCCAAGATCGACGTGCGCGGCGGCGTCACCCAGCTCGTCAGGGTGCTGCGCCATGCCGCCGACGAAGCCCGGCGCGACCGGGTCGGCGCGCTGATCTTTGTCGGCGACGCATTCGAAGAAAAAGCCGCCGCCGCCTACGCCGCGGCCGGCGAATTGGCCCTTGCCGGCGTCAAGGCGTTCATGTTCCAGGAGGGCGACGATCCGGTCCCGGCTCGGGTGTTCGGCGAGATCGCGCGCTTGACCGGCGGGGCTTACTGCGCCTTCGATTCCGGCGCCGCCGCTCGGCTCGCGGCGCTGCTGCGCGCCGCCGCCGCCTACGCCGCCGGCGGCCGGCTCGCGCTTGAAGCGCAGGCCGAGCGCAATGAGGCGGCGCGGCTCCTCTTGCGCCAGATGCGCTAGACTATACTTTCCCTTACGTTAGGCCGCCGGCGCCGTTCGAGTCCGCCGTAAGGGAATTTTTCGTCATGCCCGCCTTTATCGCCGGCCTGGTCGTCCTCTATCTCCTCCTTTTCGGGGTCAAACAATTCTCGCGGCTCAGTCCGGCCGATGCGGCCCGGCTCGTCCGCCAAAGCGGGGGCGTGCTGGGCGTGGTCGGCGCGCTCTTGCTGCTGCTGCGCGGCAGCGCTGTCTTCGCGGCGCTGCTGGCGAGCGCGGCGTTGAGTTTCGCCGGCTGGCGCAATGTCGCCAATCTGGGCGCGATGTTCCGAGGGCCGCAACCGCGCTCCGGCGCCAGCTACCGCGCCCGGTCGGCGATGATCGAGATGCGGCTCGACCATGAGACCGGCCGAATGACCGGCTGGGTTCTGGCCGGTCCGCTGCAGGGCCAGTCTCTGGACATGCTGACCAGGCAGGCCTGCCTCGATCTCTATGCGAGCTGCCTCAACGATGATCCTGACGGAGCTCGGCTGTTAGAGACTTATCTCGACCGCCGGTTTCCCGCTTGGCGAGAGGCAGCACAGGGTCAAGCGGAGGCGGGGCGGGCTGCGGCGAGCGCCGGCGTGATGACCGAGAAAGAGGCCTATGAGACTCTGGGCCTTGCGCAGGGAGCGAGCGCGCAGGAGATCACGCGGGCGCACCGAACCCTGATGAAGAAGCTGCATCCAGACTATGGCGGAGCGACCAGTCTGGCGGCGCGCGTCAATCAGGCTAAAGACGTTTTGCTCCGCCGACATTGAACTTTACTCCACTCAACTCTTGCGCGGCCTTCAATCACGCGTCGCAAAACACGAAAACCCGGTCCGCTTCAGCGAACGACAGGCGGCTTCCGCCGCGCTGGCGTCCAGCACCGCAAAGCGCGCCCGATACAGCGTCGCCTCGCCTTTCTGCACTCTCTCAGTGAAAGGTTTCGCGAGCGCTAAAGTCGCGCGGTTTTCCGCCTGGGCGCGGCTAAGCATGTTCGCCGCCTTGGCGGCGTCGTCGGTCGCGGCGATCTGGATCTTCCAGCCGTCATGAGCGGCCGGCCGGCTCTCCTCCGACTTGGCGACCCGCGTTTCTTGAACGGGATGGGCCTCCAAAGGTTTCGCGCGCCCCTCTTGAGCGGGACGGCTTTCTTCGGATTTGGCCAAATGCGGCTCCTTGCCGGCGCGGGCGGCGGCGGCCGCGAGCATCGCCTGTTTGAGCAGCGCTTCCGGCTGCGTCGCCGAATCCGGGCTGCGGACGATTCCGTCGGGGCCTTTGACCCAGCCGAGCGCCGCCGGATTGGCGAGGCTGGTCGAGGGCTCGGCTGCGGGTTTCGCGGCAGGCTCGGTTTTGGCTGCTGCGAGCTGGCGCGGCGGCAGGGCTGGCTGCGGCTTGACCGAGGCGGGTTCGAGGCTGCGCGGCGCGCCCAAGGCGGTCGGCTCGACCGAAGCGGTCCGCACCAGATCGATCGCTCTTGTGGAATGTTCAGGCCGTTCGGCGGGGTCGGCCGGAGGCAGCGGAACGGGCGCAGCGCGGGTCAGGATGGGACGCGGCGGCGAGACGGGGCGATCGCCGCTCTCCTCGTCGTCGCCCTCGGCGAGGGATTCGGCCTCCATATCCGCCTTGACCTCGGCGTCGCGGATCGGCGGCTGCGGGGTCGGCGCGGCGCGGCGCTGATTGTCGGCGACGCGGATCGGCTCAGGCGCGCTGGCCTCGGCGATCATCGGGGCCGTGCGTCCGACCGAGGCTTGCGCGAAGTGCTGATAAAGAAGCTGCTCCATCAACGCGTCGCGCGCGCCGGCCGAGCGGCCGCCGAGCACGACGGCGATGATCGAGCGGCCGTCGCGGTGCATCGATGTCAGCAGATTGAAGCCGGAGGCGTTGGTATAGCCGGTCTTGATGCCGTCGACGCCGTCGATGCGGCCGAGCAGATGATTGTGGTTGCCGATGATCTCGCCGGCGAAGTCGAAGGAATGCGTCGAGAAATAGTGAAAATAGCGCGGGAAGCGCTCTTCGATCGCCCGACCGAGAATGGTCAAATCGCGCGCCGTCGTGATCTGCCGGTCGTCCGGCAGGCCGGAAGCATTGACATAGGCGGTGCGCGTCATGCCGAGCGCCCGCGCTTTGCGCGTCATCATCTCGGCGAAGGTTTGCTCGTCGCCGCCGATTTTTTCGGCGACGGCGACCGCGATGTCGTTGGCGGAGCGGGTGACTATGGCCTTGATCGCGTCTTCCGTCGACAGGGAATCGCCTGGCGAAAGGCCGAGCTTGGACGGGGCCTGGCTCGCCGCGTGCTCGGAAATCTCGATCGGCGTGTCGAGAGTCATGCGGCCCTTCTCCAATTGCTCGAAGAGCAAATAGAGAGTCATCACTTTGGTGATCGAGGCCGGATGGCGGAATTCGTTTTCGTTGGCCGCGTAAAGCGTGCGGCCGGAATTTTCGTCGACGACCATTGCCGCGAAAGGCGGCGAATAAGCCGGCGCGCGATAGGTCCAATAATGGCGAGGCCGATAATATCGGGCGTAGTGGTGGCGGACGGGATGGGCGGCGTAGCCGGTATAGCGCCATCCTCCGCGCGCTTCGACCGGCGAGGACAGCGCCGCCCAAGCCAAAAGCCCTAAGCAAAAACCGGAAACGATCCGCGTGAAACGGCGGCTTGGCCGCGCCCCTAGCCCTAACGCCATAACTGCCCCAACTTTATTCCTTGGCGAACGGGGCGCGATTGGGCTCGCCGCGACCGTTGCGCGCATCACACATGCCCAAAAGCTATGGCGACGCGGTTACTCTCGCGTTAATGCAACCGCGCCAAGCCGCTCTTTTTGGCCGCAAGCCGATGACGCTAAAGAGAAAAGCGCAACAAGGTAAATTTCACGGCCGCTTCGCTCGCCCCGCGCTCATTTCGGTCGCTGGCGGCGCAATCGAACTGTCGTGGAAATGGGTCATGATCGCGGCGATGAAACGACAAATTGATGGTGCGCCGCAAAATAAATCTTGACTAGATTGTGCGGCGCACATATCTCGTTCTCAGCAATCGGGTTCACGATCGGCCATCGCGAAAGGCAGGCCGGCTAAACCAACTGAAAGGCAAGACGATGTACGCGACGTTTGAAGATTTCCAAAAATTCGGCAAACAGCAATTTGATGCGGTCGCTGCGGCGGCGACCTCGCTCACCAAGGGCTGGCAGGAGCTCGCGGCCGAGACGACCGAATTCTCCAAGAAGGCGATCGCCGCCAATACCGACGTTTTCGAAAAGCTGCTCGGCGCGCGGACGCTCGACAGCGCGATTCAGATTCAGACCGAATTCGCCAAGTCGACTTACGAGGAGCTCGTCGCCGAGACGACGAGGATCGGCGAACTCTACGCCCGTCTCGCCAAAGAGGCTTTCAAGCCGATCGAGACCGCTTACGCCGCGGTTCAGCCCAAGTAAAAAGCGTCGCGCTTTCGCGATATTTTCTTGTGAGTTTCGGACGCCGCGTCATTTGCGTCCGAGCGTTGCGTGTCAAGAGGCCCGGCGCTTGCGTCGGGCCTCTTCTATTTGATCGCCTCGATAGCGCCGACCTCTGGCGCGAGCCTTGCAAGGGACTTAAATTAGTCCGATCATTCCGAGCGCGAGCTTGAGCGTTTCGCGACTCGCGCGACGATGAGCGGTTGGGTCAAGAGGTCGGAAAGTGGCTGCCGAAACCATTGTGGGCGCCGGACGTTTCAGAGCGCGGATGGCGATGGTGGCGCGCTGGCTTTTCGCTCCGCTGAGCGCGGGGCGGGCTGCGGCGCAGAGCGGGCGGATTGAACCTGTGGCGGCGAGGGAGCCTCGAAAAGGTCCGGAGGGTCCGGGTTCGGGCGCCGCGGTGATCACCCGCACGCGAACGCAAGCGAAGCGGCCGAACATGTATCGGGTGCTGCTGCTCAATGACGACTACACGCCAATGGAGTTCGTCATCATGATCCTGCAGTCCTACTTCAACAAGAACCCGGAGGAAGCGACCAGGATCATGCTCCACGTCCATCACAACGGGGTGGGCGAATGCGGCGTCTTCACTTACGAGGTCGCCGAGACGAAAGTGGCGCAGGTCATGGACCACGCCCGCAAGAACCAGCATCCGCTGCAATGCATCATGGAAAAGAAGTGAAAGGCGCTCCATGCCATCCTTTTCGCGCGCCCTCGAAAAGACGCTCCACCGCGCGCTCAGTCTCGCGACCGAGCGGCACCACGAATACGCCACGCTCGAACATCTGCTGCTGGCGCTGATCGACGACAGCGACGCGGCGGCGGTGATGCGCGCCTGCAACGTCGAGTTGGAGGCGCTTCGCAAGACCGTCACCCATCACATTGATACGGAACTCGAAAACATTGTTGTCGAGGGCAACGAGGAAGCCAAGCCGACGGCGGGCTTCCAACGCGTCGTCCAGCGCGCGGTGATCCACGTCCAGTCCTCGGGGCGGGACGAGGTGACCGGCGCCAACGTGCTGGTCGCGATCTTCGCCGAACGCGAGACCCATGCCGCCTACTTCCTGCAAGAGCAGGACATGACGCGCTACGACGCGGTCAATTACATCAGCCACGGCATCGCCAAGCGGCCGGGCCTGTCCGACCCGGCGCGAACCCCGCGCGGCGTCGACGACGACCAGGAATCGCGCGAGTCCAAAGAGCAGAAAGACGGCCCGGATAGCAAGAAAAAGGAAGCTGCTCTAGAAGCTTACTGCGTGAACCTCAACAAAAAGGCGAGGGATGGGCGGATAGATCCGCTAATCGGCCGCGACGCGGAAGTTCAGCGCACGATCCAGGTCCTCTGCCGGCGCCAGAAAAACAATCCGTTGCTGGTCGGCGAGCCCGGCGTCGGCAAGACGGCGATCGCCGAGGGCCTCGCCCACAAGATCGTCAAGGGCGCGGTGCCCGAAGTGCTCGCCGAAGCGACGGTGTTCGCTCTCGATATGGGCGCGCTGCTGGCCGGCACCCGCTATCGCGGCGATTTCGAAGAGCGCCTCAAACAGGTGATGAAGGAAATCGAGCAGCACAAGGACGCGATCCTGTTCATCGACGAGATCCACACGGTGATCGGGGCCGGCGCGACGTCCGGCGGCGCGATGGACGCCTCGAACCTGTTGAAGCCGGCGCTGGCGCAAGGCCTGCTCCGCTGCATCGGCTCGACGACTTACAAGGAGTATCGGCAATATTTCGAAAAGGATCGCGCGCTGGTGCGGCGTTTCCAGAAGATCGACGTCAACGAGCCGACGGTCGAGGACGCGATCGAAATCCTCAAGGGCCTCAAGCCTTATTTCGAGGACTTTCACAAGATCCGTTACACCGGCGAGGCGGTCAAGGCGGCGGTCGAATTGTCGGCCCGCTACATCCATGACCGCAAATTGCCGGACAAGGCGATCGACGTCATCGACGAGACCGGCGCCTCGCAGATGCTGCAACCCGAGGCCAAGCGCAAGAAGACGATCGGCGTCAAGGAGATCGAGGCGACGATCGCAACCATGGCGCGCATCCCGCCCAAGGCGGTCTCGAAGGACGACGCCGAAGTGCTCCAGCATCTCGACGACAGCCTGAAGCGCGTCGTCTATGGCCAGGACACGGCGATTGCGGCGCTCGCTTCGGCGATCAAGCTCGCTCGCGCCGGCTTGCGCGACCACGAAAAGCCGATCGGCTGCTACCTCTTCTCGGGCCCGACCGGCGTCGGCAAGACCGAGGTCGCGCGCCAGCTCGCCGCCTGTCTTGGCGTCGAATTGGTTCGCTTCGACATGTCGGAATATATGGAGCGCCACTCGGTCTCGCGGCTGATCGGCGCGCCGCCCGGCTATGTCGGCTTCGACCAGGGCGGCTTGCTCACCGATGCGATCGACCAGCATCCGCATTGCGTGCTGCTGCTCGATGAAATCGAGAAAGCCCATCCGGATCTGTACAACATCCTGTTGCAGATCATGGATCACGGCAAGCTGACCGACCATTCCGGCAAGCAGATCGATTTCCGCAACGTGATCCTAATCATGACCACGAATGCCGGCGCGCAGGACCTCGCCAAGAACGCTTACGGCTTCCATCGCTCGAAGCGCGAGGGCGACGACATGGAGGCGATCGATCGGCTGTTCGCGCCGGAATTCCGCAACCGGCTCGACGCGATCGTGGCTTTCGGCCGGCTGCCGACCGAGGTCATCGCTCAGGTCGTCGACAAGTTCATCCTGCAGCTCGAGGCGCAGCTCGCCGACCGCAACGTGACGATCGAGCTGACCGACGAGGCGCGCGCCTGGCTGGTCAAGAACGGCTACGACGAGGCGATGGGCGCGCGGCCGATGGCGCGCGTCATCCAGAGCGCGATCAAGACGCCGCTCGCCGACGAGGTCCTGTTCGGCCGCTTGAAGAATGGCGGCGTCGTCCGGGTCGTCGTCACCAACGACGAAAAGGGCGCCAAGAAGCTCGGCTTCGTCTATCCGGACGGTCCGGCGCGGCCGCGGCTCGAGCGCGATATCCTCGTCGCCGGCCGCAAGCGCGTCGAGGACGAGCCGGAAGTGCGCAACGCCCGCAGCCGCAAGGCGCGCGGCGACGGCGCGCCCGAGGACGACGCGCCCGATGCGCCGCCGCCCGAGGAAGAGCCGGCGACTTAAGGCGGGGCCGCGAGCCACGGCCCACGGACGAAAGGTACGTGTCATTCCCGCGTAAGCGGGAATCCAGACTAAGCGAGTTCTCAAAGCGCGGCGGTTCTGGATTCCCGCTTTCGCGGGACAGAAAGGGGGCGCGATGAGAAGCTACCAAGTCGCCGATTTCGGCGCGCCGCTGATCGAGACGCAGGCGCCGACCCCTGCTCCGAAAGGCGTGGAAGTCCTGCTCGAAGTCGTGGCCGCCGGCGTCTGCCACAGCGATCTCCATATCTGGGAAGGCGGCTACGATCTCGGCCGCGGCAAGCGGCTGTCGCTCAAGGATCGCGGCATTGCGTTGCCTTTAACCATGGGCCATGAGACGGCTGGCCGCGTCGTCGCGCTCGGACCGGAGGCTCGGGGCGTCGAGATCGGCAAGACGTACCTTGTCTATCCTTGGATCGGCTGCGGCCAATGCGCGGTCTGCCGGCGCGGCGACGAGAACCTTTGCTCTTCTCCCAATTGCCTCGGCATCCATCGCAACGGCGGCTACGCCGACCACATCCTCGCGCCCGATCCGAAATATCTCGTCGACCTCGACGGGCTCGATCCGATCGCCATGGCGCCCTTCGCCTGCTCGGGCCTCACCGCCTATAGCGCGTTGAAGAAGGTTTCCGCCGGACTGAGCGAAGCGCCGCTGCTGATCATCGGGGCCGGCGGGCTGGGGCTGATCTGTCTACAAATTCTCAAAGGCCTGGGCGGCAAGGGCGTGATCGTCGCCGAAATCGATCCGGTCAAACGTCAGGCCGCCGCAAGAAACGGCGCGCTCGCCGCAATCGATCCGCGCGCCGAGGACGCGCTGGCGCAACTGACTGCGGCTAACGGCGGACCGATCATGGCGGCGATCGACTTCGTCGGCAGCGAAGAGACGTCGAGCCTCGCCTTCAACGCGCTCGGCCGCGGCGGCAAGCTGGTCATGGTCGGCCTTTTCGGCGGCGCCGCCTCCTGGTCGCTGCCGCTGATCCCGATCAAGGCCGCCTCGATTCTCGGCTCTTACGTCGGCAACCTCGCCGAACTGCGCGAACTCGTCGATCTGGTTCGCGCCGGCAAGGTCGCGCCGCTGCCAGTGACGCGCTGCGCGCTGCACGACGCCAGCAAGACGCTGGTCGATTTGCGGGCAGGGCGCTTCATCGGGCGCGCGGTGCTGACGCCCGGCTAAGCTTCGTTGCCCTGGGCCGCTCCGACCGTATCGGCCATCACCGCGCCGCGGGCGCCGAGCGGCTTGTCTTCCTCTTCCGTCGAGTCCCGCGCGGTCTGGTGTTCGATTTCGGCGTTGAGCTGCGCGCCAAACAGGATGACGATCGAGGACATCCACATCCACATCATCATGCCTATCGCCGCGCCCAGCGAGCCATAGGTCGCGTTGTAGTTTGCGAAATTGGCCAGGTACCACGAAAGCAGAGCGGAGCCGACGAGCCAAGTCGCCGCGGCCGCGACGCTGCCGACCGTCAGCCATCGCCAGCGCGGTTCGCGCCGACTTGGTCCGTAGCGATAGAGCACGGCCAAGCCGACAATGATCAAGGCGAGCAGAGCCGGCCAGCGCGCAACCCGAAAGAGCAAGTCGACCATGCTTTGCAGCCCGATGAAGTTGAGCGCGACCGGCAAGACCACGACCGCGCCGATCGCCAGAAGGACGGAAACGATCGCCCCCAGCGTGAACGTCATCGAGACGAGGTTGAGCTTGATGAAGCTCCGCTTCTCCTTTTCGCCATAGACGACGTTCAGCGCGTCCATGACGGCCTTCATGCCGGCATTGGCGCTCCACAGCGCCATAGCGAGGCCGAGGATGAAACCGAGGCTCAGTCCCGCGCCGCTTTTGGCGGCGAGGCGGCTGATCTGCTCGCGCAGAATGTCCAGCATTTGGGCAGGCATGATTCCCGCCGCCGCCGACAGGCGTTCGTTGATCGAAGCGGCGTCGGCAAACAGCCCATAAAGCGAGACCAACGCCGTGATGGCCGGGAAAAGCGCGAGCAGCCCGTAGAAGACGACGCCGGCGGCGACGGCGAGAAGCCGGTTTTCGTTCAATTGCCGGTAGCTCCGCCAGAGAATGTCCTTCCAGCCTCTCCAGGGGATGCCCGAGGGCGTCGTCGCATGACGTCCCCGACCGGCCTCGGCGCTTCTTTCGAGCTGCCGCGCTTGCGGCTCGTCGCCGCTTCTGCTCGCGTCGAAGGCTTGCGCGGGGGGCCCGACTCGCCGATCGGCGCGAGCGGCAAGAGGGTTGCGGCGCGGCGCAAAAGCGATCGCCAGGATGAAGAGGTAGCCGAGGAGCGACCACGGCGAAGGGCGCGAGGCCATCTTGATCTCCCATAGGGAAAAGACGCGTAAAATGCGCCTATGCGCCAGGTTTGTTCCCGTCGCGGGTTTCGCCGGTCGTAAGCAAGGCTGCGGAGCGGATCGGGGCCGCTCGCGAGCGCGCCGCTCGGCGAGCGCTTGAAATCGCCGCGATCTGCAGCCAAGCCGCGTCAATCAGAGCCGGGCGCAGCCGGTCAGCAGCGCGCTCGCATAGGCCAGCACGCTGTCCAAACTGAGATAGCGATGGAAAAACGCCGTTCCCGCGGCGGCGACCTCGGCGAAGTAACCGGGTCTTGTCCGCTCCAACTCGATCAGCGGCTCGACTTCGCGTTCGTCGCCGACCTCGAGATAATGTCGCCCGGCGACGGCCGCGTCGAAATAGTACAGACCGAAGGGCGAGCTGAACTTGATCGGGACGCAATTGCTCTTCAGTGCGATCGCGATCCGCGAACAGGCCGCTCCATTGCCGTCGAGCGAGAGCAAGAAGCGGTGCTTGAATTGCGCCGGCCAATCGAGGCGACCCGAAAAATAAGGCTGCGCCCGCAGCAACGCCTCGGCGCGCGGGGTCTGGCATTGAACGGCCGAGGCGATGGAGAACGTGACGAGCGGACTGCCGACAAAGTGGCTGGCGGCGCGCAGGCGCGGCAGGGACTTCTCCATGATCGCTTGTCCGGAAATCTGCCCGCCGGTCGACGATCCTACGAAACATCCTGTTATGGATTTATCGTGGTACCGCACCTTGTCTTCGATGCTCCGGTACCAGCTAAACCGGAAAAAATCGACGTCCGGCAACAGAATATGTCGCGAACCGGCCGTCTTTTGAAACGCGAAGATCGGCAGGTCGGATTCGCCGACCGGGCCATCGCTGACGTCGATCGCGAACGAGAATTCATCGTCAAGAGCGGCGCGGGCCAGAGCTCGCTCCAGAAAGGCGCGATACGATTGAGCTCTGTGCAGATAGCGCCGGGATTGCGCCGCCTGGACTTTCTCGAGGCCGGGCCAAAACGTGAAAGCGGGCTTGGGCCGGATCCGGATCTGTCGCTTCGACGCCTCGAAAATGAAGACGGATAAATGCGCGGCGTTGAAAAAGCCGAAGCGCTCCTGGGTCGCGCGGCGCTCGAGCCTGGTCCCGCGCCAGCCCGCGATCTGTCTTTCGACAAGGGCGTCGATCTCCGGCTCGGTCAGCGAACCGAAAGAGTTCGGCTTCATCGGCCGGTTCAGCTCCAGTCGCAGGCGCCCGACCGAAACACGCCTGCGAAGGCGGTGCAGCACGTTCCGAAGCCCAGCCCATCCCTCGCCAATCTGAACCGATCTTCGGCGACGCCGCAAGCCCTCGCGGCAAACAGCCCTCGCGGCAAACGGTAGTGGCCTCGATGCGCCCTCGACCGGAACGATTTTCCCCGTAGCGCGTTAAGGCCGTTCATACCTGAGCCGTCGGGGCTAACCGGATCGCCGACCGTAAGCGCTGACTCGACAAGGCCGTGGAAGCCCGCGAAAGCGGATGGCATGACCGACGCTGAGGCCAAGCAAACCATGTTGCTCGCGGCCGACCAATACGACGAGTTGGCTAAGAGGATCGAGGGAACGAGGCTGCTTTGGCGTTAAGGTGGCCCCGCCGGCCGTCTTTTAATTGGCAAGGGATGGCTAAAGCTGGCTCCGCGCGCGCGGTCGAACATTCAAACTGGGGTGGATGCTGTCGAGGCGAAACCTTCAAACCGAAGGCCGTATCGGAAGCGTGAGGCCGCTGCATAAAAAATTTTCCCTCCGCGAATATGATTCTGGGCTATCGCATGGGAGATTGTTTTGAGATTTGCCCGAACCGATCTGCTTGAGATTGCATTCATCGAAGAAGGGCCGCTTGAAGGATGGCCAGTCATCCTGGCGCACGGATTTCCTTTCGATGTCCACGCCTATGATGAAGTCGCGCCGCTGCTGGTTCGGAAAGGTGCGCGTGTGATTGTGCCTTACCTGCGTGGGTTCGGACCAACACGCTTCCTTTCCGCAACTACGATGCGCAGCGGGCAACAGGCTGCCCTTGGCCGCGACATGATCGATCTTCTGGACGCTCTCGGAATAGAAACCGCAATCCTGGCCGGCTACGACTGGGGTGGCCTGTCTTCCTGCGTCGCCTCGGCGCTTTGGCCGGAACGCGTGACGGGGTTGGTATCCTATGCCGGATATGACATTTGGGACAAGAAACGGGCCAGGCACGCCTGCGAACCAGCCCTTGAGCATGTCCAGTGGTATCAGCATCTGTTCCAAATTGAGCGCGGGCGCGAGTGCTTGGCGCTCTATCGTCGTGAGCTCTGCCGAATGTTGTGGGAACAGTGGTCGCCAAACTGGAAGTTCGACGAA
Source organism: Alphaproteobacteria bacterium (assembly GCA_021325385.1). Classification (GTDB taxonomy): domain Bacteria; phylum Pseudomonadota; class Alphaproteobacteria; order Rhizobiales; family Beijerinckiaceae; genus Roseiarcus. The sequence goes on from JAJPHH010000033.1 coordinate 37,674, forward strand.
GCCACCTTTCAGAGAACGGCGATTTCATTCGACAATCCGGATTTCGTCGACGTGGTCATACACTGCTACCGCTTCGGATTCGGTACAGCGGAGGGCGACCCGGCTTTGGCGCTGTTGGAACGTCGGCTTGACGAGAGGCCTCCAATTAGCGTTCCGACGGTCACACTCGACGGCACGCAGGACCCTCTGAAGCCTGGCGGAACTGCTGATCACGCACCCCTGTTCAGCGGCCGTCACGAACACCGTGTCGTAGAATGCGGGCACAACATGCCTCTGGAGGCGCCGGAGGCTTTCTCGGCAGCCATTTTGACCATCCGAGAGTGGACGTCAGGCATCCCAAATTCAAACTGACCCACTGCCCGGCAAACAGTCCTTGGGGCAAACGCGGCGGCGATCGCCCCCGGCTTCGGACGCGGCTTAGGCCCGCGTCCTTGCGATTTCGCGGAGCGGGGCCTCGGACTGGCCAGCCTCAGCGCTTTAGGCGGCGATCTCCGCGCCGGCGGGTCGCGTCAGATACGCCGCGAGCAAGTTCAGCGTCCGCTCCCAGCCGGACGCATGCTCCTCGGCGGCGTTGAGCGAACCGAACGCCTCCTGTCGTACGACGATGCGCGTCCCGCGCGGGTTCGGCTGGAAGCGATAGGTTACGATCGTCTTGCGCCGGCCGAGCGTCGGATGATCCCAATCGTAGCGCCGCGTCAGCGTGACTCGATGCGGCGCTCGGACGATCAGGTACTCGCCGCTCGCAGGAAGAACGGCGCCGTCCGGCATGCAAACATCGACGCGCCAGCTCCCGCCGACGCGCAGGTCCGATCGCCAGCCGGCCATGCGGTAGAGGCCCGGCGCGCCCCACCATTGCTCGACCTCGGCCGAGGTCAGCGCCTGAAAGGCGCGCTCGGCCGGCGCTTCGACGTCGATCGCCGCGAGGACGCCGTCGCAATCGGTGAGCGCTCGCGCGCTCATGAGGCGTATTTCGGCGGCAGGATGGTCGCGCCCGTTTCGAGCAGCGATTTGAGGTTCGATAGAATCTGCGGCCAGCCGCCAGACACGGCGCCGATGAACTTCGAATCGTCGCGCTCGATGGCGTGCCTGACCGTGAGCTTGACGCTCTCGCCAGCGGCCGGCTCGATCTCCATCGTGCACAGCGACCAGCCCTCGTCCTTCAGTTCCGGCGACCATTCGTTGCGCCAACGGATAGCCAGTCGTTTGGCGGGCTCGAACTCGACGATTTCGCCCGAATCGGCGAGACGCCCGTCGGGAAAGACGATCCGCCACGCTCCGCCTTTCCGCCATTCGGCCTCGGTCCGCGCGCCCAACCAATATTTTTGCGAAAACTCCGTGCTGGTCAGCGCCGACCACAGCCGGTCAGCCGTGGTGCGGATATAGGTGACGTAAACGAACTGGCTTGTGGCTGCGTTACTCATCGTCTTCTCCTTCCAAGTTTCGCTTGAGATCCGACAGCGCGGCGATGCGCCCGCGGTCGAATTTGCTGATCCAGCGCTCGGCGATCGCATTGATCGGCGCTGGATTGATGAAATGCAGCTTCTCGCGGCCAAGACGCAAAAACGAGACAAGATTGGCGCATTCGAGGACTGCAAGGTGCTTGGCAACGGCTTGGCGGCTCATGTCGACGCCTCGGCGAAGTTCGCCCAGCGTCCGCCCGTTCCGGACCCGGAGCAGGTCCAGCAATTGGCGGCGGCTCGCTTCGGCCAAGGCGCGGAAAACGGCGTCATCGTTGTCCATGTCGATAAGCAACTTTGTGGTTGCCTATTGATATGCAACTTTGAGGTTGCCTGTCAAGGGGGCTGATCTCGTGGCGCCCCCAGGAACGCGATTCGACTTTTCGCGTTTGGGGACCGGTTTCCACGCGCGGGACGCCTGCAAGGGCCGAGGCTGCGCGGCTTGGTCCAGCGCTAGACGGCGGGGCGAGGCTCGAAGCCGATCCGTCTCGTCGAGGCGGAGAAAACGGCCCGCGCCATGCATTGCGCAAATTTGGAAGGTACTGAACGGTTGGAGCAAAAGGCGACTTTCGAGCGGGCGCGCTCGTCGCGTCGGACTAGGCAAGCGGCGAGAGCCGCGTAAGCGTGGCCGCAGCTTACGATTCCAGACTTGTTTCCGCGTCTTGATAGTTTTCGACCGGCCTTATCGTGATTTTCTCGATTGTACAGCGGATCACGCCCTGCGCGCCCGCGCACGGCTTAAGCTCGATCTCCGTCTCGCCCCGGACAAGTCCGACGCCGCGTTGGCTTGGGCGAACAGGTCGATTCCGCGCCGGACGCAGCGCCAGTCCGTCGATGACGTTTTGCCGGCTGAAGCGTCGAGACGGATATCGATCGTATCGCGCAACGTGAAATCGAAAACGGCGTGCTTGAACGGCGGTCCCCGCCATTTTCCGGCCGCGCTCGCCGTAGCCGAAATGCGCAGCAAACTTGGGCCGCGTCGGACCAGGCGCAGCTCAAGTATTTCGGCATCGCCAAATTCAGGCCAGCCGCCGAACCACTCCGCCACTTCCGGGCCGCCCGGAATTGCCTCCAGCAGCGAAATAGTTTGCTGAAGCGCCTCCCCCTTCTCCATGCCGCTCGCCTCCCGCCATCGGGCGGCGACCCACGCGCTAAGCGCCGATCGCCGCTCTGATCTTCTCCGCGACCGGCCTCAGCGCCTCCGCGGCGACGATCGGACCGCCTGGCGGCCTCAGCTCCACGCCGGTCCAGCGCGGCAGGATATGGAAATGCAGGTGGAAGACGGTCTGGCCGGACGCGCTCTCGTTGTATTGCTCGATCTTAACGCCCTCGGCGTTCAGCCCCTGCTTCGCGGCCATGGCCACTTTCTGCACTGCCGGCATGAAACGGGCGAGGTCGCCCGGCCCGATGTCGAGAATGTTGCGGGCCGCGATTTTCGGAACGACGACGACGTGACCCTCGCCACGCGGCATGATGTCCATGAAGGCGAGCGCGGTCTCGTCCTCGAAGACTTTGACGCACGGCGCTTCGCCGCGCAGGATTTTGGCGAAGATGTTGTTCGGATCGTAAGCCTGGGCCATGGCGCTCTCGGGATGGGAGAGCGCGATCTTGCCGAGATTTCCGACTGGAGCCAAGGGCCCCATCCATCGGCGACCGCCGAGCGCTTGGCGGCGGCGCATCGCCTTCCCGTCGCGAGATTCGCCATCGAAGGATCGGCCTTGCGTTGGGCTAAGCCGAGCAAGCGACCAGTCCTCCGGCGCTATCGCCGTCCGGCGGTCCGGGCTGGATCGGTTTGCCGCGGAAATATCGTCGATGCAGGTTCGGCGCTTTTTGCGATTTTTCCCAACGAGATCATTTCGATAGGTGAGACATTCGCGGCGATCCAGGACGGACGCAGCATCGAATCCCTTGCTCCTTTCGGCCAAAAGGCCGCAACCAAACGCTTGACGCGCCTTTTCTGTAGTAACATAAATCATGCCGATCGAGTTCGATCCCGCCAAACGCCTGGCGACGCTGCAAGAGCGCGGCCTCGACATGGCCGACGCCGAAGAGGTGTTCGCCGGACCGAGCCTGACGATCGAAGACAGCCGTCGCGATTACGGCGAGAAGCGGATGATCACGATTGGCCTGCTCTTCGGCCGCATGGTCGTGCTGGTCTGGACGCCGCGCGGCCGAAATTGGCGCGTCATCAGCATGAGGAAAGCCAATGCCCGCGAAAAAAAGCTCTATGGCCCACGTCTCGAAACTTGATCCGGCCGACGACGCGCCCGACCTTTCGCAGCCGGAATGGCGCGAGGAGCTCGCCGCCGCGCCGGTCAAGCGCGGCAGGCCACTGGCCGCCGCAAAGAAAGTCTCGACCACGATCCGGCTCGATGCGGATGTGATCGAAGGCTTTCGAAAAGAAGGTCCCGGATGGCAGTCGCGCATCAATCGGGCGCTGAAAGAATGGCTCGCCCGCCGGCGCAAGGGCGCCAAGGCGGCGCTGGGCGTGCGCGCCCCTTAAAGCCGAACCAGGCCGGCCGAAGCTGCGGCAAGGCCGGACGAGGCGTCGAAAACGCTTCGCCGGTGACCGAGACGGAGGTCGGCGGCGGCGCTCGCGGCGTCAGACGTCGCAACTGATTCAAGTTCGCGCCGCGGCCGACGCCTTCGACCGGTATGGCAACGGCGTCCATTCAAAATCAAAGCTCAATCTTGCCGACTGTTCGGCCTATGCGCTCGCAAGGACCATGAACGTGCGGCGATCGTTCGAAAGGCGCGATTTCTCCGAAACCGATGCGGCGTTCGAAGGACCATGACGGTCGTTTCGCCGCCGCGTTCGCCGGACATCCGACGCCGCCGCCATTGAGACCGCCTCGCGGCGATGCTACGCAGCCGAGGGAGGCGCCGAACCAGATGAATGCGACCAACCTCGTCCAGCTCGCCGCGGCGACCGCGATTTTTCTCTGCGCGGCGAGCAGCGCGAAAGGCTGGGCGCTGGCGCCGAGCCTCGTCCGAGCCATCCTCACTCTCGCGCTCTACACAGCCGGCAATCTTTTGATGATGCGGCTCGTCCGCTCGGTCGGCATGTCGACGGCGTTCAGTCTTTCGGCCTTGATCCAGCTCATCGCCATCAACATCGTCGCGATCGTCGCCTTCGGGGAAAAGCTGGGTTGGGCGCAGGGCGCGGGCGTCGCGCTCGGCGTTTTGTCCGTCGCGCTGATCACGCTCGGGCCGTCCTTGGGACCGCCTTAAGCGCTCAGCGCCTGCTGGCGAGGCTTGCCGAGCGGCGGATTGAGGACGACGCGATTGCGGCCGGCGTTCTTGCCGAGATAGAGGGCGAGGTCGGCGCGCCGCACCACAGCTTCGAGCGTCTCGCCAGGCGCGTATTGCGCCGCGCCGATCGTCACGGTGGGCTTGATCGCAAGGCCGGTCGAGGACCAGTCGAGGCCCGCGATGCAGCGGCGCAGCCGCTCGAGCGGCTCGAACGCCTCGTGCAGCGCCGTTCCCGGCATGACGATGAGAAACTCCTCGCCGCCGAACCGGCCGACCCGATCGGCCTCGCGGAGCGCGTTGCGCAGCGCTTCGGCGACGAGCTTCAGCGCGCGATCGCCGGCGAGATGGCCATAGGCGTCGTTGATCTGTTTGAAATGGTCGATGTCGACGAAGGCGAGGGAAAGCGGCAGGCCGGCGCGCCGGCTGAGCGCAAGGTGCTCGCGCGCCGTCTCGGCGATGGCGCGTCGATTGGGCAGGCCGGTGCCGTCGTCGATCGTGGCGAGAGTCTCGATCCGCGCCATCGCTTCGGTCAAAGCGCGGTTCTTTTCGCTGAGCCGGGCGCGCAACTTGCGCACGAACATCGCGATCCAGATGCAGCGCGCCAGCAGGCCCGCGATCACCGCGCTGGTCAGGGCCTGGCCGGCCAAAGTCGAGGTCGGCATGGCGAGGCGTGGACCGACCGCGAAGATGACCGCGGCGGCGCCGATCGCCACCGCGATCCAGGCGATGATCAGGCTCCTGGCGTTCGGCGCCATGAAGCTGAAGGCGCTGATGGCGAACAGGGTTGCGAAGGGCTGAAAGCCGATCTGCGGCGCCGCGAACGCGACGCCGAGGGCGACGGCGATGGCGTAGAGCAGGTGCGGTAGGAAAAGGGTCGGATCGCGCCGCTTCAGGCTCCAGCCGGCGGCATGCGCCAGCTCGACGGCGCCCACCAGCGCAGCCAGCAGAGCGAAGACGACGATCGGCACGGCGAGGGGAACGAAACCCGCCGCCCAATAGCCGAACAAGATCAGCGTGTCGTATAAGTAGGCCGCGGCGATGATCAGCGCCGTGCGTTTGGCGCTGTGCAGGAGCCTGGACGCCTTGTCTGGCGGGAGCGGCGAAGCTTCCGCGCGGACGCTTTCCGCCGGGCGCGCTGCATCGGCGTCCGTGGAGTAGGACGACCCCAAACGCAAAGTTAACGCTCGCCAAAACCGCATGCTCCGGCGAGTTATCCGCCACAACAGATAAGGAACCCTTAGCGTGGTCGCGCAAATCAGCTCCGGCGCCACGCAGACCGCGGTTTGCGTAGAAAGTGTCGCGCTTGGTGCCGTCAATTGCCGCTCGGTAGGGTGCGAGCCGATGATAGCGCCTCAGTTTGAAAAATAAGGCGCTTGACCTTTAATCGCGCCAGTCTCAACTCCCGGCTATGCCTAGCGGCAAGATTGGAGGCCGGGAGTATGGGCCGAGATACGGATGCGGAGCCGACCCTTACGGAGTTGATCGCCGCGCGAGACAAGGTGAAGCGAGAAATCGATATCCTAGCCGGTGGGACCCCGCTCTACGGCAAAGATCGTGATGTCCAGGTGGGCGGCCTGATTGGCGAACTAATGGGCACGCTTCGTGAGCTTGAGCAATGCATTGCAGAATGGAAGTCGACTGATGCCCCGAGGCCCTAAAGGGCGAGAAGCGCCCCGCCGACGTGATCAGCAACGCCGTTAAAGTCATGCGAATCACCGCAGGCGGGGCGCCGGAAGATTTCGGCCCCGACGACGACCGGCCCGAGCGCCAGCTTGCGGCGACAGGCCAAACCTGCTAATCGCCGCGCCTTCTCGGCGTGGGAGAGCGCCCGGCAGCCATCCGGGATCGCCGCTCGCACCACGCAACTGCAACGGCGCGACCTGAGCCCGACGCTCGGGCCCGCAGCCATTTTGGAGCAGCGTCAATGGCCAAGAAAGTAGCCGGCTATATCAAACTGCAAGTACCGGCGGGGGCGGCCAATCCGTCGCCGCCGATCGGTCCCGCGCTCGGTCAGCGCGGCCTCAACATCATGGAGTTCTGCAAAGCCTTCAATGCGCGCACCGCGCAGATGGAGAAGGGCGCGCCGATCCCGGTCGTGATCACAGCCTATCAAGACCGCTCCTTCACCTTCGAGATGCGCCAGCCGCCGGTGACCTACTTCTTGAAGAAGGCCGCCGGCTTGAAGCTGGGCAAGAAGCCGGCTTCCGGGGCCAAGACGCCGGGACGCGGCTTCGTCGGCAAGGTGACGAAGGAGCAGGTGCGCGAGATCGCCGAAAAGAAGATCGTCGACCTCAATTGCGAGACGATCGAAGCGGCGATGGCGATGATCGAAGGCTCAGCCCGTTCGATGGGCCTGGAAGTGGTGGGGTAAGGCCATGGCGCACGGCAAGAGAATCCGGAAGGCCCGCGAGGGCGTCGAGCGGACCAAACTTTACAAGGTGGAAGAGGGGGTGAAGCTCGTGAAAGAGCGCGCCAACGCCAAATTCGACGAGACGGTCGAGATCGCGCTCAATCTCGGCGTCGACCCCAAACACGCCGACCAGATGGTGCGCGGCGTGGTCAACCTGCCCAACGGAACCGGCCGCACTTTGCGGGTCGCGGTCTTTGCGCGCGGGGCCAAGGCGGACGAGGCGAAGGCGGCGGGGGCCGACATTGTCGGCGCCGAGGACCTGGTGAATGCGGTCAATGGCGGCGAGATCAATTTCGACCGCTGCATCGCGACGCCCGACATGATGCCGTTGGTCGGCCGGCTGGGCAAAGTGCTCGGTCCGCGCGGCCTGATGCCGAACCCGAAAGTCGGCACGGTGACAATGGATGTCGCCGCGGCGGTCAAGGCCTCGAAAGGCGGCGCGGTCGAGTTCCGCGTCGAGAAGGCCGGCATCGTTCAAGGCTCGGTCGGCAAGGCCTCGTTCGGCGAGGACAAGCTGGCCGAGAACATCCGGGCCTTCGTCGACGCGGTGAACAAGGCCAAGCCCGCCGGCGCCAAGGGGACCTATCTGAAGCGGGTTTCGATCTCTTCGACAATGGGGCCGGGCGTCAAGCTCGATCTCGGCTCGGTCTCGACGGCTGCGGCGGTCGGCGCCTAGAACCCCCGCGCCTTCGCGCCGGACCTGCGGCGCGAAGCGCCGTTGAGGCGATTGCGGGCGTCGCGCCGGGCGAAAAGGACCGGCGCCCGGCCAAAAAACCTCTTGGCAGGAGCGATGCGACCGGCTAAAGAGCCGGTTGGGGTCGGCGACGCGGAGCGGCCCCGATGATCATTTAAGACTTCCGCCTCGCTTGGAGACCCAAACGGGAGCGGTGGATAGGCCGGAGGACCCGGGGGACGCCCCTCGTGTCTTGTCCGGCCATGTCCTGTCCGAGACTGCCGGCGCGTGCGGCTCGCCTCCAACGGGCCGCCGCTTAATGCCAGAACGCCCGAAAGGGCCGGACGGCGCCAGCATAGACGGGGAAGACCGGGATTTCGACAAGTCGCCCGAAAGGGGCGATTTGCTTGTTCGGTTCGAACCTTCTGTCCGGCGACGGGCTCATCGCTCGGCTCCGGGGACAGGCGCAAAAGGTCGCGAACGGGCGCCATAAGCCCGGCGCGACATGTGCAGCAGGCGGGGAGACCCGCCAACCGGAGAGAGAACATTGGATAGAGCGGAAAAGAAGGAGCTGGTCGCCTCGCTCCACGACGTCTTTTCGAAGACTTCCGTGGTCGTGGTCGCCCATTACTCCGGTCTGACCGTCGCCCAGATGCAGACTTTGCGCAAGCAGATGAAGCAGGCGGGCGCGCGCGTTCAGGTCGCCAAGAACCGCCTCGCCCAGATCGCTCTCAAAGGCACGGATGTCGCCTCCGTCGGCGCCCTTTTGAAGGGCCCGGCTCTGATCGCCTATTCGGACGATCCAGTGGCGGCGCCGAAGGTCGCCGTGGCCTTCGCCAAGGATTACGAGAAATTCGTCCTCCTCGGCGGCGCCATGGGCAAGACCGCCCTCGATGTCGACGGCGTGAAGGCTTTGGCCACCATGCCCTCGCTCGATGAGCTCAGAGCCAAGATCGTCGGCCTCGTCCAGGCGCCGGCGACCAAGCTCGCCCAGCTCACGACCGCGCCCGCCGCCAAACTTGCGCGGGTCGTCGGGGCCTATGCCGCGAAAGACGCAGCCTGATCGAGGCTCTTTAAAAACAGCATCGTTCGAACCATATAGGGAACCTATCAATGGCCAATCTTGAGAAAATCGTCGAAGACTTGTCTAGCCTGACCGTCCTCGAGGCGGCGGAGCTCGCCAAGCTTCTAGAAGCCAAATGGGGCGTTTCGGCCGCCGCCGCGGTGGCGGTCGCCGCCGCTCCGGGCGGCGCCGCTGGCGGCGCCGCTGCCGCGCCAGCCGAAGAGAAGACCGAATTCACGGTCGTTCTCGCGGCCGCCGGCGACAAGAAGATCGAAGTCATTAAGGAAGTTCGCGCCATCACCTCGTTGGGCCTGAAGGAGGCCAAGGACCTGGTCGAAGGCGCGCCCAAGCCCGTCAAGGAAGGCGTCTCCAAGGAGGACGCCGAGAAGATCAAGGCGGCTCTCGAAAAGGCCGGCGCCAAGGTCGAACTCAAGTGAGGCGCGGCGGGCCCTCCGGCCCGCGCTCTTAAAGGCGAACGGTCCCGAGCGATCCGCCCGGGGCCGTTTAGCCGTTCTCTGAAGGCCGCCCGATGCGGCGGAGAGCGGCGGTCGCGGCGGCGACGCGATCAGAGGTTCAAGTCATCAGGGGCGACGCCCCTTTCCCGCGCTCCGTCCCGAGGGCGCGCGGGCCCGCCCGGCGAGGCGAAAGCCGGGGCGGCAATCAGCTTCGAGGAGCCACATGGCGCAGACGCAAACATTCACAGGCCGCAAGCGTGTTCGCAAGTTCTTCGGGCATATCAAGGAAGTCGCCGAAATGCCGAACCTCATCGAGGTTCAGAAGGCTTCGTACGACCAGTTTCTGATCGTCAACGCCCCGGAAGGCGGCCGGCCCGACGAAGGCTTGCAAGCGGTTTTCAAATCGGTTTTCCCGATCTCGGACTTCGCAGGGACCGCTCTGCTCGAATTCGTCAAATATGAATACGAAGCGCCGAAATACGATGTCGACGAGTGCCGCCAGCGCGGCATGACCTACGCCGCGCCGCTCAAGGTGACGCTACGCCTGATCGTCTTCGACGTCGATCCGGAGACCGGCGCGAAGTCGGTCAAGGACATCAAGGAGCAGGACGTTTATATGGGCGACATGCCGTTCATGACCTCGAACGGCACGTTCATCGTCAACGGCACCGAGCGCGTCATCGTCTCGCAGATGCACCGTTCGCCTGGCGTCTTCTTCGATCACGACAAGGGCAAGAGCCATTCGTCCGGCAAGCTGCTGTTCGCCGCGCGCATCATTCCCTATCGCGGCTCCTGGCTCGACATCGAGTTCGACGCCAAGGACATCGTCCATGCGCGCATCGACCGCCGCCGCAAGATCCCGGTCACGTCGCTGCTCTATGCGCTGGGCATGGACGGCGAGGAGATTCTGACGACCTTCTACAAGAAGGTCGTCTACACCCGCGATCACGACCATTGGCGCGCGCCGTTCGACGCCGAGCGCATGAAGGGGGCGAAGGCGTCGGTCGACCTCGTCGACGCCGACAGCGGCGAAGTGGTGATCGAGGCCGGCAAGAAGCTGACGGCGCGCTCGGCCCGTCTGCTCGCCGAGAAGGGCGTCAAGGCGCTGCGCGCCGACGACGCCGATCTCTACGGCCAGTATATCGCCGAGGATCTCTATGATCCGGCGACCGGCGAAATCTTCGCCGAGGCGGGCGACGAGATCACCGACAAGTCGCTCGCCTTGCTGCTCGAGCACGGCTTCAGCGAATTGCCGGTGCTCGACATCGATCACGTCAATATCGGCCCCTATATCCGCAACACGCTGAAGGTCGACAAGAATTCTTCGCGCGAGGACGCGCTGTTCGACATCTACCGCGTCATGCGCCCGGGCGAGCCGCCGACGATCGAGACGGCGGAGGCGATGTTCAATTCCCTGTTCTTCGACGCCGAGCGTTACGACCTCTCCTCGGTGGGCCGCGTCAAGATGAACATGCGCCTCGACCTCGACGCGCCCGACACGATGCGCACCCTGCGCAAGGAGGACATCCTTGCGGTGGTGAAAGCCCTGGTCGATCTGCGCGACGGCCGCGGCGAGATCGACGATATCGATCATCTCGGCAATCGGCGCGTGCGCTCGGTCGGCGAATTGATGGAGAATCAATATCGCGTCGGCCTGTTGCGCATGGAGCGCGCGATCAAGGAGCGCATGTCCTCGGTCGATATCGACACGGTCATGCCGCAGGACTTGATCAACGCCAAGCCGGCGGCGGCGGCGGTGCGCGAATTCTTCGGCTCTTCGCAGCTCTCGCAGTTCATGGACCAGACGAACCCTCTGTCGGAGATCACCCATAAGCGCCGCCTGTCGGCGCTTGGCCCGGGCGGCCTGACGCGCGAGCGCGCCGGTTTCGAAGTGCGCGACGTGCATCCGACGCATTACGGCCGCATCTGCCCGATCGAGACGCCGGAAGGCCCGAATATCGGCCTGATCAATTCGCTGGCGACCTTCGCCCGCGTCAATAAATATGGCTTCATCGAAGCGCCGTACCGGCGCGTCCGCGACGGCCGCGTCACCGACGAGGTCGTCTACCTGTCGGCGATGGAGGAAGCGAAATACTCGGTCGCCCAGGCCAACACGCCGATCGATTCGGACGGCAAGCTGACGGAGGACCTCGTCGTCTGCCGTCACGCGGGCGATATCGCCATGCTGCCGCCGGAGCGCGTCGACTTCATGGACGTCTCGCCGAAGCAGCTCGTCTCTGTCGCGGCGGCGCTGATTCCCTTCCTCGAGAACGACGACGCTAACCGCGCGCTGATGGGCTCGAACATGCAGCGCCAGGCTGTGCCGCTGGTCCGCTCCGATTCGCCTTTGGTCGGCACCGGCATGGAATCGGTCGTCGCCCGCGATTCCGGCGCGGCGATCGCGGCGCGCCGCGCCGGGATCGTCGACCAGGTCGACGCGACCCGCATCGTCATTCGGGCGACCGGCGAGACCGACGCGGCCAAGCCCGGCGTCGACATCTATCGGCTGATGAAATTCCAGCGCTCGAACCAGTCGACCTGCATCAACCAGAAGCCGCTCGTTCGCGTCGGCGACTTCGTCGAGAAGGGCGACATCATCGCCGACGGTCCTTCGACCGATCTCGGCGATCTGGCGCTCGGCCGTAACGTCCTCGTCGCGTTCATGCCTTGGAACGGCTACAATTTCGAGGACTCGATCCTGCTCTCGGAGCGCATCGTCAAGGACGACGTGTTCACCTCGATCCATATCGAGGAATTCGAGGCCATGGCCCGCGACACCAAGCTGGGCCCTGAGGAAATCACGCGCGACATTCCGAATGTTTCGGAAGAGGCGCTGAAGAATCTCGACGAAGCGGGCATTGTCTATATCGGCGCCGAAGTCGTCGCCGGCGACATTCTCGTCGGCAAGATCACGCCGAAAGGCGAAAGCCCGATGACGCCGGAAGAAAAGCTGCTCCGCGCCATTTTCGGCGAAAAGGCTTCGGACGTTCGCGACACGTCGTTGCGCGTGCCGCCCGGCGTGCAGGGCACCGTCGTCGAAGTGCGCGTCTTCAACCGCCATGGCGTCGACAAGGACGAGCGCGCCCAGGCGATCGAGCGGGAGGAGATCGAGCGGCTCGCCAAGGACCGCGACGACGAACTCGCGATCCTCGACCGCAACGTCTATGCGCGCCTGGCCGAGGTGCTGATCGGCAAACGGGCTCTTTCCGGGCCGAAGGGCTTCAAGAAGGACCAGGAGCTGACCAAGGCCATCCTCGACGAGCATCCGCGCTCGCAATGGTGGAGCTTCGCCCTCGAAAGCGACCAGACCATGGCCGAGATCGAGGCGATGCGGAAGCAGTACGACGAATCGAAGAAGCTGCTCGAGAGCCGCTTCCTCGACAAGGTCGAGAAGCTGCAGCGCGGCGACGAATTGCCGCCCGGCGTGATGAAGATGGTCAAGGTCTTCATCGCGGTGAAGCGCAAGATTCAGCC